>NZ_CACSJM010000172.1 GCF_902706185.1 Roseomonas sp. 18066 | reverse complement strand
GCCTTCGGCTTGCCGGCGGCGGCCTCGACATCGGCCTTGACGATCCGGCCGTTCGGGCCGGAGCCCTGCAGGCCGGACAGGTCGAGGCCGGCCTGCTCCGCCATGCGGCGGGCCAGCGGCGAGGCGACGACGCGATCGCCCGAGGCCGGCACCGGCGCGGCCGCCGCCTTGGGGGCCTCAGTCTTCGGGGCCTCGGCCTTGGGGGCCTCGGCCGGGGTCGCCTCGGCCTTGGCCTCCGGCTTGGCGGCCTCGGCCTTCGCAGCCGGGGCGGCAGCGCCACTCGGCACCGCCTCGCCGGCCTCGACGATGATGCCGATCGGCGTGTTCACGGCCACCGCCTCGGTGCCGTCGGCGACCAGGATCTTGCCGAGGACGCCTTCGTCCACCGCCTCGATCTCCATGGTCGCCTTGTCGGTCTCGATCTCGGCGAGGACGTCGCCGGACTTGACCGTGTCGCCTTCCTTCTTCAGCCAGCGCGCCAGGGTCCCCTCCGTCATGGTGGGGGAGAGGGCGGGCATCAGGATGTTGGTGGCCATCGTCCCGCTTCCTCTTACTTCTTGTAGGTGACGGTTTTCACCGCCTCGACCACATGGTCGATGGTCGGCAGCGCCAGCTTCTCGAGGTTGGCGGCATAGGGCATCGGCACGTCGAGGCCGGCGACCCGCACCGGCGGCGCGTCCAGATGGTCGAAGGCGTGCTCGATCACCTGCATGGCGACCTCGCCGCCGATGCCGGAGAAGGCCCAGCCTTCCTCGACGGTGACCAGGCGGTTGGTCTTCTTCACCGAGGCGACGATGGTGTCGATGTCGAGCGGACGGATCGAGCGGAGGTTGATGACCTCGGCGTCGATGCCCTCTTCCGCCAGCTTCTCGGCCGCCTTCAGCGCCAGCCCGACCTCGATCGAGAAGGCGACGATGGTGACATCCTTGCCCTGACGCTCGATCTTCGCCTTGCCGATCGGCAGGATGAAGTCGTCATCGGTCGGGCATTCGAAGCTCTGGCCGTAGAGGATCTCGTTCTCGAGGAAGACCACCGGGTTGGGGTCGCGGATGGCGGCGCGCAGCAGGCCCTTGGCATCGGCCGCCGACCAAGGTGCGACGACCTTCAGGCCGGGCACATGCGCGTACCAGGAGGCGTAGCACTGGCTGTGCTGGGCGGCGACGCGGGCGGCGGCGCCGTTCGGGCCGCGGAAGACGATCGGGCAGCCCAGCTGGCCGCCGGACATGTACAGCGTCTTGGCGGCGCTGTTGATGATGTGGTCGATCGCCTGCATCGAGAAGTTGAAGGTCATGAACTCGACGATCGGGCGCAGGCCCGACATCGCGGCACCGACCGCCATGCCGGTGAAGCCGTGCTCGGTGATCGGCGTGTCGATGACGCGCTTCGCCCCGAACTCGTCCAGCAGGCCCTGGCTGATCTTATAGGCGCCCTGGTACTGGGCGACCTCTTCGCCAAGGAGAAAAACCTTGTCGTCGCGGCGCATCTCGGCGGCCATGGCGTCACGCAGCGCCTCGCGCACCGTGATCGACTTGGTCGGGCCCCAGTCTTTCTCGGGCTCGGAGGCCGGGCCCTTCGGCGCGGCATGCACCGCGGTGCCGACCGGGGCGGCGGCGCCCGGGGTCTCGGCCTTGGCTTCCGGCACTTCCGCGGCGGCCGGCTTCTCGGCCGGGGCCGCGGCGGCGCCACCCTCGCCGCCATCGATCTCGGCGATGGCCGAGTTGACGGCGACGCTCTCGGTGCCTTCCGGCACCAGGATCCTGGTCAGCGTGCCCTCATCGACGGCTTCCACTTCCATGGTCGCCTTGTCGGTCTCGATCTCGGCCAGCACGTCGCCGGACTTGACCGCGTCGCCTTCCTTCTTCAGCCAGCGCGCCAGCTTCCCCTCGGTCATGGTGGGGGAGAGGGCGGGCATCAGGATCGTGGCACCCATATCAGCGGGCCTCCAGCAGGATGTCGGTCCACAGCTCGCTCTCGTCCGGCTCGGGCGAGGTCTGGGCGAATTCGGCGCTGTCGGCGACGATCGCCTTGACGTCGTCGTCGACGGTCTTCAGCTCGGCCTCGGGCAGGCCGGCCTCGAGCAGGATCTTGCGGGCGGTCTCGATGCAGTCATGCTGCTCGCGCATCTTCTGCACCTCCTCCCGCGTGCGGTACTTCGCCGGGTCGGACATGGAGTGGCCGCGGTAGCGGTAGGTCTGCATCTCGAGGATGTAGGGGCCGCGGCCCGCGCGGCAGTGGGCCACGGCGCGCTCGCCGGCGGCCTTGACGGCGGCGACATCCATGCCGTCGACCTGCTCGCCCGGGATGCCCCAGGGCGAGCCGTCCTTCGAGCGGTCCTTCGACGCCGAGGCGCGGTCGGCGCTGGTGCCCATGCCGTACTTGTTGTTCTCGATGACGAAGATCACCGGCAGCTTGAACAGGGCGGCGAGGTTGTAGCTCTCGAAGACCTGGCCCTGGTTCGCCGCGCCGTCGCCGTAATAGGTCAGGCAGACGGTGCCGTCCTCGCGGTACATGTTGGCGAAGGCGAGGCCCGCGCCGATGCTGACCTGGGCGCCGACGATGCCGTGGCCGCCGTAGAAGCCCTTCTCGCGGGAGAACATGTGCATGCTCCCGCCCTTGCCCTTGGAATAGCCGCCCGACCGGCCGGTCAGCTCCGCCATCACGCCGCGGGCCTCCATGCCGGTGGCCAGCATATGGCCGTGGTCACGGTAGGAGGTGATCACCTGGTCGCCCGGCTGCAGGCACAGCTGCATGCCGACCACCACCGCTTCCTGGCCGATATAGAGGTGGCAGAAGCCGCCGATCAGACCCATTCCGTAAAGCTGGCCGGCCTTCTCCTCGAAGCGCCGGATCAGCAGCATGTCGCGATAAGCCTGGAGCATCTGCTCCTGCGTCAGGCCCTCCGCATTCGCGGGGGGGGCCTTCGCCTTGCCGCGACGCTTGGTGGTGCCCGCATCGGCGCCTTGGACCATCCGGCTGCTCCATTCTGCCCGCCGCCGCACGAGATTGGCGGCAGCGCAAGCCGGAGATACGTGGCCGCAGCCCGTACTGCAAGCGGGAGGCGATGGCTAAGCCCCTGATGCTGCACTGCAATAGGGTGTTTAACCGGATCCTGGTTAAATGCCTGTTCGCATAGGGCTCCCGGCAACAGGCCGGGCGGTGAAACCGGCCCTGAAGACGGAAGCTTGCGCCGGAAGCCGCTGCCACGACATCAATGCAACGCCACCCGGCGCCGCATGTCATTCTTGCTGCGCAGCGCATGAAGCTTTTGCGGCCCGCAAAACCCTGGCGGCGGGGCTGGAGACTCCGCGACCACCCCGCCATCGGCCCGCCGCCGCACCCCGGGCCATGCAGCCAGCAGGGGGCCACATGCGCCCAGTGCTTGGCGAAAGTCGCCGCGGATCAGGCGCCGCCGACCACCCGGCCGATGCAGGGATTGGCGCCGATCCAGTAGCAGAGCTCCGCCGGGCGGGAGATCCGGTACAGCGCCAGGTCGGCGCGCAGCCCGGGCGCCAGCCGGCCGCGATCGGCCAGGCCCAGCGCGGCCGCGGCATGGCGGGTGACGCCCAGCAGCGCCTCGGCCACGGTCAGCCGGAACAGGGTGCAGCCCAGGTTCAGCATCAGCAGCAGCGACCGCGCCGGCGAGGAGCCGGGGTTCATGTCGGTCGACAGCGCCATGCGCAGGCCGGCGGCCCGCATCGCCGCGATATCCGGGTGGCGCGCCTCGCGGATGAAATAGGTGGCGCCGGGCAGCAGCACGGCGACCGTCCCCGCCGCCGCCATGGCCGCCAGCCCTTCGGCGCTGGCATGCTCCAGGTGGTCGGCGGAGAGGGCGGAGAAACGCGCCGCCAGCGCCGCGCCGCCGAGATCCGACAGCTGGTCGGCATGCAGCTTGACCGGCAGGCCATGCGCCCGCGCCGCCTCGAAGACGCGGGCGGTCTGGGCAGGCGAGAAAGCGATGCCCTCGCAGAAGGCGTCGACCGCATCGGCCAGGCCCGCGGCGGCGGCCTGCGGCACCGCCTCGCGCACCACGAAGTCGGTATAGGCCTCGGCGCCGCCGGGGAAGCCGGGCGGCACGGCATGGGCGGCCAGCAGGCTGGTCTGGATCGCCACCGGATGGGTGGCGGCCAGGCGGCGGGCGACGCGCAGCATCTTCAGCTCGCTCTCCAGCTCCAGCCCATAGCCGGACTTGATCTCGAGCGTGGTGACGCCTTCCGCCAGCAGCCCTTCCAGCCGCGGCCGGGCGGCCTGGAACAGGTCTTCCTCCGACGCCGCCCGGGTGGCGCGGACCGTGGAGAAGATGCCGCCGCCGGCGCGGGCGATCTGCTCATAGGTGGCGCCGTCCAGCCGCTGCTCGAACTCGGCCGCGCGGTCGCCGCCGAAGACCAGGTGGGTGTGGCAGTCGATCAGCCCGGGCAGGATCCAGGCGCCGCCGCAATCGGTCACCGGCGCGTCGCTGGCCGGCAGCGCGGCGCGCGGACCGACCCAGGCGATGCGGCCTTCCGCCACCGCCACGGCGCCATCGGCGACGATCCCCAGCGGGTCGCTGGCCGGCCCGTCCATGGTGGCCAGCTGGGCATTCAGCCAGATATGGTCGAAGCGGCTCATGCGGGGGGGAGCCCGGCGAAGGCGCCATGCTCGACCAGCCGCTTCACCGCGGCGATGTCGGGGGCCATGAAGCGGTCCTCGTCCCAGGGGGCGGCAACCTCGCGCACCGTCGCCAGCGCCGCCTCGAGCGGCACGGAGGAGGTCAGCGGCCGGTGGAACTCGACGCCCTGGGCGCCTTCCAGCAGCTCGATCGCCAGGATGGCGGCGACATTCTCCGCCATCTCGGCCAGGCGCAGCGCGGCGCCGGTGGCCATGCTGACATGGTCCTCCTGGTTGGCGCTGGTCGGCAGGCTGTCTACGCTGCGCGGATGGGCCAGCGCCTTGTTCTCGCTGGCCAAGGCCGCTGCGGTGACCTGGGCGATCATGAAGCCGGAATTCAGCCCGCCCTCGCGCACCAGGAAGGCCGGCAGGCCGGACAGCACCGGGTCGGTCAGCAGCGCGATGCGGCGCTCGGCGATGGCGCCGATCTCCGCCAAAGCGAGGGCGATGGTGTCGGCGGCGAAGGCCACCGGCTCGGCGTGGAAATTGCCGCCGGAGAGAACCTCGCCCTCGGCGGTGACCAGCGGGTTGTCGGTCACCGCATTGGCCTCGCGGCCCAGGATGGTGGCGGCATGCTCCAGCAGGTCGAGGCAGGCGCCCATCACCTGCGGCTGGCAGCGCAGGCAATAGGGGTCCTGGACGCGGGTGTCGCCCTGGCGGTGGCTCTCGCGGATGGTGCTGCCGTCGAGCAGCCGGCGCAGCGCCGCCGCCGCCTGGATCTGGCCCAGCTGGCCGCGCAGCGCATGGATGCGCGGGTCGAAGGGGGTGTCGGAGCCGCGCGCGGCATCGGTGCTGAGCGCGCCGGCGGTCAGCCCGGTCTGCCACAGCCGCTGCGCCGCGAAGAGCCCGGCGAGCGCCAGCGCCGTCGACACCTGGGTGCCATTGAGCAGCGCCAGGCCTTCCTTGGGGCCGAGGGTGAGGGGGGCGATGCCCGCTTCCACCAGGGCCTCGGCGCCGGTGACGACGCGGCCGCCGACCAGGGCCTCGCCCTCGCCGATCAGCACCAGGGACAGGTGGGCCAGCGGCGCCAGGTCGCCCGAGGCGCCGACCGAGCCCTTGGCCGGGATGGCGGGAAGAATATCGGCGCGCAGCAGGGCCAGCAGCGCCTCGATCACCGCGGGCCGCACCGCGGAGGCGCCGCGGGCCAGCGACAGCGCCTTCAGCGCCAGGATCATCCGCACCACCGGGGCGGGCAGGAAGGCGCCGGTGCCGGCGGCATGGCTGCGCAGCAGGTTGCCCTGCAGCCGGGTCAGGTCCTCGCGGCCGATGCGCTGGCTGGCCAGCTTGCCGAAGCCGGTGTTGACGCCATACAGCGCCTCGCCGCTGTCGATGCGGGCGGCCAGCGCATCGACCGAGGCCTGCACCGGGGCCTGCCAGCCTTCCGGCAGCGCGAGGGCGGCGCCCTCGGCGATGGCGCGCAGGTCGTCCAGCGTGGCGGTGCCGGGGGCGATGATCCCAGGGGTGACGATCACGGGGCGGCTCCGATCATGGGAAGGTCGAGGCCCTGCTCGCGGGCGCAGTCGATGGCGATGTCGTAGCCGGCATCGGCATGGCGCATGACGCCGGTGGCCGGGTCGTTCCACAGCACGCGCTTCAGCCGCCGCGCGGCGTCGGGGGTGCCGTCGGCGACGATGACCATGCCGGCATGCTGCGAATAGCCCATGCCGACGCCGCCGCCATGGTGCAGCGACACCCAGGTGGCGCCCGAGGCGGTGTTCAGCAGCGCGTTCAGCAGCGGCCAGTCGGAGACGGCGTCCGACCCATCCTTCATGGCCTCGGTCTCGCGGTTGGGCGAGGCGACCGAGCCGCTGTCCAGATGGTCACGGCCGATAACGACGGGGGCGGAAAGCTCGCCCTTCGCCACCATCTCGTTGAAGGCGAGGCCCAGGCGGTGCCGCTGCCCGAGCCCGACCCAGCAGATCCGCGCCGGCAGGCCTTGGAACTGAATCCGCTCGGCGGCCATGTCGAGCCAGCGGTGCAGGTGCGGATCATCCGGGATGATTTCCTTCACCTTGGCATCCGTCTTCCGGATGTCTTCCGGATCGCCCGAGAGCGCCGCCCAGCGGAAGGGCCCGATGCCACGGCAGAAGAGCGGCCGGATATAAGCGGGGACAAACCCAGGAAAATCGAAGGCGTTGGCCAGGCCCTCGTCCTTGGCCATCTGGCGGATGTTGTTGCCGTAGTCGAGCACCTTGCTGCCCATGCGCTGGAAGTCGAGCATCGCCTGGACATGCGCGACCATGCTGCGCTTGGCGGCGGCGGCGACGGCTGCCGGGTCGCTCTCGCGCTTGGCCTCCCAGTCGGCGAGGCTCCAGCCGGCGGGGAGATAGCCGTTGGCCGGGTCATGCGCGCTGGTCTGGTCGGTGACGATGTCGGGCTTCACCCCGCGCCGCACCAGCTCGGGGAAGATTTCGGCGGCATTGCCCAGCAGGCCGATGCTGATCGCCTTCCGCTTCGCACAGGCGTCCTGGATCATCGCCAGGGCCTCGTCCAGGCTGTCGGCCTTGGCGTCGAGGTAGCCGGTCTCCAGCCGCTTCTCGATGCGGCTGGGCTGGCATTCCACCGCCAGGACCGCGGCCCCGGCGAAGACGCCGGCCAGCGGCTGCGCGCCGCCCATGCCGCCGAGGCCCGCCGTCAGGATCCAGCGCCCGCCCAGCTCGCCGCCGAAGTGCTGGCGGCCGGCTTCCGCAAAAGTCTCGTAGGTGCCCTGCACGATCCCCTGGCTGCCGATATAGATCCAGGACCCCGCGGTCATCTGGCCGTACATCATCAGGCCCGCGCGATCCAATTGAGAAAAATGCTCCCAATTGGCCCAGGCGGGGACCAGGTTGGAATTGGCCAGCAGGACGCGGGGCGCATCCGGGTGCGTCTCGAAGACGCCGACCGGCTTGCCGGACTGCACCAGCAGCGTCTGGTTCTGCTCCAGCCGCTTCAGCACCTCGAGGATGCGCTCATAGCTGGCCCAGTCGCGGGCGGCGCGGCCGATGCCGCCATAGACCACGAGCTCGCCGGGTTTTTCCGCGACCTCGTCGTCCAGGTTGTTCATCAGCATCCGCATCGCCGCCTCGGTGGTCCAGTGGCGGGCGGTGATCTCGGGCCCGCGCGGGCTGCGGATCGCGGGGGCGTTGCGGAAACGGGTCTGCGACATGTCTTTTCCCTATGAACGGGTCAGCAGTCAGTCGAGGGCGCTGCCGAGGCGGTAGCGCGTGCCGGGATGGGTCAGCAGGGCGCGGGTGGCGACCACCCGCCAGGACCAGGTGCGGCGATGGATGACGAGGCAGGGTTCTTCCAGTGGCATGTCCAGCGCGGCCGCCGTCGCGGCGTCGGCGCAGCCGGCCTCCACCACATGCTCCACCCGCTCCGCGGGGGCGCAGGAGGTCAGGAAGCGGTAGGGCGTGATCCGGGAGAAATCCTGCTCGAGGAAGCGGGGGGCGATGACCGGGTTGACGTAGCGTTCCTCCAGCTGGACCGGCACGCCGTTCTCCAGATGCACCAGCCGGGCATGGAACAGCTCGGCGCCGGGCGGCAGGCCGAAGGCGACGGCCATGGCCGGATCGGCGCGCAGCCGCTGCTGGGCCAGGACGCGGGCGGCATGGCGGCTGCCGCGCTCGGCCATCTCCTCGGCGATGTCGCGCAGCTCCAGCAGGCTGGATTGCGGCTTGGCATCGGCGACGAAGGTGCCGACGCCCTGCACCCGCGTCAGCAGCCCGGCATCGGCCAGCTCGCGCAGCGCCCGGTTGACCGTGACGCGGGACACGCCCGTCATCTTCACCAGCTCGTTCTCGGAGGGCAGCCGTTCCTCCGCCGGCCATTCGCCGCTGGCGACGCGGGACAGGATCAGCGCCTTGATCTGCTGGTAGCGCGGCGTCGCCGGGCTGGGCGTCGGGAGCAGCGTCGGGGCATCGGACATGGGGTTGAGCATGGTTGTCTTGACAAGTTTCGTCAACCGCGATGGCATGCTCGGGTCATTGCCTTCGGGGAGCCGCCCATGACCGCCTTCTTCGCCGCCTCCGCCCTGCTGCCCGAAGGCTGGGCGCGCGATCTCCGCATCGAGACCGACGGGGCAGGGGGTATTCTTTCAGTGACCCCTGGCGGCGATCCTGCGGGCGCCGAGCGCCTGCCGGGCGTCGTCATCCCCGGCATCCCCAACCTGCATTCGCATGCCTTCCAGCGCGCCATGGCCGGGTTGACCGAGCGCCGCTCGCCCCCCGAGGCCCGCGACGCCGAGGGCGGCACCGACAGCTTCTGGACCTGGCGCCACACCATGTACCGCTTCGTCGGCCGCTTCTCGCCGGAGGATGCCGAGGCGGTGGCGGCCCAGCTCTATGCCGAATGCCTGGAATGGGGTTTTTCGAGCATCACCGAGTTCCACTACCTGCATCACCAGGCCGACGGCACGCCTTACGCCCAGCCGGAAGAGATGGCGCTGCGCCACCTGGCGGCGGCGAAGCGGGCCGGCATCGGCATCACCATGGCGCCCAGCCTCTATCGCCATGGCGGCATTTTTGGCCAAGACCCGGTGCAGGGACAACGGCGCTTCCTCAACGACCTGGACGGCTTCTGGCGCATCGTCGAGGGGGTTCGCGCCGCGGTGGCGGGCGATCCCCAGGCCGGCCTGGCGCTTGCGCCGCATTCCCTGCGCGCGGTGACCCCGGCGATGTTGTTCGACATCGCGCAAAACTTCCAAGGCCCGATCCATATCCACGCCGCCGAGCAGCAGCGCGAGGTGGCCGAATGCCTGGCCGCCACCGGCGCCCGCCCGGTCGAATGGCTGCTGGCCAACCTGCCGGTCGATGAACGCTGGTGCCTGATCCACTGCACCCACATGACCGAGGCCGAAACCCGCGGCCTGGCGGCGAGCGGCGCGGTGGCGGGCCTCTGCCCCTCGACCGAGGCGTCCCTGGGCGACGGCTTCTTCTCGCTGCCGACCTTCCGCGAGGCCGGCGGGCGCTTCGGCTTCGGCACCGACAGCCATGTCGGCACCTCGCCGCGCGACGAGATGCGCCAGCTGGAGACCAGCCAGCGCCTGGTGCAGCAGCAGCGCTCGGTGGCGACCGATGCCGCCCACCCGCATCCCGGCCGCAACCTGGTCGAGGCCGCGGTCGTCGCCGGCGCCCAGGCCAGCGGCCGCCCGATCGCCGGCATCGCCGCCGGCCAGCGCTGCGACCTGGTCTGCCTGGACCCCGAGCACCCCGCGCTCTACGGGCGCGAGGAGGATGCGCTGCTCGATGCCTGGGTCTTCGGCGGCCAGGGCAATCCGGTGACCCAGGTGGTGGCCGGCGGCGCGGTGGTGGTGCGCGACGGGCGGCATATCCAGCGCGACGCCATCGCGGCAGAGTTCCGCGCCGCCCTCCGGAGACTCGCTGCGTGACCCTGGATATTCGCCCCGCCCGCCTGGACGAGATGCCGATCCTGCTGGACTGGGCGGCGACGGAAGGCTGGAACCCCGGCCTCGCCGATGCCGCTGGCTTCCACGCCGCCGACCCGCAGGGCTTTTTTCTGGGTTATCTCGACGGTGTGCCGGTGGCCTGCATTTCCGGCGTGCGGCAGGGCGACAGCCACGGCTTCATCGGCTTCTACATCGTCCGCCCCGAGCATCGCGGGAAGGGCTTCGGCATCGCGCTGTGGCGGGCGGCGATGGCGCATCTGGCGGGGCGCAACGTGGGGCTGGATGGCGTGGTGGCGCAGCAGGCGAATTACGCCCGCTCCGGCTTTGCCCCGGCCTGGCGCAATCTCCGCCATGCCGGGGTGCCGCGCCCCGTCCCGGGCGCCAAGGGTGTTCCTCAGCTGGCGACGCTGGCGGATGCCGTGGCGCTGGATGTGGCGCCCGTGCCGCGTGAAAAGTTCCTGCGCGGCTGGCTGGCGGCGCCGGGGCATCGGGCGCTGGCCATCCCCGGCCGCGGCTTCGGCGTGATCCGGCCGGCCCGCGACGGCCACAAGATCGCGCCGCTGATGGCGCGGGACGACGGCGCCGCCCGGGCGATCTTCAACGCGCTGATCGAAGGGCTGCCCGGCCCTGTGGTGCTCGACATCCCCGAGCCCAACGCCGCCGGCCTGGCGCTGGCTCGCGACGCCGGGCTGGAAGCGAATTTTGAGGCGGCGCGGATGTATACCGGCGCCGCCCCGCGGCTGGACCTGGCCGCCTGCTACGGCCTGGTCAGCCTCGAATTGGGTTGACCAACCGTCAGCCCTGCGGCGGCGCGGCGGACACCGCCTCCGCCGCCCGCATGACGCGCAGGAAATTGCCTGACCAGAGCAGGTCGAGCGCCTCGGCGTCATAGCCGCGGGCGAGGAGCTCGGCGGTCAGCTTCGGGCTGTCGGCCGCGCTCATCCAGCCTTCCACGCCGCCGCCGCCGTCGAAGTCCGAGGACAGCCCGACATGGGCGATGCCGATCCGCTTCACCGCGTAGTCGACATGGTCGGCGATATCGGCGACCGAGGCGCGGATCCGCCCCGTGGCATCCGGCCCGCGCAGGAAGCCGGGGACGGCGGTGATCTGCATCAGCCCGCCGCTGGCCCGCAGCGCGTCCATCTGCGCGTCGTCGATGTTGCGCGGATGGTCGCGCAAGCTCCGCACGCAGGTATGGGTGGCCACGATCGGCGCGCGCGACAGCTCGACCGCCTGCAGCATGCTGGCCTTGGAGGCATGCGAGACATCGACCAGCAGGCCGAGCGCGTTCATCTCGGCGATGGCGTCGCGGCCAAAGGAAGAAAGCCCGCCATGCAGCACCGGCCCGTCGCCCAGGTCGGGGCGGGGGATGGCGGAATCGGCCAGCAGGTTGTGGCCGTTATGGGTGAGGGTCACGTAGCAGGCGCCCAGCCCCCGCCACAGCGCCAGGCCGGACAGGTCGTCGCCGAGGCCATAGGCGTTCTCGACGGCCAGCAGCACGCCGGTGCCGGGGCGGCCGCGCAGCGCCTCCAGCTCGGCCGCGCGGGTGACGATGCGGCGGTCGCCGCCCGCCGCCGTCGCGCGGATCGAGCGCAGCATGGCCTCGCAACGGGCGGCGGCGGCGGCATGGCCTTCTGTGGTGCGCGGCCCCTGGGGGAGATAGGCGGCGAAGATCACCGAGCGCAGCCCGCCCGCCGTCATCTTCGGATAGTCGACGCAGCGGGTGGTCGCGCCGCGCGGGTCGGGCGTCTCCGGCCAGGGGATGTCGACATGGGTGTCGAGGGTCAGCGTCGCGGCATGCACCGCCAGCGCCTCGGCCGAGGGGGCGCCGCCGGCGGCTGCGGGGATGGCGGGGGCGGTGCATGCCGCGACGCTGACCCTGTCTCTTATA
>NZ_CACSJM010000171.1 GCF_902706185.1 Roseomonas sp. 18066 | reverse complement strand
CCCCTCCGCCGCCCCCTCCGGCAACAACGCCCCGGTGACCTTCACCGCCGAGGAGGTGGAATACGACCAGGAGCGCAACCTGGTCACCGCCCGCGGCGCCGTCGAGGCCTGGCAGAACGAGCGCATCCTGCGCGCCGACCGCTTCACCTTCGACCGCCAGACCGGCATCGCCACCGCCGAGGGCAATGTCCAGCTGCTCGAGGCCGACGGCCAGGTGCTGTTCGCCGACCGCGCCGAGCTGACCGGCAACATGCGCGACGGCGTGGTCGAGGGGCTGAAGGCCCGCCTCGCCCAGAACGGCCGCATGGTCGCCAACGGCGCGCGGCGGACCGACGGCAAGATCCTCGACATGTCGCGGGTGCTCTATTCCTCCTGCGACCTCTGCATGAACGACCCGACGGCGCCGCCGCTGTGGCAGCTGCGGGCGCGGCTGGCCACCTCCGACCAGGAGACCAAGCGGCTGCGCTACCGCGACGCCTCGCTGCTGGTGGCGGGCGTGCCGGTGCTCTACACGCCCTACCTGTCGCATCCCGACCCCTCGGTGCCGCGGCAGTCGGGCTTCCTGACGCCGGTCTTCGGCTCCAGCAGCTTCCTCGGCGGCTTCGTCGAGACGCCCTATTACTGGGCGATCGACCCCAGCTCCGACCTGACCGTCACGCCGACGCTGTCGACCAAGCAGAACCCGGCGCTCGGCTTCGACTACCGCCGCCGCTTCAACTTCGGCCAGATCGAGGCCGCCGGCTCGATCGGCGAGCGCGCCGGCGCCGCCAGCGAGGACGGGCTGGGCGGCCACCTCTACAGCCGCGGCCAGTTCTCCCTCGACGAGCACTGGCGCGCCGGCTTCAACCTGAACCGCGCCAGCAGCGAGGCCTATCTCCGCGCCTGGCGCTACCCGGCGCCGCGCCAGCTTTCCTCTGATGCCTATCTCGAGGGCTTCTGGGGCATGAACGACTATGTGCGCGTCGATGCCCGCGCCTATCAGGGCCTGTCGGAGGTCGACGACACCGGCCAGATCCCGGTGGTGCTGCCGAATTTCTTCGGCGACCATTTCCGCGGCCGCGACGCGCTGGGCGGCTATTTCACCGTCGATGCCGGCGCCTTCTCGCTGTACCGCGACCAGGGCACCGACACCCGCCGCATCGCCAGCCGCTTCACCTACGAGCTGCCGCGCATCGACCGCTACGGCTCGGTCTGGACGCTGCGCGCCCAGGGCGACGCCCTGGCCCGCTGGGTCGACGACCTGGACCGCGCGCCGAACAACGCCAACCGCGGCACCGCCACCGACGCCACCGTCAATGTCCGCGCCGCTGTCGACTGGCGCATGCCCTTCGTCCGCCAGGCCGGCGACTATGGCGCGCAGATCTTCGAGCCCCGGGTGCAGTTCGTCACCGGCCCCTCCACCGGCCGGCAGACCCTGGTCGCCAACGAGGACAGCCTCGACTTCGAGTTCTCCGACGCCAACCTCTTCGCGCTGAACCGCTTCCCCGGCCGTGACCGGCAGGAGGGCGGCAGCCGCGTCGACACCGCCTTCCGCAGCGCCTGGATGTTCCCCAATGGCGGCCAGCTGGAAGGCCTCGTCGGCCGTTCCTTCCGCGCCAGCAGCGAGAGCGTCTTCGAGGAGGATTCCGGCCTCGAGGGCCGCTCCTCCGACTGGGTCGGCCGCGTCCGCCTGTCGCCGACGCCCTGGCTGGACCTGACCGCCCGCACCCGCCTCGACAAGGAAGGGCTGGATGCGCGCATGGTCGAGACCTCGGCCCGCATCGGCCTGGGCCCGGTCTCGCTCGGCGGCGGCTACCTCTACACCATCCCCTCCAGCGCGCTGATCTCGACCCGCGAGCGGCGCGAGGTCTCGGGCAATGTCCAGGCCCGCATCGGCCAGTACTGGCGCGCCGGCACCTATGGCCGCTACGACCTCGAGCTCGAGCGCGCCGTCTCCGCCGGCGTCAACCTGACCTACGAGGATGAGTGCCTGATCTTCGACACCCGCTTCGCCAAGACCTATGCGGAGCCGTCGAACCGTTCCTCCTACTACCCGTCCTCGACGGTCCTGTTGTTCCGCGTCTCCTTCAAGACGATCGGCGACTTCGGCTTCCGCGCGATCTGATGGGGCCGCCTGACCCCCGGCCCCGCGATTGGGGCTGGCGGTCGGGCCGCGCCCGGCCTAGGAAAACCGCCATGCGACGTGCTCTCGCCCGCCCCGTCTTTGCCCAGCCTGGGCTCCAGACCCGCCTCCCGGCCCGCGCCCTCCTCTCCGCTTTCGCGGCGACGCAGGCCCTGGCGGCCGTCCTGCTGCTGGCGCAGCCCGCCGCGGCCCAGCCGCGCCGCCCGGCCGCCGCCGCCGCGCCCGAGGCCACGGCCGCGGCGCCGTCCCAGACCAACCGCATCGTCGCGGTGGTCAATGGCGACATCGTCACCGCGACCGAGGTCGCCGGCCGCGCCCGGCTCTTCGCGCTGAACGCCAACATGGGCGGCGCCGGCGACGTGGTCGAGCGGCTGCGCCCCCAGGTCACCCGCCTGCTGGTCGATGAGCGCCTGCGCATGCAGGAAGTCCAGCGCCGCGGCATCCCCGTCACCGACGAGGACGTGGCCGAGGCGGTGCGCGAGATCGAGGGCCGCAACGGCCTGCCGCCCGGCGCGCTCGCCAACCAGCTGCGCGCTTCCGGCATCGCGCCGCGCGCCCTCTACGACCAGATCCGCAACCAGATCGGCTGGTCCCGCCTGGTGCGCCAGCAGCTCGGCCAGCAGGGGCAGATCGGCAATTCCGAGATCGCCGACTTCGTGGCCGCCCACAAGGCGCGCACCGGCGAGCCGGAATACCTGGTCTCCGAGATCTTCGTCCCCGTCGACGACCCCGCCGCCGAGCCCGAGGTGCGCCGCTTCGTCGACGACGTCGTCGCCCAGCTGCGCCGCGGCGTGCCCTTCCCCGCCGCCGCCACCCAGTTCAGCCAGAGCCAGACCGCGCTGCAGGGTGGCGACATGGGCTGGACCCGCCCCGACGAGTTCGACCCGGCGGTCGGCAGCATCGTCGGCCAGATGCCGCCCGGCGCCATCGCCAACCCGGTGCGCGTGCCCGGCGGCTTCCAGATCATCGCGCTGCGCCAGAAGCGCGAGACGGGGCGCGAGCTGGCGACGCTGGTCACCCTGCGCCAGGCCTTCTTCCCCTTCACCAGCGCGCTGAACCCGCAGGCGCCGACCGACCAGCAGCGCCAGGCCGTCGAGCGCGCCCGCGCCCTCGAAGGCCGCGCCTGCCCGGCGGTCGAGGCGGCGGCCCGTGGCGGCGACCGCCCCGCCGATCCGGGCGGCGCGCTGCGCCTCGACACCATGCAGCCGCCGGCGCTGCGCAACATCGTCTCCAGCCTGCCGGTCGGCCGCGCCAGCCAGCCGCTGGTCACCCCGGAAGGCGTGCTGGTCCTGGCCGTCTGCACCCGCGACACCCGCAACCTGGCCGAGCTGTCGCCGGATGCGGCGCGCGGCCAGATCCTGCGCGACCGCGTCGAACTGAGCTCGCGCCAGCTGCAGCGCGACCTGCGCCGCCGCGCCCAGATCGACATGCGGAGCTGAGGGCGCCATTTCCACCGCCCTTCCCTCGCTCGCCGAGACGATCCAGAAGCACGGGCTGGCCGCGCGCAAGGCGCTCGGCCAGCACTTCCTGCTCGATGCCATCCTCTGCGGCCGCATCGCCTCCATCGCCGCCCCGCTGGAGGGCCGCCAGGTCCTCGAGATCGGCCCCGGCCCCGGCGGCCTGACCCGCGCGCTGCTGGCGAGCCCGGCCGAGCATGTCACCGCCGTCGAGCTCGACCACCGGGCGCTGGGCGCGCTGGGGGAGCTGTCGGCCGCCTATCCCGGCAAGCTGACCGTGGTCGAGGGCGACGCGCTGCGCATCGACGCGGCGACCCTGCTGCCGGCGCCGCGCCGCATCGTCGCCAACCTGCCCTACAATGTCGGCACCCCGCTGCTGATCGGCTGGCTGCACCAGGCCGCGCTCTTCGAGAGCATGACCCTGATGTTCCAGCAGGAGGTGGCCGAGCGCATCGTCGCCGCCCCCGACACCGAGCATTACGGGCGGCTGGCCGTCCTCGCCCAGTGGCGCTGCCAGTGCCGCATGATGCTGCGCCTGCCGCCCGGCGCCTTCAGCCCGCCGCCCAAGGTCTGGTCCGCCGTGGTCCACCTCGTGCCCCATGCCGAGGACCCGGACCCGGCGCTGATGAAGGCGCTGGAGAAGGTGACCGCCTCCGCCTTCGGGCAACGCCGGAAGATGCTGCGGTCCAGCCTGAAGACGCTGGGCAATGCCGAGGCGATCCTGAAAGAGGCCGATATCGACGGGACGCGGCGGGCGGAGACGCTGTCGGTTGCGGAATTCGAGCGGCTCGCCATTAATGAGCTGAAGAAAGCAGGGGGCTCTGCCCCCTGACCCCCGCCGGGGGGATACGATCCCCCCGGACCCCGCGATTACTTGAAATTTCGGCCCTGGAACTCGCGGCTGCTCATCAGGGCATGGCGCATCGTCGCCACGGTCTTCCTCTCGACCCAGCTCTCATAGACCTGCTCGCCCTCCGGCAGCCGGTCCAGGAACAGCCGGTAGAAATCGCTGACATCCTGCCGCGTCACCAGCCGGTCAGGGTCCCAGTGCCGCGCGCTGTAGCGCTCCAGAAACCCGTCGAACTCATGCTGCCGGAAATCCCGGAACCGCTGCTGCTGCTCGGCCAGGGCATAGGCGACCCGCTCGGCCGAAAACCCCTCCAGCGGCAGGTCGGCCACCCCCACCGCCTCCATCCGGTCATAGCCCATCTCGAAGAAGCGCTTCTCGCTGAAGGACGCGCCCTTGGCCCCGATATAGCGGGCGAAGCACAGGTCGGTCATGACGCGGGCGATGCCCAGCTTCGCCGCCGCCAGCGCCTTCAGCGCATCCTGCGACGACTTGTCGATCGCCATGTCCTGCTTCGCCAGGAAGCGATAGACGCCGAGATGATTGCGGTTCGGATAGTCGGTCTGGCCGATGATCCCGTAATACGGCTTCAGCCAGTCCTGCATCCGCTTCCACGCCGCCCGCCGCAGCCCGAAGCCCCAATGGTGGTCCAGCGGCACCATCCGCACCTTGGTCGGCTTCGGCTTCTGCCGGTGGTCGCCATAGGCGGCGAAATAGCCGACCTCGGGAAAGGCCGACAGCGCCTCCCGCATCCGCTCCATCATGACCAGGTAGGCCGGGCCCAGCTCCAGGTCGTCCTCGAAGAAATAGGCGGTCTCGGCCTCCAGCGTGTCGAAGGCCATCCGCTCGCCGCGCTGGATATTGCCGGCGATGCCAAGATTCTCCGGGCTCGCCACCACCTGGCCGGCGGGGAAGACGCTGCGGAAGGCGGTGACGCTTTCCGCCATCGCCATGTCCGAGGCGTAGCGCACCCCCGACCGCCGCGACACCGCCCCGTCCTGCAGCAGGAAGATGCGGCGCTCATCGATGACGATCCCTTCCTGCGCCTTCAGCGACAGGCAGAAGCGCCGCAGATACTCGCCCCGGTCGAAGGCGAAGATGATGATCGGCGCTTCCAGGCGGCGCGGGCTTTCGGCCATCGGGCGGTCTCTCCAGGGGCGGCGCACCGCGGTCGGTCCTGGCGAAATTCCCCCGAAGCCGCCGCCGAGGCAAGCTTCGGCTCAGCCTTCCACCCGGTGCAGCGCGAAGCCGCGGGCCCCCGGCGCCTCCCGCCCCTCCCGCAGCACCAGCGCCGGGATCGCGTAGTCGCCGCCATTCTGCTGGCGGAACGCGATCGGCGCGTCGCTCGCCAGCCCGCGCATCCGCCCCCGCAGTTCCTCCGCCAGCGCCTCGAACCCCGGCCCGTCCAGCCGGTCCACCCGATAGGCGACGAAGGCGGGCAGCACCTGGTAGCCCGGATAGAAAAGAATGCCGTGGTTGATCGGGAACAGCAGGTCGTCGATCGGCCCGTTCACCCCGCGGGCCGAATAATGCTCGGCCCAGCCGCCGGCGGTGACCAGCAGCATGGCGCGCTTGCCCGCCAGCGTGCCCTCGCCGAAGCGGTCGCCCCAGTGCCGGTCGCTATGCTCGCCGACGCCATAGGCGAAGCCATAGGCATAGACCCGCTCGACCCAGCCCTTCAGGATCGCCGGCATGCTGTACCACCACAGCGGGAACTGCAGGATCAGCGCATCCGCCCAGAGCAGCTTCTCCTGCTCGGCCCGCACATCGGCGGTCAGCGCCCCGGCCTCGAAGGCGGCGGCCGAGGCGGCGGCGGCGCGCAGCCGCTCCTCCGGCGCCAGCCCCGGGAAATCCTCGCGGTCGACCACCGCCTTCCAGCCCTCGGCATAGAGGTCGGTCACCCGGACCGCATGCCCTTCGGCCCGCAGCGCGGCGACGGCGACATCGCGCAGCGCGCCGTTCAGCGAGCGCGGCTCGGGATGGGCGAAGACCAGCAGGATGTTCATCGGGGACAGCCTTTCGAGAGCGAATTCCCTCCAGCTGGTCGCTCCCTCATTCCCGCAGTACACCGGCACAACGGATAAGAAAGTGCCGGAAAATGGAGAGGTCGGACGTCACCCTGGAGCGGCTGCGCAGCTTCGTCCGCGTCGCCGAGCGCGGCAGCCTCTCCGCCGTCGCCCGCGAGCTCGGCCTGGGCCAGTCCAGCATCACCCGCCACATCCGCGAGCTGGAGACGGCGGTCGGCATTCCCCTGCTCAGCCGCACCACCCGCCGCGTGGCGATGACCGAGGAAGGCCGCCGCTACTACGCCTCCGCCCTGCAGATCCTGCGCCTGGTCGACCAGGCAGGGGAGGAGGCGCGCGGCCAGCGGGGCGCCGTCGCCGGCACCATCCGCCTCTCCTGCACCGCGGCCTTCGGCGTGCTGCAGGCGACCCGGCTGGTCTTCGCCTTCCAGGACCGCCATCCCGGCATCGATGTCGATCTCAGCCTGACCGACGAGCGCATCGACCTGGTGCGGGAGGGGGTGGACCTGGCACTGCGCCTCGGGCCGCTCGCCGATAGCGGGCTGAAGCTGCGGCCGGTCGGCCAATGCCGCCGCATCCTGGTGGCGGCCCCCGCCTACCTGGCCGCGCATGGCAGGCCGAGCCGCCCCGCCGAGCTGGCGGCGCATCAGGGCATCCGCATGGCCAATGTCGCCGGCAGCGAGGTCCTGTCGCTGCGCGGCCCGGATGGCACGGTGCAGTCCGTGCCCTTCGGCGGCCGGCTGCGCGTCGACCATGGCCTGGCCGCGCGCGAGGCCTTCCGCGCCGGCCGCGGCCTGGGCCCCACCCATCGCTGGCTGGTGGCCGACCTGCTGGCCGACGGGCAGCTGGAAGAAATCCTGCCCGACTACCGGCTGCCGCCGGTGCCGATGAGCCTGCTGATCCAGCCCGAGCGCGCCGGCATCGCCCGCGTCCGCCTGCTGGCCGATTTCCTGGCCGGGGAGATCCGCCGCATCCCCGGAATCGAGGCCTAGGCTTCGCCCTTCATCTCCAGCGCCCGGGCATAGACCTGCTTGCGCGGCAGGCCGGTCGCCGCCGCCACCAGGGCAGCCGCATCCCGCAGGCTCTCGCCGCCGGCGAGCGCGGCGCGCAGCCGGTCGTCCAGGCTGGCCTCGGCCTCGGGCACCTCCTCGCCGGGGGGGCCGACCAGCAGCACGATCTCGCCCCGCGCCTGGTGCTCGGCGTAATGCGCGGCCAGCTCGGCCAGAGACCCGCGGCGGACCTCCTCGAAACGCTTGGTCAGCTCGCGCGCGACGGCGGCCGGGCGCTCGGGCCCCAGCACCTCGGCCATCCCCGCCAGCGTGTCGCCCAGCCGGTGCGGCGCCTCGTAGAAGATCAGCGTGGCCGACAGGCCGGCGCGCTCCATGGCGCGGAACCGGGCGAGCTCGGCGGCGCGGGCGGCATCGCGCGGCGGCAGGAAGCCGTGGAACAGATGCGGGTTGGGCGGCAGGCCGGACAGGGTCAGCGCCATCACCGCCGCATTCGGCCCGGGCACGGCGGAGACGGTGACGCCCTCGGCGATGGCGGCCCGCACCAGGCGGTAGCCGGGGTCGCTCATCAGCGGCGTGCCTGCATCCGAAACCAGGGCCAGGCGTTGCCCCCCCGCCATCCGCGCGATCAGCTTCGGCGTCGCGGCATCCTCGTTGTGTTCGTGGAGCGGGAGAAGACTCACCGAAACGCCATGTCGCGCGAGCATCGGTGCGGTTACTCTGGTGTCCTCGCACAAGACCACGTCCGCCGCGCGCAGCACGGCCAGGGCGCGGGGCGAGAGGTCGCCGAGATTGCCGATCGGCGTCGCCACCAGCGTCAGGCCGGGCCCCTTGCCCGGCGGAGGGGAGGTTTCACTTGTCGTCTCGTCTGTTTGGTTCTCGTCTGACTGCACTGGCCGAAGCTCTCCCGAAGTCCCGCAGGGGCCTGGCCGGCTCCGCGCTGATCGCCGCCCTTGTGGCCCTCTCCGCCTGCGCCCCGCAAGCCTCTCGCACCGCTGGCGGCTATGCGCCGCAGCCGGTGGCCGGCCAGATCGCGCCGCCGCCGCCGCCGCGCGCCAAGGTGGCCGTGCTGCTGCCGCTGACCGGGCCGCAGGCCGGCCTGGGCCAGCCGCTGCTGAACGCCGCCCAGCTGGCGCTGTTCGAGCAGGGCGACCCCTCCTTCGAGTTCCTCCCGCGCGACACCGGCGGCAGCCCGGCCGGCGCCGCCTCCGCCGCGCGCAGCGCCATCCAGGACGGCGCCCGCATCATCGTCGGCCCGCTGACCGCGCAGGAGACCGCGGCGGTCGCCGGCGTCGCCCGCGGCAGCGCCATTCCCGTGCTGCCCTTCACCAACGACGCCAACCAGGCCGGCACCCAGGTCTGGCCGCTGGGCATCACCCCCGTCCAGCAGGTCCGCCGCCTGGTCGGCGCCGCCCAGGCCCAGGGCGTGCAGCGCTTCGCTCTCGCCGCGCCCGACGGCGCGCTGGGCCGGCAGATGGCCACCGCGCTGCGCGCCGCCACCGCCGAGCTCGGCCTGCCGCAGCCGATGGTCGAATTCTACCCCGGCGCCGCCCAGCCCTCGCTGGTGGCCAAGGATATCGCGCAGAAGCTGGGGCTAATGCCCGACGCGCCGGCCGACCAGCGCCCCGGCATGCTGCTGCTGGGCGAGAGCGGCGTGCGCGCCCGCGACTTCGCCGGCGCGCTGACCCAGTCCGGCGTCGCCATGCCGCCGCTGCGCCTGGCCGGCCACGCGCTGTGGGGCATGGACGAGGCCATGGGCCAGCAGCTGGCGCTGTCCGGCGCCTGGTTCCCCGGCGCCGACCCCGTCGCCCGCGGCCAGTTCGAAAGCCGCTACGAGGCTGCCTTCGGCGAGAAGCCCTCGCGCATCGTCGGCGTCGCCTATGACGCGGCGGCCATCGCGGCGCGCGCCATGCGCGGCCAGGGCCCGGGCGGCATCGCGCAGATCCCGCTGGGCGAGACGGTGCTCGGCGCCGACGGCCAGCTGCGGCTGACCCCGGGCGGCATGGTGCAGCGGGGCCTGGCCGTCTACGCCATCGCCCCGGGCGGCCCGCCCGGCGTCGTCGCCCCGGCCGAGCTGCCGGGCAGCGTCGGCTTCTGAACCGCCCGCCCGCGCCCGGCTTTCGCCGCCGGGCGCGGCTTTCTTCGATTTGTCGGTTGAAAGCGGCCCGCCGCCCGCGGAACCCTGGCCGCTTCGCAACCGCCATGACCGGCTTCGGGAAGATCCTCGCGTGACAGACCAGGACACCGCGTCCCCGGGGCCCGCCCTGGGCCGCTGGCTCAGCTCGGCGGCGCTGGTGGGCGGCGCGCCCGCTTCCCTGCTGGTCCTGCTGCTGATCACCGACCACGTCGATCCCGGCGCCGGGCTGCTGGCGCTGCTGCTGACCGTCGCCGCGGCGCTGGCCGTCTCCCGCCTGTGGCTGGGCAACCTGGCCCGCCTGTCCAGCGTGCTCCGCCGCGCCGCCGATGGCGAGGGCGACTGGCCGGAGGCCGAGCCGCGCCTGCTGCCGGCCCTGGCCGAGGTTTCCGACGGCGTCGCCCGCCTGGCGCGCAGCCTGGCCGAGCGCGGCGAGCTGGTCGGCCGCATGAAGCGCGCCGATGCCGCCATCCTGGAAAGCCTGCCCGACCCGCTGCTGGTGCTGGGCGCCGACCGCGGCGCGCTGCGCACCAACGCCGCCGCCCGTGCCCTGTTCGGCGCCCGCGCCGCCGAGGCCGGGCCGCTGGCCGGCGACGCCGCCGCCCTGCTGCGCCACCCGGCCCTGGCCGGCGCCGTCGACCGCGCCCTCGCCGAGGGCCAGCGCCAGATGGTCGACATCATCCTGCCCGTGCCCGTCCCGCGCGAGCTGGCGGCGCAAGTGATCCCGCTCGACCCGCCGCTGGCCGATGGCGGCCGGCTGGTGGTGCTGCTGTCCGACCGCACCCGCGAGCGCGCCGTCGAGCGGATGCGCGCCGACTTCGTGGCGAATGCCAGCCACGAGCTGCGCACCCCGCTGGCCAGCCTGATGGGCTTCATCGAGACGCTGCGCGGCCCGGCCAAGGACGACCCGGACGCCCAGGACCGCTTCCTGACCATCATGTCCGAGCAGTCGGAGCGGATGCGCCGGCTGATCGAGGACCTGCTGGGCCTGTCGCGCATCGAGCTGGCCGAGCACCAGGCCCCCACCGAGCGCGTGCCGCTGGCCGAGCTCGCCCGCCGCGAGGCCGAGGCCATGGCGCCGATCCTGGCCACCCGCCGCGTCCAGCTGGAGATGGCCCTGGCCGAGGACGCGGTGGCCGCCCCCGCCGACGAGGAGCAGCTGTCCCAGGTGCTGCGCAACCTGCTGGAGAACGCGGTCCGCCACGGCCAGCAGGGCGGCCTGGTGAAGCTGGAAGTGGCCACCGTCGGCGGCAACCGCCCCGGCGTGACGATGAGCGTGATCGACGACGGCCCCGGCATCGCCCGCGAGCACATCCCCCGGCTGACGGAACGCTTCTACCGGGTGGACAAAGGCCGCTCCCGCAACGCCGGCGGGACCGGACTGGGCCTGGCCATCGTCAAGCACATCGTCAACCGCCACCGCGGACAGCTGATGATCGAAAGCAAGGAAGGCGAAGGGGCGACGTTTAAGGTTTGGTTGCCGGCGGGGTGAAGGCAGGGGAAAGGTTGGGGGAATGAATTCCCCCAAGCCCCCATCTTTTTTCTGATCACCGGCCGTGGCGAGACCTGCGCATCACCTGCGCCGTCACCAGGGCATCGCGGCGGGGCGCCGATTTCATGAAATCAGCACTCGATTAAAGGTCGCTCTGCCGCAGGGCCGTTTCACGTACTGTCTCCACGTGGACACGGCAGTCCGAAAGAAAAGGGGAATTCATTCCCCTGGCCTATGACTTCCCTTCTGCTTCCGCCCTTCGTAAAACTCCTGTCCCATCATCACCTTTACCCGCCCCGATGCCCCCTGCATCAGCGTCGGGATGATCGCCGCCTCCGGCAGGTTCTTCCAATATTTCTTGGGCATCTCGGCCCGCATCGCCTCGGGCTTCAGCCGGGCCGGGTTGAAGATGCTGGCGAAGTAGGTGCGCCAGAGGTCTTCCGTCGCGTCGAAGGCCGGGGCGTCGGCGCGGCGGGCGCCGGGGGCGAAGGTGACGGCCTCGCCGTTCCAATGGGCGCAGAGGCGGGGCGTCAGGATCGACCAGCGCAGGATGGCGAAGCGGCGGACGAAGAAGTCGGCCTCGGCCTCCAGGATGTGGTGCTCAGGCTCGAACCAGGCGATCGAGCGCGGGCCGTCCTCGGTGTCGATCTCGCGGAAGCGGAGGAAGGCATGCAGCTTGTGGGCGTCGCGCTTCACGGCGCGGGCCATGGCCGAGAGGCGCTGCATGCGCGGCTCGGTCGGGCGGCGCAGCAGGCCGGGCTGGTCGCGGGCATCCCAGAGCAGGGCATAGGCCAGGGCGAAGCGCTCGGGGTCGCTGTGGCGGAGCGCGCGCTCGGCGGTGGTCAGCCAGTCGCGGGGGACGGCGAGCGCGCGCTCCGCCACAG
>NZ_CACSJM010000170.1 GCF_902706185.1 Roseomonas sp. 18066 | reverse complement strand
CGCCGGTGCCGCGATGGGTTGCGGCACGGCGGGGGTGGTGGCTTTGGGGGCGACAGGGTTGGCCGGCACCGGCGTGGCTGCGGCATCCGGCGCGGCGACCGGCTGCCCGGCGCGGGGCGCATTGGCGACGGGCAACCCGGTCGCGGCCACGCCCCCAGGCGGCGGCTGCGTCGGCGTGGCGGCGACCGCCGGCGTGGCCGGCACCGCCGCCGGCGCGCGATTGACATTGGCGGGGCTGGCGGCGGGCGCCGCCGCGGCGCTGGCCTGCGCCAGAATCGCGTCGAAGCACGACAGGGCCGCCATCGCCCCGGCGCGCGGCGGCGCGGCGAGCTCGGCAGGGGAGGAGCGGGTCGTCGGAGCCTGCAGATTGACGGTCATGGTCCGGACATCGGTTTGGTCGCGCCAGGCTGCTGCAACAAGCGGGCCACCCCCCCGGCGCCGGCGACCACCCGGCAGGAACGCCCTGGCCCGGCAGTTTCTGCCGGCAGCGACCGCGCGGAATCGCGGCCCTGCGGCGGAACTTGCCGGGTTGGCGCCGGAAAACCTCTGGCACGCCGGTTGCGAGGGAGGCTGCGATCCCGGGTCCGGCGCCTGTTGCGCCCCAGCCGCGGGAATGGACCTGTATTCGAGGACCCCGCGCCATGTCGCTTTTCGGCTCGATGACCACCGCCATCTCCGGCATGAACGCCCAGTCGAAGGCGCTCGGCCATATTTCCGACAACGTCGCCAACAGCTCGACCACCGGCTACAAGCGGGTGGACAGCACCTTCGAGGACCTGCTGACGCAGTCGACCGCGAAGATCCACACGCCGGGCGCCGTCAGCGTGACGCCCGACGCGACCGTGTCGCTGCAGGGCACCATCACCCAGTCGGAGAATCCGCTGGCGCTGGCGATCAGCGGCAACGGCCTGTTCAGCGTGGCGCGGCCCAGCGGCACCGACAATGCCGGCAATATCCAGTATGATTCCGCGACGCCGCTGTTCACCCGCGCCGGCGACTTCACCAAGAACGCGCAAGGCTATCTGGTGAACGGCAGCGGCTATGCCCTGGAAGCCTGGCCGGTGGCCAATGGCGTCGCCAACACCGGCACGCTGACGCCGGTGAAGATCGACACCTCCGCCTATCCGCCGACGGCCACGACCACGGCGACGCTCGCCGCCAACCTGCCGGCGACGCCGACCACCAACAGCTTCTCGACGCAGATGAGCGGCTACGACGAGCTCGGCAACGCCAAGCCGGTCACGCTGAACTGGACCAAGTCGGAAACCGTCGACAACCAGTGGACCATCGAGGCCACCAGCGGCGGCGCCTCGCTCGGCACCGCGGTCGCCACCTTCTCCGACGGCACCGACGCCACCATGCCGGCCGGCACCCTGCTGAGCCTGGCGCCGGCCGATGGCCAGACGACGCTGACCACGACGGGCAATTCCGGCAAGGGCAGCGACGCCTCCATCACCTTCGGCGGCACCACGCCGCTGACGCTCGACCTCGGCAGCTACGGCACCGCGGATGGCGTGACGCAATATGCCGGCACCGCCTATGAGCAGCGCAGCCTGGTGGTCGATGGCGCCCCGGCCGGCGCCTATAGCGGCGTCACCATCCGTGACAACGGCGACGTCGTGCTCAGCTACGACAACGGCAAGAGCAGCACCGTCGCCCGCATCCCGGTCGTCACCTTCCCCAACCCCGATGCCCTGCAGCGCGAGGATGGCCAGGCCTTCAGCCTGACCACCGAGGCCGGCGCCATGCAGGTCAGCGAAGTGGGCACCGAGGGCGCCGGCACGCTGGCCACCAGCGCGCTGGAGAGCTCCAACGTCGATATCACCGCCGAATTCTCGAAGATGATCGTGGCCCAGCGCGCCTACACCGCCAACACGCGGGTGCTGACCACGACCGACGAGATGCTGGCCGACACCATCAACATCCGCCGCTGATTTCTCTGTCGGCGGGCCGCCGCCGGTGGCGGCGGCCGGGGTGGCGTGATGGTGAAGATTTTGACGGGCGCGCGCGCAAGAGGCGCTGCCGCCCGTCCCGCGCGGCGGAAGATCCGCCCGCGGTGCCTGGAGGGCGCGAAGACAGCGCCATGTTGCCGGCCCCCGCCGAAGAGCGGCGCGGGGCTCCATCATCCTGGTCGCCGCGGAAAAGCCGCGGCCTCGATCGACCAGGCCTTGGCTCGTGGCGAGCATGGCGCCGCTGTCCTTCACCGGCAGCGGACCTGCTCTGGCCGCCCCGGCGCAAGACGCGCCCCTTCCATCCGCCACCCCGGCATGACGCCGTGGATGCTGCCGCGACCAGGGAGCGCGCCAAGAAGGCCGCTCCCTTTCGCATGGGCGATGCCCGGCGCCTGACAGCATGGGTTGGGGGAGCGGCCGATAGGCGCTGTGTCCGGTCGCCGCGATCGCTGTGCAGGACAGGCATCTGTCGGACTGGTGGCCATGGCCCCGGCCATGAAAAAAGGAGCCCGACCGCATCAGGTCGTGCTCCTTCTGATCTGCCGCGGCCGCCGTCCCCACCGGAGGGCGGCAGCCCGAAAGAAGACTAGGCGCGCTGCTCCTGCAGGGTGGCGTCCATCGCCTGGAAGGTCGGCATCAGGTCGGTCGGCACCGTCTTGCGGCCGATCTCCACCGAGACCGGCGGCGCATTGCCGTGCAGATGCGCGATCAGCACGGCGCGGATCACCTCGAGGAACTTGGCCTCCTCGTCGACGATCGCCTTCAGCCGCGTGGCCAGCGGGCCGACCAGGCCATAGGCCAGCAGCACGCCGAGGAAGGTGCCGACCAGCGCGCCGCCGATCATCGCGCCCAGCACGGCCGGCGGCTGGTCGATCGCGCCCATGGTCTTGATGACGCCGAGCACGGCGGCGACGATGCCCAGCGCCGGCAGCGCATCGGCCATCGACTGCAGCGCATGCGCCGGATGCATCTCCTCGTGGTGGATCTTCTTCAGCTCGCGCAGCATGACGTCCTCGACCTGGTGCGGGTCGTCGGCGTTCATGCCCACCATGCGCAGGTAGTCGCAGATCAGGATCTGCGCGTGGTGGTCGGCCAGGATGCGCGGGAACAGCGTGAAGATGTCGCTCTCCTGCGGCCGCTCGATATGCGGCTCCAGCCCGACGGCGCCCTTCATCTGCGCCACGCGCAGCAGGCGGAACAGCAGGGCGCAGAGGTCGACATAGTCCTGCTTGCCGTAGCGGCCGCCCTTCATGACCTTCTTCAGCGCGCCCAGCGTGTGCTTGGTGTCGTGCATCGAATTGGCCATCAGGAAGCTGCCGACGGCGGCGCCGCCGATGATGATCATCTCGAAGGGCAGCGAATGCAGGATCGGCCCCATCGAGCCGCCGGCGGCCAGGTAGCCGCCGAAGACGCAGGCCAGCAGGACGCCGAAACCGGCCATCACGATCATGGCGCAAAACCCCGCGGCGCTGTGGCCGGCATGAGGACAAGGACGGAGACACGGCGGTTCGTCGGATCGGTCGGCCGATCCTTCAGCAGCAGGTCGCGATCGGCGCGGCCGGCGACGGCGCGCAGGCGCTCTTCGCCGATGCCGGCATCGATCAGCAGGCGCCGCGCCGCGCTGGCGCGTTCCGAGGACAATTCCCAGTTCGACCGGTCGCCGCCGCCGCGGAAGGGGGTGGCGTCGGTATGGCCGCTGATGTCGATGCCGTTCGGCAGCCGCGCCACGACGCGTGCCACCTGCAGCAGCAGGGCGCGGCCACGGGCGTTCGGCGCCGCCTGGCCGGCCGAGAAGACCGGCTGGCCATCGGCATCGACCAATTGGATGCGCAGGCCCTCGCGGGTCTGCTCGATCAGCAGCTGGCGCGCCAGGTCGGCGACCTGCGGGTCGGCCTGGATGGCGGCGCGGATTTCCTGCGCGGCGCGGTCCAGCGCCGCGCGCGCCTGCTGCGCCGTCATCTGGCCAGCTTGACCCTGGCCCTGGCCCTGACCCTGGCCGTCCGCCTGGCCGCCCTGCTGGGCCGCCTGGGCTGCCGCCTGGGCCGCGGCGGCGGCAGGACCCTGCTGCGCCACCACCAGCGCCTGCAGCGCGGCCTGGGCCGGGCTGGGCGGGGCATTGCCGGCCTCCGTCTGGCCGGTGGCGTCGGTCGGCATCTCGCTCGGCTGGCCGGCGGCGAATTCGCCCCGGTTCGCGCCGCGATCGGCCAGCGGGTTGCGCGCGGCCTCATAGGCCGAGAGCGCCTCGAGATTCTCACGGATGCGGCGCGGCGCCTGACGGTCGGCCGGCGCCTCCTCCTCCATCGTCTCGTCATCCTCCCGCGGCCGCGCCATGGTGGCGGCGGAGGGCGGGCGGTTGCTGGTCACCGGCGGGCTTTCACCGGCCAGCTTCTGGTCGGTGTTCAGCGTGCGGCCACCGAAGGGCTCGCCCGAGCCGGACGAGCCGCGGCTCAGGATATTGGTCGGCGCGAAATAGTCCGCCAGGCCGACGCGCTGGGCATCGGTGGTGGCGTTGATCAGCCACATCAGCAGGAAGAAGGCCATCATCGCGGTGACGAAGTCGGCATAGGCGATCTTCCAGGCACCGCCATGGTGCCCGTGCTCGCCGCCTTCCTCGCGCCGCACGATGACGATCGGGCGCTGATTCCGGTCGCGTTTCGCCATCTGGCGTCTCCTGTCCGCGCCGGGGGCGCGGGTGGATGATGCTAGACGGCGACAGCCATGGAAGCGTTCAGGTCAACGCTCAGATGGGCGCGGCGCATGCGGGGCTGGCCGGACTGGTGGCGGGCCCGGGCGGCGGCCACCTCGGCCGCGGTCGGGTCTTCCAGCACATAGCCGCGGCCCCAGATGGTGCGCACGATCTCGGCCGAGCCGGCAGCCGCCAGCTTGCGCCGCAGCTTGCAGACGAAGACGTCGAGGATGCGCTGGTCCGGCCCATCTTCCACGCCATAGGCGCGGCTCATGAACTGTTCCTTGGTCAGCAGCACGCCGCGGCGGAGCATGAGCATCTCGAGGACGTCGAACTCGCGGCAGGTGATGCGGACGTGGCGGCTGTCGACGGTGACCGTGCGACGGGCCTGGTCGAGCACGACATTGCCGCAGGTCAGCTGCGACGAGGCGTGGCCGAGGCCGCGGCGCAGGATCGCCTGCATCCGGGCGATCAGCACCGGCGCGCGCACCGGGCGGATCAGGACGTCGTCGGCGCCGAGGTTCAGCGCGGTCTGCTCGTCCTCGACCGAGATCGAGTTGGTGATGACGACGACCGGCATCCGCAGGCCGCGGCGACGGAGTTCACGGAGCGCCGCGAAGGCCTGCAGACGCGCATCGGCGACGTCGAGGACGACCACATCATAGGGGCCGCTGTGCTGGGCGATCGAGGCAACTTCGGCGAAGGGCTCTGCCAGGTCACAACCGTGACCTTCCTGGCTGAGGCAACGCTGCAGTTCGGGGCTTTTGCCCACAGTGGTAGCCAGAAGAACGTGCATGCCAAGTCCTTGCGATTTTCGCCGGGATCGGAGCAACCAGGGCTCGTAACAACGCCGAGGTACCTCTCGGTTCCGTGACGTGCAAGGTAAAGTTGTATTGAAAGGTTGCGGCGCCCGAAAAACTGCATGCCCGTGACGAACTGCGGCACTCACGACACAGTGATTAAACCTGCAGTAGAGTTGGCTCAGCCACCACTCGCCGAATGCGCATCCTGCTGGGCCGCGACCAAGCGGAGCCTGAGCGCTATTGACCGGCACAGGCGGGCGCTTTCCCCGGACTCCGAATCGGCTGCCGATTCCGCCGATTCCGCCAGGCTCAATAGTTCCGAAGATGGAATATTGCCGCCCTGCAGCAGCGCCAGCTGGCACAATTTAAGCTTTTTCAACGACTTGTCGGAGATCGTTTGAGCGGTCTCTTGACTTCGGGAGTTTTTGCCTTCCGCAAATCCGCCGCCAAGCAGAAGCGGAGCATTAACCCCTGACAGTCCGGCGGCCGCGCTTCGGCCGGGTCCGACCGCGCTGTCGAGCTGCGACGCAAAACCACCCTCTCCGGTTGCGGAAGCTCCCCCGGCACCCTTGCGCGGGGCGACGCCGGAGGGGCCGAAGGGGGTCACGGGGGCGCCTGTGCGCATTCACGAACACCTTATCGTCGAGCTGCGATTTACTAGAACCGGGCCATTGCTGGATTGTAAACCGTCAAGCTGCAACTTGGGATTGCAGAAACGATTGGCACGCCGGTTGCAGAACCCCCGGCATGCGCCACCCCATGACCACCCTCTGGCTGCTAATAATGCCCCTCCTGGGCCTGTTCCTCGGCCTGTTCCTGGCCCTGGCGGGGCCCGCGGCGGCGCGCGGCATCGCCTCCTCCACCGCCTCGGAGACGGCGCTGGCACGGCCTGCCGACCCGGCCCCCGGCGGGCTTTGCCGGACGGCGATCAGCGTGGTGGAGCGTGAATTCAACATCCCGCAGCACCTTCTGGCCGCCATCGGCCGGGTGGAATCCGGCACGCGCGGCGCCAATGGCCGACCCGATCCCTATCCCTGGACGATCAACGCCGAGGGCAAGGGCGCCATGTTCCCGAGCAAGGCGGCAGTTATTGCCCATGTGCAGAATCTGCAGGCCGGCGGCATGCGCTCGATCGACACCGGCTGCATGCAGATCAACCTGCGCCATCATCCGAACGCCTTCGCCTCGCTGGAAGATGCCTTCGACCCGCTCACGAATGTTCGATACGCGGCCAAGTTCCTGACCGACCTCTACACCGCGCGCGGCGACTGGTCGCGCGCGGCGGCGGCCTATCACTCGCAGAACCCGGAATTCGCCGAGCCCTATCTGGCGCGCATCCAGGCCGCCTGGCGGGCCGAGCAGCAGAACCCGGCGCCACCCCCCAGCGGCAGCCAGCTGGCCGCCCTGCAGGCGCCTGAGCGGCGCGGGGCGCCCGCAGGGCCGCCGGTGGCGATGCCGGTGGTGGGCGGCGGCATCCCGATGACCGCCAGCGCGGCCGCGGCCAGCCCGGGCGGCGGCTTCCTCAACAATGGCGCCGACCGCGTGCAGGTGGCCATGGCGGCACCCGGCAGCGGCGGCGGGCGCGGGCTCGACGCCTATCGCGGCGCGCCGATCGCCATGGTCGCCACCCGCCGCGCGGCGCCGTTGCTGACGGCGACAGCGACGACGACGGCGGCGGCGCGCAGCCCGATGGCGGCGGTGCGGCCGCTCTTCTAAATAATACGACTCCTGTGGCCTTTCCGGGACGCCGTCCGATGCGCACCGGTTTCGCCGAGATCGCTGTGCCTCACAGGAATCTTCCGCCTGCCGGCAGCGCGCCCCGGCTGTGACCGGTTCGCCTGGCGGCGGGGGGAGGGGAGCGGGCGGCCACGGCGCCGCGAGCCTCCGCTTAGAGCGTGATGGCTGGAGGCGGAATCACCAAGAAGCCTTGATCACGCGATCAAGAAAACAGCCAGGGCCAGCTGTCTTCGCCCTTCCGAAGACGATCTGCTCCAGCGGCCCGATTCCCAGGCCGGCGCCGGCGGGGCAGCGCCGCGATGCTGCCCGATGGCTGTGGGAATCGGCGACGATGCCGGATCGTCCGCCGCGGCCGGAAGCCCGCGCATGAAAAAAGGGGTGGCCATGGGCCACCCCTGTTCCGTGCCGGCCCGGCGGAACGCCGCGCTAGAGGTAGTTCACCAGCGAGACATTGCCGATCATCGACAGCGCCTTGTAGCTGGCCTGCAGCTGCGTCTGCGTCTCGGTCAGGCGCAGATAGGCCTCGGCCGGATCGACATTGGTGACATTGCCCAGCTGGATCTCGACCTGGGTGGCGACGTCCTTGTGCCAGCTCGCCGTCGCCTCCAGCCGCGACTGCGCCATGCCCAGCGCGCCGGCCTCGTCGGTGACGCCGCTGGAGGCGTCGCGCAGCGCGCTGGCCGCCGCCGCGGTGACGCTGGCGAAGCCGCTGCTCGAGGACTGGCTGCTGGTCATGTTGGCCAGCATCGACAGGCCCATCAGCATGTCGCGCGCCCAGGACCCGGTGGTGCTGCCGCTGCTCGCCGTGCTGGCATTGCGGTTGGCGTAGAGGCCGACCTCGATGCTGGCGCCGTTCTCGGTCGGCACGGCGCGGCGCGCGTCGTCGACCTCGCTCTCGGCCGCCTGGTTGGCGAAGCTGGAGAAGGGGCTGACCCCCTCGGCATTGCTGGTGGCCAGGTTCAGGACGCTGGCGATGACGTCGCTGGCATTGCTGTCGTTCAGATTGGCCAGGGCGTCGCCGATGCCGGTGAACATCCCCGTCGCGGTGATCTGGCCGGGGCCGGCGACGGGATCGTTCTCCAGGTCGCTGCCGCCGAAGATGGCCTCGCCCTGGTAGCGCTCGTTCAGCAGGCCGGCGACCTCCTCGAGGGCGGTGCGCGCATTGGCGGCGACCATCTCGACGGTGGTGCCGTCGGCCGAGCCGATCTTGCTGGCCTGGCTGGCCATCTCGGTGGCGATGTCGGACAGCCGGGTCAGCACCACCTGGGTGTAGCTGGCCCGCGCCTCGCCATTGCTGGCGATGGTCGACAGCTGGGTGCGCTTGGCCAGCTGCGCGCTGAGGTCGACCGCCTTGCCGGCATCGGCGCCGAGCCCGGCATAGGTCGTGGCGCGCTCGCCGGTGGTGGCGATGCGGGAGGCCTCGTCGAAGCGGGCGCGCATCTGCGAGGCCGCGTTGGCCGCCGCGCTGAAGCCGGAGAAGCCGCTGATCGCCATCGACCGAATTCCTTACCGGACCGCGCCGAGCAGCGCGTCCCACATGCTCTGCACCGCCGTCAGCACCCGGGCATTGGCGGCGTAGGCGTTCTGCAGCGACACCATGTTGGCCATCTCGCTGTCGACGTCGACGCCCTCGGCCTTCTGCAGCAGCGCGTCGAACTGGGTGCGCAGCGCGGTCGACTGGGTGGCGGCGCCGCTGGCCGCGGCGGCGACGGTGGCCTGGCTGCTGACCACGGCCGAGGCGTAGTCGGCGATCCGCGCCGGCGAGGCGAAGCCCGCGGTCAGCTTGCCATTGGCGCCGAGCCCGGTGCTGGAGATCGCCGCATGCTTGGTGCCGGCGGCCGATTCGGTGCCGAAGCTGTAGGTGGTGACGCGGGTCAGCAGCGTGGCGAAGCCGGTCGGGCCGCCCTCGGGGTTCGGCGTGAAGCCGTCCACCGCATGGGTGCCGTCGCGCAGCAGCCGCGGGCTGTCGCTGACCGCCGTGTTGACGCTGATGCGGCTGGCGAAGCCGGTGGTGGCCGCCAGCCCCTCGGCCGTCGTCGGATCCGGCGGCGCCGTGTCGGAGCTGTCGGTGAACAGCCGCAGCCCCTGCTCGTCCAGCCGGTGCGCCAGGGTCGCGGCCGTCATGTCGAGCTCCGCCTGCATGGTCGGCAGCGTGGTGTCGCGAAGGGAAAAACCTTCGCCGATGGCGCCGCCGATGGTGGCGGCGGACAGCGGCTGGCCGTTCAGCGTCAGCCCGGGCAGCGTGCCGTCGGGATCGCCGTGGTAGCTGCCGGGGGAGACGGTGGCCTCGGCCAGGCCGAAGGGCGTGCTGCCCTCCTGCAGCGGCAGGATCGAGCCGTCGTTCAGCATCAGCGTGACGCCGCCATTCTCGGCGGCGACCGGCTTGACGCCGACCAGGCTGGCCAGCTGGGTGATGGCGGCGTCGCGCTGGTCGGCCAGGTCCGCGCCGCTGCGGCCGGCCAGGGTCTCGCTGCGCACCAGCTTGTCGAGCTTGGCGATGTCGGACAGCAGGCCATTGGCGGTGCCGACATCGCCGACCAGCCCGTCCTGCACCTGCTGGCGGGTGTCGCCGATGGCGTCCGAGACGCTGTTCAGCTGGCCGGCCAGGCTTTTCGCCGCCTGCAGCGCGGTGCCCATGGCGCCGCTGTCGGTCGGGCTGGCGGCCAGGCTGGTGAAGGCGTCGTTCAGCGCCGAGACCAGGCCGGCGGTGCTGGTGGCGTCCGTCGGATTGCCCTGCAGCTGGGCCAGCGGCGCCAGGGTGGTGTCGCGCAGCCCGGCCGCGCCCTGCTGGCCGGCGGCGGAGAGCAGCTGGGCGCGCAGCGCCGTGTCGATCTGCCGTGTCGCCTCGAGCGCCCGCACGCCGCTGCCGGTCGTCACCGACTGGGCGTCGACCTGCTTGCGCGTGTAGCCGGTCACCCCGGCATTCGCGACATTCTGCGAGGCCTGGGTGAGCTGCTTCTGGGTCAGCCGCAACCCGCTGGTGGCGGTGGAAAGCGCGCTGTTGAGGGACATGGGGTTAAATTCGCCGCAAAGGTGTTAACCGGTTGCGACCAGGCTATCGGGTCGCGGCGTGGTGGCACGGCGGGCGCTGGCACCGAAGGCGCGCGCGCCGATATTGCCGGGCAGGGTGCCCGGCCGGCCGAACAGCCAGCCCTGGCCATAGCGCGCGCCGAAGGAGCGGGCGGTGCTGGCATCGGCCTCGGTCTCGATCCGCTCGGCGACCACGGCGGCGCCGGTGGCGCGGGCCAGCTCGACCAGGGCGGCGGCGAAGTTGTAGCTCTCGCCGCGCTGGCCGCCGCTGGTGGCCTCCATGAAGCGGCCGTCCAGCTTGACCAGGTCGGGCTTCAGCAGGCGCAGATAGCTCAGGCCGGCCGCACCGGCGCCGAAATCGTCGATGCAGACGGTGACGCCATGCTGGCGCAGCGCCTCGCGGCAGGTGACGGCCTCGGCCTCGTTGTCGATCTCGACGGTCTCGGTGACCTCGATCAGCAGCCGGGCGCGCAGATCGGCGGCATGGCTTTCCAGCATGGCCAGCAGCCGGCGGCGGAAGGCCGGGTCCTGCAGCGACAGGCCGGAGACATTGCAGGCGACGCGGATCTCGCCCCCCGCGCGGGTCAGCGCGACCAGCGAGGCGTCGGCGACGGCGAGGTCGAGCTCGGCCGACAGCCCGACCATCTCGGCCAGGCTGACGAAGGCCTGCGGGCCCAGCGTCGGCAGCCCGTCGGTGGCCAGCGGCCGGATCAGCGCCTCGTAATGCGAGGGCGTCGCCTCCGGCTGGGCCAGCTCGACGATCGGCTGGAAGGCCAGGGAGAAGCGGCGGTCGGCGATGGCGCGGGCGAGTGCGGCGGCGCGCGGGCCGACGGCGCCGACGAAGCCATGCAGCCCGTCGTCGAAGCCGGCCTTGGCCAGCGCCGCGGTGCCGCCCTGGGCGAAGGTGCCCAGCGCCAGGCGCAGCGCGCGCACCGCCTGCGGGCCGCTCATGCCCTTGGCCGGCGAGGGCTCCAGCGTCAGCGCATGGGTGGCGACGGTGGCGCCCTGCAGCCCGGCGCCGGCGAGCACCGCCTGCAGCTGCTCGACCACGGTGCCGAGGCTGGGCGGCTCGCTGCCGGAATGGACCATGCCGAAGAAGCCGGGGGCGATCTGCGCGGCCTTGCCCTGCGGCCCGGCATGCTCGGCCAGCAGGGCGGTGACGTCGCGCACCACGGAGGCGCGCGGCGTCAGCCGGCCATCCATGCCGTTCAGCTCCAGCAGCGACAGCACCGGGGCGACGCAGGGCTCGCCGGGCGCGTCGCTCAGGCCCAGCAGCAGCGATTCCGCCTCGCGCGCCAGGGTGGCGGCATCGGTGGGCAGCACGGGGGCGGCGGCGCGGCGCGGGATGCTGCGCTCGGCCGGCAGGCCGCCGAAGCTCAGCGCCAGGCGCAGCCCGGCCTCGCCGCGGGTGGCGCGCGGCACGGGGACGCCGTCGCGGTGCAGCAGGCCGGTCAGCACGCAGGGCATCGGCTCGCTGCTGGCCAGCGCCAGGGCGGTCGGCGGCAGCCGGCCCTCGGCCAGCAGCCGGGCGAGCGCCGCGTCGAAGACCGGGCGGTCCTCCAGCGCGACCAGGTCGCGGGCCGGGGCGCCCAGCGCGCTTTCGGCGCCGCGGCCGAGGCGGCGGATGAAATTGCCGGCCAGGAAGACGGCGCGGCCCTCGGGATCGGCCTCGACCAGCAGCTCGGCGGCGGCGAAGGCGAAGGCCTTGTAGCGGTCGCGCGGCGCGGCATTGCCCGGCGCCTGCGACGTGGCCGGGGCGGTCGCAGGGGCGGTAGCCGGGGCGGTGCCTGACGTCGGGGGCAGGGT
>NZ_CACSJM010000169.1 GCF_902706185.1 Roseomonas sp. 18066 | reverse complement strand
GTATAAGAGACAGCCCCCACCCCCTGGACCAAGGTCTTTGCCCATGGCCGCTTCCGGCATGACCGGGAAGCGATGCTGGGGCTGGAGGTGCGCGGCGGGGTGCTCGGCGCGCAGCTGATGACGCCGTTGGAGCGCGAGGGCGCTGGTCCGCTGCTGGTGCTGCGCGGCTGGGTGCCGCTGGAGGGCGAGGCGCCCGTCGACCGCCCGGAAGGGACAGTCCGCGTCGAAGGCTATCTCCGCCCCGGCGAGCAGGCCGACGGCTTCTCCGCCCGCGACGACATCGGAAAAAAGCGCTTCTACACGATGGACCCGGCGGTGATCGGCCCCGCCATCGGCGCGCCGGGCCTGGCGCCTTTCGCCCTGGCCGCGCTCGGCGTGCCGCAGCGGGGCGTGCTGCCGATGCCGGCGGCGTCGCTGCCGCGGCCGGCCAACAACCACCTCGGCTATGTCATCACCTGGTACGGGCTGGCCCTGGCCGAGCTCGGCGTTTTTCTGACCTTCGCCCGCCGCCGCCTGAAGGAGCCCGATGATGAGCCCCGCCTATGACCGATTGAAGGCCCGCTTCGCCCGCATCGGCGCGCTGGGCGAGGCCCAGTCGATGCTGCATTGGGACGCCGCCGCGGTGATGCCGCCGGGTGGCGCCGCAGCCCGCGGCGAGCAGCTGGCGACGCTGGCCGGGCTCGCCCACCAGCTGATGACCGAGCCCGGCATGGCAGCCGACCTCGCCGAGGCCGAGGCGGGCGGCGGCTGGGAAGGCGCCAATCTGGAGCTGATGCGCCATGCCCAGGCGCGCGCCACCGCCTTGCCGGGCGACCTGGTCGAGGCCAGCAGCCGCGCCAATTCCGCCTGCGAGACCGTCTGGCGCGAGGCCCGCGCCAAGTCCGACTTCGCCCAGGTCCGTCCTTACCTGGAAGAGGTGGTCAGGCTGCAGCGGGAGACGGCGGCGGCGCTGTCGGCGGTGACCGGCCTGTCGCCCTATGACTCGCTGATGGAGGGCTACCAGCGCGGCATCGGCGCCGCCGATGTGGAGCCCATCTTCTCGGCCTATGAGACCTTCCTCGTTGAGGCCCTGCCGCGGGCGGAAGAGATCCAGGCCCGCCACCCGGCGCCGCGGGAGCCGGCTGGTCCCTTCGCCACGGCGACGCAGCAGGCGCTGTGCCGGGAGCTGGCCGGGCGGGTCGGGCTGGACTTCGCCCATGCCCGGCTGGATGAAAGCCTGCATCCTTTCTGCGGCGGCACGCCGTCGGATGTGCGCATCACCACCCGCTACACGGCCGACAGCTTCGCCGGCGCCCTGCTGGGGGTGCTGCACGAGACCGGCCACGCGATGTATGAGCGCGGCCTGCCGCTGGACTTCGCGCGCCAGCCGGTGGGCGAGGCGGCGGGGATGGCCGCGCATGAATCGCAGAGCCTGATCGTCGAGATGCAGGCCGCACGCTCCGACGCCTTCCTGGGCTATCTCGGCCGCAAGCTGCCGTCGGTCTTCGGCGAGGACCCCGCCTATGCGCCGGAGAATCTGGGCCGGCTGTGGCGCCGGGTGGAGCGCGGCTTCATCCGTGTCGATGCCGGCGAGATCAGCTACCCCGCCCATGTCATCCTGCGTTTCCGGCTGGAGCGGGCTCTGATCGGCGGCGATCTGTCGGTGGCCGAGCTGCCCGGCGCCTGGAACGAAGGTTTTTCCAGGTTGCTCGGCCGGGAAGTGCCGGATGATGCCCGGGGCTGCCTGCAGGACATCCACTGGCATGACGGCGCCTTCGGCTATTTTCCTTCGTATACGCTGGGCGCCATGGCCGCGGCGCAGCTGATGCAGGCGGTGCGGGCGGCGATCCCGGATGTCGATGCGGCGCTGGCCGAGGGCGATTTCGCCCCGATGATGGGCTGGCTGCGGGAGAAGGTGCACAGCCAGGGTTCGCGGCTGGGCTTCCAGGATCTGCTGTGCCACGCGACGGGCAAGCCCTTGGACCCGTCAGATTTCATGACGCACCTGACGGTGCGTTACCTGACTGACTGATCGCGGGGTCCGGGGGGATCGTATCCCCCCGGCGGGGGTCAGGGGGCAGCGCCCCCTGTTTTCTTGTTCTTCCGCCCGCCTATAACCCCGGAAACGCCGTTCCTGGGGGAACTCCGCCATGAAGAACACCGACGCCGTCTGGCGCCATGTCGAATCGCGCCGCGACCGCTACAACGCGCTCAGCGACACCGTCTGGGGTATGCCCGAGCTGAACTATGCCGAGCATCGTTCGGCCGCCGAGCATCGCGACCTGCTGGAGGCCGAGGGCTTCCGCGTGACCCAGGGCATCGCCGGCATCCCCACCGCCGTGATGGGCGAGGCGGGGGACGAGGGCCCGGTCATCGCCATCCTGGGCGAATACGATGCCCTGCCGGGCCTGAGCCAGGAGGCGGGCGTCGCCGAGCACCGCCCGATCGAGGCCGGCGGCCATGGCCATGGCTGCGGCCATAATCTGCTGGGTTCGGCCTCGCTGCTGGCGGCGGCGGCGGTGAAGGACTGGCTGGCCGAGCGGGGGCTGAAGGGCCGTGTCCGCTATTACGGCTGCCCGGCCGAGGAGGGTGGCTCGGCCAAGGGCTTCATGGTGCGGGATGGCGCCTTCGACGATGTCGACATCGCCATCTGCTGGCATCCGGCCGCCTTCTCCGGGGTGAACAAGCCGAAGTCGCTGGCCTGCATGGAGGTCGATTTTTCCTTCGTGGGCCGGTCGAGCCATGCCGCCGCCGCGCCGCATCTGGGCCGCTCGGCGCTGGACGCGGTCGAGCTGATGAATGTCGGCGTCAACTACATGCGCGAGCACATGCCGAGCCATGCCCGCATCCACTACGCCCTGCAGGATGCCGGCGGCATCGCGCCCAATGTCGTCCAGGGCCGCGCCCGCGTCCGCTACCTGGTGCGCTCGCTGACCATGGCCGAGGTGCTGGCCCTGCTGGAGCGCGTCAAGAAGATCGCCCAGGGCGCCAGCCTGATGACCGAGACGCAGGTGACCCACCGCGTGCTCAGCGCCGATGCCGAGCTGGTCGCCAACCCGCCGCTGGAGCAGGCGATGGAGGAGGCGTTTCTCCACCTCGGCGCGCCCGCCTTCGACGAGGCGGACAAGGACTTCGCCCGCGACATCCAGGCGACGCTGACGCCGGCCGAGATCGACGCCGCCTATCGCCGCGCGGGCCTCGCCCCGATCCCCGGCGAGGTCCTGGCCGAGCGGCTGGTGCCGCTCTCGGCGCCGGAGCCCGCCGGCATCGGCTCCACCGATGTCGGCACGGTCAGCTGGAAGGTGCCCACCGTGCAGGCGCGCGGCGCCACCTATGCCATCGGCACGCCGGGCCATAGCTGGCAGCTGGTCGCCCAGGGCAAGGCGCCCGCCGCGCATAAGGGCCTGGAGCATGTGGCCAAGGTGATGGCGGCCACCGCGGCCGCGGTCTTCGAGGACCCGGCCCTGCTGGCCCAGGCCCGCGCCGACCACGCCGCCCGCACCAAAGAGATGCCCGACGTCTTCCCGATCCCGAAAGACGTGCCGCCGCCGCTGGACATGGCCGGCAAGGCCGCGGCCTGATGTCCCACCTGCCCCCCCAGCGGAGCGCCCGCATGACCCCCCGTCTTTTCCTCGCCGCCCTGGCCGGGCTTGCCCTGGCCGCGCCGGCTCTCGCCGATGACCTGCGCATCGGCCTCTCGGCGCCGGTCACCTCGATCGACCCGCATTTCGCCAATGCGGCGCCGAACTCGGCCTTCGCCCGCCACATCTTCGACCCGCTGGTGGTGCGCGGCCCCGACGGCCGGCCGATGCCCAACCTGGCGCTGTCCTGGACCGCGGTGGAAGAGAACCTCTGGGAGTTCAAGCTGCGCCCCGGCGTCACCTGGCACGATGGAAAACCCTTCACCGCCGACGACGTCATCTTCAGCTACAACCGCGCCCCCAGCGTGCCGAACAGCCCGGCCAGCTTCGGCGGCGCGCTGCGCACCGTGACCAAGGTCGAGGCGGTCGACCCGCTGACCTTGCGCATCACCACCTCGGCGCCGACGCCCAACCTGCCGATCGACCTGACCGCCATCGCCATCGTCTCCCGCCACGCCGGCGAGGGGGCGACGACGGCCGACTACAATTCCGGCAAGGCCGCCATCGGCACCGGCCCCTTCCGCCTGCTCAGCTACACCTCCGGCTCCTCGATCGAGGTCGAGCGCAACCCGGCCTGGTGGGGCCCGAAGCAGGACTGGGACAAGGTCACCTTCCGCATCATCCCCAACCCCGGCGCCCGCACCGCCGCACTCCTGTCGGGCGATGTCGAGCTGATCGCGGCGCCCTCGTCGTCGGACCTGCCGCGGCTGCGCGCCGACCAGAATGTCCGCATCTTCGAGCGCCAGGGCTCCCGCGCCCTGTTCCTCTCGCCGGATTTCAGCCGGGAAGGGGCCTCGCCCTTCATCGCCGACAATGACGGCAAGCCGCTCGCGACCAACCCGATGCGCGACCTGCGCGTCCGCCAGGCGCTGTCGCTGGCCATCGGCCGCCAGGCCCTGGCCGAGCGCGTCCAGCAGGGCATGGCCGAGGCCACCGGCCAATGGATGCCGCCCGGCTCCTTCGGCTACAACCCGGCGGTGGGCGTCCCCCCGCAGGACCTGGCCCGCGCCCGCAGCCTGCTGGCCGAGGCCGGCTTCCCCAGCGGCTTCCGCCTGACGCTCCACGCCAGCAACGACCGCTACCCCTCCGACGGCCAGACCGCCCAGGCGGTCGCCCAGATGTGGAGCCGCATCGGCGTCGCGACCACCGTCGAGACCCTGCCCTTCGCCACCTACCTGACCCGGCTGGCCAAGCAGGAATACTCCATCGTGCAGAACAGCTGGGGCAGCTCCACCGGCGAGGCCGGCAGCGTGCTGCTGAACATCGTCCACAGCTTCGACGCGCCGCGGCGCCTGGGCTCCAGCAACGACACCCGCTACGTCAACCCGGAGCTCGACCGGGCGATCGAGGAAGCGCTGTCCACCATGGACCCGGCCGAGCGCGAGCGGCGCATCGCGGCGGCGGTGAAGGCCTCGGTCGACGACCTGGCCCTGATTCCGATGATCCTGTTCAAGGCCGCCTGGGCCGCCCGCCGGCCGCTCACCTACGAGCCGCGCATGGATGAGCAGACGCTGGTCATGGGGATCAAGCGCGAGCGGTAAGCCATGGCAGCCGGCCGTCAGGCCGGCTGAGGCCGCGAAGGCGGCCCGCGCCCTGTGGCGCGGAAGCCAAGCCCGCGGAGCGGGCGCCGGCGTTTGAGGCAAAGAAAAAGCCCGGGGGAAGGAATTCCCCCGGACCCCCATCTTCTTTCTGTTCAATAAAACTCAGGCCGGAACGGGCACCCGCTGCGCCAAGGGGTCGAGCAACGACTCAATCGCCGTCGGCTCTTCCCACTCCAGCTTCACCGTCAGGACCGTCACCCGGCTGCGGAAGGCGGGCGGGATGCGGACGTAGTCCTTGGTGGTCGTCACCGGGATGGCGCGCAACGCCTCGGCCTGCTCCAGCAGGTCGCGCAGGTCGCTGGCATCGAAGGGGTAATGGTCGGCATAGGCCATGCGCCCGGCCAGCACCGCGCCGGCCGATTGCAGGCTGGCGAAGAACTTGCGCGGATTGCCGATGCCGCAGAAAGCGAAGACCGGCTGGCCCGCCAGCAGCTCCGCCTCCGGCCCCGGCACCTGGCGCGCGCGCAGCACCGGCAGCCCGGGCGGCAGCATCGCCAGCGCCCCGGTCTCGTCCTCGCCGATCAGCACCGCGGCGCGGCAGCGGGCGGCGGCCGCGGCCACCGGCTCGCGCAGCGGCCCCGACGGGATGATCCGCCCGTTGCCGAAGCCGAAATTGCCGTCGACCACCAGCAGCGACAGGTCCTTGACCAGCCCCGGATTCTGCAGCCCGTCATCCATGATGATGGCCTGGGCATTGGCGGCCACCGCCGCCTTGCCGCCGGCGGCGCGGTCGCCCGCCACCCAGGTCGGGCGGGTGGCGGCCAGCAGCAGCGCCTCGTCCCCCACCGCCTGGCTGTCATGCTGCACGGGGTCGACCATCACCGGCCCCTTCAGCTTGCCGCCATAGCCGCGGGTCAGGAAATGCGTGGCCACCCCGCGGTTCGACAGCCGCTGCCCGAGATCGAGCGCGACCACGGTCTTGCCGGAGCCGCCGGCGGTCGCATTGCCGCAACAGATCACCGGCACCGGCGCCTGCCAGCCCGGCTTTGCCACCCGCCGCGCGGTGGCGGCGGCGTAGATCGCGGCGATGGGGGACAGAAGCAGGGGCGCAATTCCCCCGCTGCCCCCGCTCCAGAAGTCGGGTGCGCGCATCCGGCTGAGACCTGTCCTCTCTCTTAAGCCTCGCGGAGGGCCGGCGCAGCGCCGGTGCCGAGAGGCAGCATGTCCAGGATCGCGGAGGCCAGTTTCCCCGGCAGGTGGGAGGCATCCTCGGCGACCGTCGCCGCCGCCCGGGCCATGGCCTGGGCGCGACCGCTATCAGATAGCACGTCCGCGGCCGCCTCGGCCAGCGTGGCGCCGTCATGCACCCGGCGCGCCCCTCCGGCGGCGATCAGCGCCTCGGTCAGCTCGCGCACATGCTCGGTATGCGGGCCGATCAGGATCGGGCAGCCCAGCCGCGCCGCCTCCAGCGGATTGTGCCCGCCCTTCGGCACCAGGCTGGCGCCGACGAAGGCGACGCCGGACAGCCGCAGGAACAGCCCGATCTCGCCCAGCGTGTCGGCGAGATACAGGTCGCAATCCGGCCCCGGCAGCCCGCCGGCGCTGCGCTGGACCAGCTTGCCGAAGGGTGCTGCCAGCGCCATCACCTCGGCCGCCCGCGCCGGGTGGCGCAGCGCGATGATGGTCAGCAGGTCGGGGAAGCGGGCGCGCAGTGTCCGATGCGCCTCCAGCACCGCCGGCTCCTCGCCCTGATGCGTGCTGGCGCCGAAGAAGACCGGGCGGTCGCCGATCAGCGCGCGCAGCCGGGCGAGCTCGGCGGGGTCGGCCGGCGGCGGCTCGGCGGCGGCCTTCAGCTGGCCCCAGAACACCGCGCCGGCAGCCCCCAGCGCCTTCAGGCGGGCGACATCGTCCAGGCTCTGCGCGACCACCAGCCGGAAGCGCGACAGCATCTCCCGCGCCAGCCCCGGCGCCCAGCGCCACATCCGCGCCGAGCGCGGCGAGATCCGCGCATTGATCAGCGCCGCCGGCACCCCGCGCCGGGCCAGGGCGGCGGAGATGTTCGGCCACAGCTCGCTCTCGACGAAGACCGCGCCATCCGGCCGCCAGCCATCGAGGAAGGCCTCGGCCCAGCGCGGCACGTCGAGCGGGGCGAAGCGATGGATCACCCGCGGCGCCAGCGCCTCCGGCAGGCGCTGCGCCAGCATGGTGGCGGCGGTGACGGTGCCGGTGGTGACCAGCAGGTGCAGCGCCGGCGCCCGCTCCAGCAGCGCCCGCATCAGCGGCAGCAGGGACAGGGTCTCGCCGACGCTGGCGCCATGCAGCCACAGCAGGGCTCCGGCCGGGCGCTCGGCGTCCAGGCCACGGCGCTCGGCCAGGCGCTCCGGCACTTCCTTGCCGCGGCGGGCGCGCAGCTGCAGCCAATGCGGCAGCAGCGGCGCCAGCCCGGCCCCCAGCAGCCCGGTGGCGCGGCCGAGCAGGCTCACGGGCGTGACGCCTTGGCCGGCGGGCTGGCGACCCAGGCATCGGCGGCGTCGCAGGCGGCGGTCAGCGCCGCCTCGATCGCCGGCAGGGCGCCGGCGGCATCCTCGCGCGGCACGGTGATGGCGGGGCCGCAGACCAGCACGCCGCGGCCGAAGGGCAGCGGCAGCATCATGCGGTCCCAGCTGGGCAGCAGGCGGTGGCGGCTGGTGGCGGCGGCCGTCGGCACGATCGGGGTGCCGGCCAGCACCGCCATCTGCGCCACGCCCTCGGCCGCCTTGCGGCGCGGGCCGCGCGGGCCGTCGGGGGTGATGATCACCGGGCTGCCGTCCTTCAGCACCCGCAGCAGGCCGCGCAGCCCGGCGGCGCCGCCGCGCGAGGTCGAGCCATGCACCATCACCAGGCGGAAGCGGGCCACCACCTCGCCGATGAAGCGGCCGTCGCGATGCTGCGACACCAGCACATGCGGCTGCCAGCCGGCCATGCCGGGGAATTGCCGGTGCGCCAGGGTCCAGAGCATCGGCATCATCGGCAGCCGCTCATGCCAGAAGGCGATGATCATCGGCCGGTTCGCCTCGGCGAAGGGCGCCAGGTGCTCGGCGCCCAGGACCGACCAGCGCGAGGTCCGATAGCAGAAGCCAAGATAGGCGCTGAGCAGCCGGGCCAGGAGGATCTGGGTCCGGGGATGGCGGATCAGCTTGCGGAGCATGGGGCGTCGCGGTTGGTCACGATTGCCGCCCGTAGCACAGCTCTGGCCGGGGCGGAAATTAACGGCAACACAGGTCCAATCCACGCCGGTCGTTTGTGCATTGCAGCACGTTGTCATCGCCGGGCAGGCGGCTAGGCTGGCGGCGATGCGAATCCCCGCCTTCGCGCCCCGCCTCCTGTGGTCCCACCTGCTGTGCCTGGCTTTGTCCGGCCTGGGCGGCGCGCTGTTCTTCACGCTGGGCACGCCGCTGCCCTGGCTGCTGGGCGGCATGCTGTTCGTGGCGATCGGCCAGCTGGCCGGGCTGAAGCTGGCGGCGTGGCGGCCGGCGCGCAACCTCGGCATGCTGGTGATCGGCGCGGCGCTGGGGCTGTTCTTCACCCCCGAGGCCGCCGGCCACCTGGCGCAGCGCGCGCCGCTGGTGGTGGGCGCCGCGCTGGCCACCCTGGCGCTGGGGGTGCTGCTGTCGCCGCTGCTGGCGCGGCTCGGGCGGCTGGACCGGCCGTCGGCGCTGTTCGGCTCGATCCCCGGCGGCGTCGCCGAGATGAGCGTGCTGGGCGAATCCTACGGCGCCAAGCCGATCGCGGTGGCCATCATCCAGCTGCTGCGCGTGGTCGGCGTGGTGGTGCTGGTGCCCAGCGCCTTCGCGGCCCTCGGCGTCGCCGGCCATATCCCCTCCGCCGCCCTGGCGCGGCCGCTGGAGCCCTTGGGCTTCCTGGCGCTGATCGTCGCCTCGGTGCTGGGCACCTGGCTGCTGATCCGGCTGCAGGTGCGCAATGCCTGGCTGCTGGGCGGGCTGTTCGTCAGCCTGGGGCTGACCGCCACCGGCCATGCGGTGACCGGCATCCCCGGCTGGGTCACCGCCATCGCCCAGGTGGCGATGGGGGCGCAGCTGGGCGCGCAGTTCGAGCGCGCGGCGCTGCTGGGCAGCGGCCGGCTGCTGGGGGCGGCGGTGCTGCATGTGCTGCTGCTGACCGGGCTTTGCGCGCTGCTCGGCGCGCTGCTGGCGCAGTTCACCAGCATCGACCTGGCGACCATGGTGCTGGCCACCGCCCCCGGGGGCGTGGCCGAGATGTCGCTGACCGCCAAGATCCTGCTGCTGGACGTGCCGGTGGTGGTGGCCTTCCACCTGGTGCGCATCGCCATGACGGCGATGCTGATGCAGCCCTTCAGCGTGCTGCTGCGCCGCTGGGGCTACCTCTAGACCAGCGGGCTGCCGAAGAGCGCGCCATGCCCGGCCAGCAGCGCCAGCCACAGCGCGAGGGCGAGCAGCGGCGTCAGCCAGCCGATCTCGGCCGGGCGGAAGGGGGCGCGGCCGGCCAGGATGGCGGCGAAGGGCAGGATGGCGCTGCCGGCGGCCATCGCCTGCCAGGCCGCCGGGTCGCGCCGTGCCAGCTTGGCGTCGATCGAGGGCATCCCCGCCAGCGACACCAGGCCCAGGCTGCCGAAGAACAGCAGCCCGGCCAGGTCGCCGCGCGCCTGCAGGTGCAGCGCCGCCCAGAGCGCGAAGGACCACAGCATCGGATGGCGGGTGACGCGCTGCAGCCCGCGCGGGCCGGCGGCCATGGCGCGCTCGCCGCCGACCGCGGTGGGGTTGGGCTTGATCAGGGCGCCGGCGAAGAGCAGCAGCGCGGGCAGCATGCCGGCGATGGCCAGGCCCCGGGCCCAGCCGGGCGGCGCCCAGAGCGGCACCCAGGGGGCGGCGCGCCAGGCCAGGATCAGCGCCGCCAGGCTCAGCACCGAGAGCGCGGAGAACAGGCCGCGGAAGGCCTTCTCGCCGAGGCGGCCGGCGACGGGGGCGCGCAGCGGGCCGGCCAGCAGCAGGTGCAGCGCGAGCCAGGCCAGGGCGGCGATGGTGAGCAGAAACATGGGGGACTCCCTTGCCGGGGCGGCGGCGGCGGGGTGATGTTGGCAGTGACAACATGCGGGAGCGATGTGGGCAGTGTCAACTTCGAAGGAGGCCTACCACCATGGCGAGCTGCGGCCGGCGCTGCTGGCCGCGGCCGAGGCGCTGCTGGTGGCGGAGGGCCCGGCCGGGTTGTCGCTGCGTGCCGTGGCGCGGGGGGCGGGGGTGTCGCACAACGCGCCCTACCGGCATTTCGCCAGCCGGGAGGCGCTGCTGGCCGCGCTCGCCGCCGAGGGGTTTTCCCGGTTGGCCGCGGCGCTGCGCGCGGCGCCGGGGCTGGCCGGGCAGGGGCGGGCTTATCTCGATTTCGCCGCCGCGCATCCGGCGCTGTACCGGCTGATGTTCGGGGCGGAGCTGCGGGCCGGGTCGCATCCGGCGCTGAAGCTGGCGGCGGGCGAGGCTTTCTCGGTGTTGTCCGGCGTGGCGGCGGACCGTGCCGGGGCCCTGGCGGCCTGGGCTTTGGTGCATGGCATCGCCGGCCTGCGCGCCGACGGCCACTGGCCCGCGGATGTTGTCCTGGATTCGGTGCTGACCCGCGTGACCTGATCAGAACAGAAAAAAGATGGGGGCCCGGGGGAATTCCTTCCCCCGGCCTTTCTTTCTACGGCCGCCAGCCGCGGTGATAGGGATGGTTGGCCCTGATCGCCTGGGCCCGGTAGAGCTGCTCGGCGAGCATCCCCCGCACCAGGAAGTGGGGCCAGGTCATCGGCCCCAGCGACAGCCGCTGATCCGCCCGTGCCTGCACGGCAGGATCGAGCCCTTCCGCGCCGCCGATGACGAAGGCCAGCGTCTTCCCCGTCTCTTCCCAGCGCGTCAGCAGCGCCGCGAGCGCTTCGCTGTCCGGCATATGCCCGCCGAGATCCATCGCGACCACCAGGGCGCCGGCGGGCAGGGCGGCGAGCAGGGCCTCGCCTTCCCGCCGCCGCACTTCGGCCGGCGCGCCGCGCCCCTCGGCGATTTCCTTGACGCCGAGGGGCGGGCGCAGCCGCGCATTGTGCTGGGCGAAGAGATCCGCCTCCGGACCGGGCTTGATCCGGCCGACGGCGACCAGGAGCGGCGCGCGGCTCAGCCGCGGCCCTCCTCGCTGTCTTCCTCGTCCATGCCGCCATCGAGGGCGTCGCCGTCGAGGTCGTCGCCGACCTCCTCATCCTCGTCCGCGCCATCATCGGCGTAGTCGGCCGCGGTCAGCGAGGGCAGGGGGGCGTCGTCGTCGAGGGTGTCGTCCTCGCCGGGGGGCGGGCTGTCGGGGCCCCACATCTTCTCCAGCCGGTAGTTGGCACGGGCCTCCGGCTTGAACAGATGCACGATCAGGTCGCCGGCATCGAGCAGCACCCAGTCGGGCGAGGTCTCGGTGCGGATGCGGCGGATGCCGTGCTCGCCCAGGACCTTGTCCAGATGCGCGGCCATCGCCTGGATCTGGCGGTCGGCCAGGCCGGTGGCGACGACCATGCGGTCGGCGAAGGAGGAGCGGCTGGCGATGTCGAGCACCACCACGTCCTCGGCCTTGTCGTCCTCCAGGCTGGCAACGGTGGCCTTCACCAGCAGCTCGATCTGGTCGGGGGCGAGCTTGGCGCGCTGCGGCACCTTGCGCGGCTTGCGCGTCGCGGCGGGCTTCTCCGCGGCCTTGCTGGCGGGCTTGGCCGGCTTGGCGACGGGCTTGCCGGCGGCCGGGTTCACCGTGGCGCCCTTGCGCAGCGGCGGCCGGGCGCTGGCCGGGCTGGCCTTGGCCGCGGCGGGCTTGCGGGTGGCGGGGGCGCTGCGCG
>NZ_CACSJM010000168.1 GCF_902706185.1 Roseomonas sp. 18066 | reverse complement strand
CCCCAGGAACGCCGAGCCCATGACCTCCCTCCGCCGCCCGCTCCTCCTGCTGCTGGGCTTCCTGGCCTTGTCCGCCTGCGCCACGCGGCCGCCGGCGGACGAGCCGGAGGCCGTGGCCGAGTACGAGCAGAACAACGACCCGGCCGAGCCTTTCAACCGCGCGATGTATACGGTGCATGACGGCATCGACACGGTGCTGCTGCGCCCCGTCGCCCAGGCCTATCGCTTCGTCATCCCGCAGCCGGTGCGCGGCGGCGTCCGCAACGTGCTGGCCAATCTGCGCAGCCCGGTCATCCTGCTGAATGACGGCCTGCAGGGCGAGACGCAGCGCTTCGGCGAGACGCTGGGCCGCTTCCTGCTGAACACCACCCTGGGCATCGGCGGCATCTTCGACGTCGCCAAGGATTTCGGCCTGCCGCCGCATTCCGAGGATTTCGGCCAGACCCTGGCGGTCTGGGGCCTGGGCGAAGGGCCGTTCATCTTCATCCCGGTGCTGGGCCCGAGCAACCCGCGCGACCTTCTGGGGTTTGGTGTTGACCTTGCCGCCAACCCGATCACCTGGGTGGTGGCCAATGGCGACAACACGTTGGAGACGCTGGGCTGGGTGCAGACCGGCCTGACCATCGTCGACACGCGGGAGGGGCTGCTGGACGCGATCGACGCCGTCAACGAGACCAGCCTCGACCCCTATGCCACGCTGCGCAGCGCCTACCGCCAGCGCCGCGCGCAGGAAATCCGCAATGGCGGCGACCGGCCCGCCCCGGCCAATGCCACCGGCACCGGCTTCGGCGCCGGCGCCGGCATCCAGGCGCCGCCGCGCAACTGACCCCCAGGCGCGCGATGCGCCGTCGAGCCCCAGGCGCGGAACGCGCCGTCGAGCCTCAGGCGCGCAGCGCGCCGCCTAATCCCAGGCGCGAGCAGCGCCGTTGAACATGGACCACGACGCGCGGCCCGCTCCTGGCAGCGGGCTGCTGGCCTGGCCCTTTGAGAAGAGACCGAACCGGATGTTTCGCCGTTCCCTGCTGGCCACCGCTCTGGCCACCCCTGCCCTTCTCGCCCTTGGCGCCCGCCCGGCCCGGGCGGAGATGGACATCACCCGCGCCGCCGGCTTCGTCGAGGCGACGGGCCAGGAGCTGGTGGGCGTGATCAATGCCAACCAGGCCGTGGCCGCTCGCCGCCAGCGCGTCGCCGCCGTGCTGCGCAAGGCCGTCGACGTCGACGGCGTCGGCCGCTTCATCCTGGGCCGCTGGTGGCGCACCGCCACCCCGGCCGAGCAGCAGGACTACATGAAGCTGTTCGAGGAGACGCTGATCCGCAACCTCTCCGCCCGCTTCGGCGAGTATGAGGGCGTGCGCTTCAGCCTGGGCCGCAGCCAGCAGCGCACCGAGGACGATGCGCTGGTCAACACCATCATCGAGCGGCCGAATTCCGCCGCCTTCAGCCTGGACTGGCGGGTGGGCGATGTCGGCGGCCAGCCCAAGGTGGTCGATGTGATCGCCGAGGGCACCTCGCTGCGGCTGACCCAGCGCAGCGAATATTCGGCGGTGATCAGCCGCAATGGCGGCAAGGTGGCGCCGCTGCTGGACGCCATGCGCAACCAGATTGCCCAGCTGGCGGCCCGCGAAGGCCGCTGACCCGCCGGGCCATCGCCCAAGGAAAAGGCCGGTCCCCCGCCTGGGGGCCGGCCTTTTTCATGACGACGAGAGCAGGGATCAGCCGCGGCGTTCGAAGCGGGCATAGACCCGGCGGGCGTCGAGGCTGTGGAAGACCTGGCTGCGGACCAGGTCGCGGGCCGGCGGCACCGCCAGCAGCGCCTCCATCTCCCCGGCCTCGCGCCAGCGCGGCTGCCAGCCGAGATAGGCTTCCATCCAGGCCGCCTCGATCGGCGCCTCGGCGGCGCTGCCGACCAGCAGCACGCCGCCTGGCTTCAGCGCGGCGAAGGCGGCATCCACCAGCGCCTCGGGCGTCGGCGTCGCCGGCATCTCGGGCACCATGATCAGGTCGAAGCAGCCGCGCAGATAGGGGCGGCGGACGAAATAGGCCAGGCCGCAGCGCAGGCCCCGCACCGGCAGGCCCGGCGGCAGGCCGCGGCGGAGCCGCCCCAGCGTCTCGGCCTCGGATTCCTGCGCCACCCAGCGCGCCACCGCATGGCCGGCGGTGACCAGCCCGGCCTCGCGCAGATGGTGGGCGCCCAGCGTCAGCACCTCCAGCTGCGGCCGCCGCTCGGCCATGCCGTCGACGACGCGGGCCAGGAAGCGGGTCTGCGCCCGCAGCGCCGCCGGGTAGCCGAGCTCGGTGGTGGCGGTGAACAGGTCGCGCCCGGCGCGCGACAGGCGGCCGACCAGGCCGGCGGCCGAGTCGTGCTCCAGCAGCAGGTCCAGCACCGTGGCGCAGGGGCCGGTGGCGGCCAGCGGGCCATAGGCGCCCTGGCTTTCGGCGACCAGCGGGTCTTCCAGCATCAGCCGCTGCACCGGATGGGTGCGCAGCAGGGCGCAGGCTTCGGCCCAGCCGGTGATGTCGTTGTCGTTGCGCAAGCGTGCGCAAAGCCCCACCAGGCGCCGCAGCGCGTAGGGGGCCCAGCCCGGTTCCCAGGCCTGCTCCACCAGATCGTCCAGCGCCTCGGCCAGGCCCCGGCGATCCGACAGATCCAGATGGGCAACGAGGCCCGTGGTCAGCGTCGCGTCCGGCATGATGCGCTCTCCTTGGTTTGATTGCAGCCGGTTCACCTCCTGAGGGCATCATCAGAATAGGGGATAATACGTCGTACAAGGCGACGGATTCCCACCATGTGGCAAGATTGCCGATGCGACAGGCAGCCCAGGCCAGGGTTGCCCCCGGTGGAGGCAGCCGGTTCCGCGCAGGCGCCCTGGCGGCCGGAAAGCGGATTGCCCTGCCCTGGTGCGCTGCTTGCATAATGCTTCCGGGAAACGATCCGGAAACGAGGCCAGGCGATTGCGCGCGGATGTGGAACTGATCAGCGTCACCAAGCGATATGGTGGCGCCGTCGCGGTGGACGGGATCTCACTGGCGATCCCCCCGGCCAGCTATTGCTGCCTGCTCGGCCCCTCCGGCTGCGGCAAGACCAGCACGCTGCGGATGATCGCGGGGCATGAGGCGATCTCGGCCGGCGATATCCTGCTGGCCGGGCGCAATGTGACCGACCTGGCGCCGGTCGAACGCGGCACGGCGATGATGTTCCAGTCCTATGCCCTGTTCCCGCACCTGACCGCGCTGGAGAATATTGCCTTCGGCCTGCGCATGCGCGGCGTCGGCAAGGCGGAGCGGCTGGCGAAGGCCGGCGAGTACCTTCGCCTCGTGCAGCTGGAAAAAATGGCGGAGCGGCTGCCGGCGCAGCTGTCGGGCGGGCAGCAGCAGCGCGTGGCGCTGGCCCGCGCGCTGATCACCCGGCCGAAGGTGCTGCTGCTGGACGAGCCGCTCTCGGCGCTCGACCCCTTCCTGCGCGGCCAGATGCGCGAGGAGCTGAAGCGGCTGCAGCGCGAGCTCGGCATCACCTTCATCCATGTGACGCATGGCCAGGAGGAGGCGATGGCGCTGTCCGACATCGCCGTCGTCATGGACCATGGCCGCATCGCCCAGGCGGCGCCGCCGCGGGAGATCTTCGAGCGGCCGGCCAGCGCCTTCGTCGCCCGCTTCATCGGCGGCCACAACGTGCTGCGCTTCCAGGGCGGGCGCTATGCCGTGCGCACCGACCGCAGCTGGCTGGCCCCGGGCGAGAACGCCCCCGGCCTGCCCGGCCGCGTCACCGCCGTCGAATACCAGGGGCCCGCGGTGCGGGTCGTCCTGGCGCTGGCCGACGGCCAGGCCGCCGAGGCGGTGCTGACCGACGCGCATTTCCACGCCGCCCCGGTCGCCCCGGGCGATGCCGCCTCCCTCGGCTGGGAGGCGCAGGACGCGCATCCCCTGCCCGAGGACGCCTGACGAACCACCCCCCGCCCGCCAATCCCGGCCTGCCTGACAGGAGCGCGTTCACCATGACCGACAAGAAGACATCGATCACCCGCCGCGGCGCGCTGGCCCTGGCCGGCGCGGCGCTGGGCAGCGGCGCCGTCACCGGCTTCCCGACGATCTGGGCGCAGAACATCCGCAACATCACGCTGCGCCAGCTCGGCACCGGCGTCTCCGGCCTGAACCCGATCGCCGAGCAGGTGAAGAAGGACCTGGGCTTCAACCTGCAGCTGACCGTCACCGACACCGACGCGGTCGCGCAGCGGGCGGCGACCCAGTCGCGCAGCTTCGACATCGCCGACATCGAGTATTTCAGCATCAAGAAGGTCTATCCGACCGGCGTGATGCAGCCGATCGACACCACGAAGATCAAGCTGGCCGACAAGATCGTGCCGATCTTCACCACGGGGAAGCTGACGCCCTCCAGCGTCGTGGCCCAGGGCACCAGCCCCTATTCGGTGGGCTTCGTCGAGAATGCGACGGCGAAAACCTTCGCCAGCCAGCGCACGCCGCTGATGACGCTGCTGCCGACCATCTACAACGCCGACACGCTGGGCATCCGCCCCGACCTGGTCGGCCGGCCGATCACCCATTGGCGCGACCTGCTGGACCCGGCCTTCAAGGGCAAGGCCAGCATCCTGAACATCCCCGGCATCGGCATCATGGACGCCGCCATGGTCGCCGAGAGCGCCGGGCTGGTGAAATACGCCGACAAGGGCAACATGACGCGGGCGGAGATCGACAAGACCGTCGCCTTCCTGATCGAGGCCAAGCGCGCCGGCCAGTTCCGCGCCTTCTGGAAGAGCTTCGACGAGAGCGTCAACCTGATGGCCTCGGGCGAGGTGGTCATCCAGTCGATGTGGTCGCCCGCCGTGACCGCGGTGCGCTCGCGCGGCATCCCCTGCACCTACCAGCCGCTGGCCGAGGGCTATCGCGCCTGGGGCTCGGGCCTCGGGCTGATGCGCCACCTCTCCGGCCTGCAGCTGGACGCGGCCTATGAATACCTGAACTGGTACCTCTCGGGCTGGGTCGGCGCCTTCCTCAACCGCCAGGGCTACTACTCGGCGGTGCTGGACACGGCCAAGACCTTCATGACCGAGAACGAGTGGGGCTACTGGATGGAGGGCAAGCCCGCCTCCAGCGACATCATCGCCCCCGACGGCAAGGTGATGGAGAAGACCGGCGCGGTGCGCGACGGCGGTTCCTTCCAGGAGCGCATGGGCCGCGTCGTCTGCTGGAACTCGGTGATGGGCGAGGACCGCTACATGGTCCAGAAATGGAACGAGTTCATCGCCGCCTGATCTGACGCCGCGGGCGGGGGCCCTACCCCCCGCCCGTCCTATCGCTGGCCCGGAGCGCCGATGACCCGCTTCTTCCCCTGGATCCAGACCGCGCCCCTGGCGCTGGTGCTGGCCGTCTTCCTGCTGGTGCCGGTGGGCATGCTGGTCGTCGTCAGCTTCTACGACTACGACGCCTTCAGCCTGATCCCGGCCTTCGTGCTGACCAACTACCAGGAGCTGTTCACCTCCCCGGTCACCTGGCAGACCTATCTGAAGACGGTCTACTTCGCCGGCATCACCTGGGGAGTGACGCTGGGCCTGGGCTTCTGGCTGGCCTATTTCCTGGCCTTCGTGGTGCAGAACCAGGCGCTGCGGATGGTGCTGTTCATCCTCTGCACCGTGCCCTTCTGGACCTCGAACCTGATCCGCATGATCGCCTGGGTGCCCTTCCTCGGGCGCAACGGCATCCTGAACAGCACGCTGATCAGCATCGGCGCCATCGACCGGCCGCTGGAATTCCTGCTGTTCTCCGACTTCTCGGTGATCCTGGCCTTCGTGCACCTCTACACGCTGTTCATGGTGGTGCCGATCTTCAACACCATGATGCGCATCGACCGCCGCCTGCTGGAGGCCGCCCACGACGCCGGCGCCAGCTTCTGGCAGACGCTGTGGTGCGTCATCCTGCCGCTGACCAAGCCGGGCATCGGCATCGGCAGCATCTTCGTGGTCGTGCTGGTGATGGGCGACTTCGCCACCGTGCGCCTGATGAGCGGCGGCCAGAGCGCCTCGGTCGGGCTGATGATCAGCAACCAGTACAGCGCCATGCAGTACCCCGCCGCCGCGGCCAACGCCGTCGGCCTGCTGCTGATGGTGCTGCTGGTGGTCGCCGCCATGCTGCGCGTCGTCGATATCCGGCGGGAGCTCTGACCATGCCCGGCCGCGTCGCCCGCCTCCTGCTCGGCACCCTGTTCGGCGCCTTCATGCTGTTTCTCTATGGCCCCACGCTGACCATCACCATCCTGTCCTTCCAAGGACCTGACGGCGGCCTGACCTTTCCGATGAACGGCGTGTCGCTGCACTGGTTCGTGCGGCTGTTCCAGCCGCAGGCGGTGGGCGACCTGGGCGCCGCCATGACCCGCACCCTGCTGCTGGCCGCTATGGTGACGGCGACCACCGTCGTCGTCTCGCTGGCCGCGGGCATGGCCTTCCGCCGCCGCTTCGCCGGCAGCACCACGCTGTTCTACCTGACGGTGGCCAGCCTGATCGTGCCCTCGCTGCTGGTCAGCCTGGGCATCGGGCTGATGTTCAACCTGATGGAATGGGAGCCGGCCTGGTACAGCTCGGCCTTCGGGGCGCAGCTGACCTGGACCCTGCCCTTCGGCCTGCTGATCATGTTCGCCGTCTTCAACCGCTTCGACCGCAGCTGGGAAGAAGCCGCCCGCGACATGGGCGCGACGCCCTGGCAGTCCTTCTGGCACGTGGTGCTGCCGATCATCGCGCCCAGCGTGGTGGGCATCGCGCTGTTCGGCTTCACCCTGTCCTTCGACGAATTCGCCCGCACCCTGCTGACGGCCGGCAGCGGCAACACCCTGCCGCTCGAGATCCTTGGGATGACCACCACCGTCACCACCCCGGTGCTCTACGCCCTCGGCACCATGTCGACCGCGGTGTCCTTCCTCGTCATCGGCGGGGCGATGCTGGGGATGCGGCTGATGGGGAAGAAGAGAGGGATCTGAAGGAAAGTCTTCTTTTTCAGAGAAGCGATTCTGAAGAGAAGAATCTGGGGGCATTGAATGCCCCCAGGCCCCCACATTCATTTTGCGTGGAACTATGAAGTCGCCGAGGCGACCCGGCGCAGGCGGAAATTATTATAATAATCCCCTGCAGCGTCCCGCCTCAGGCCTCATGGCGCCAACAGATGGCGGGGTCCGGGGTGATACTATCACCCCGGCGGGGTGCAGGGGCGGAGCCCCTGCTGCTTCAGAAGCCTTCTCCGAAAAGCCTTCTCTTCAAAACACCAACCTGATCCGCGCCAACCCCAGCAACGGCCGCGGCTCGTCCGGCAGGCGCTCGGCGCCGGCGGCGATCTGGCCGTCCAGCGACAGGTCGCCCGGCCCGAAGCGGCCCAGCGCGATATCGCCGCCCAGCACGTATTGCGGGCGGGCGTCGAAGATCGGGCTGCGCAGGCTGGACAGCGGCAGGGTGCTGGCCACCGCGACCTTGCCGCCTTTCTGGCCGACCAGGTTCGCCACCACGTAGGAATCCTTGCGGGCGAAGGGCACGGCGCCGCCGAAGGCCGCGCGCAGGGAATAGCCGGCATCGTCCTGCGCCTGTGCCGCCGGGGCGCCAGCGAGCGCCAGCAGGCCGGCCAGCAGGGCCATGCCGAAATATCGCGACAGAATCATCCGGGCCTCCTCGATACGCCTGGCCCGTTTGCCTTCCCTGCCCCCTCGATATCGCCGCCCTCGCCTCATTTCCACCACAAATAGGGCAGGCGCGCCTTATTTCATCTCTTCGTCACCCCCTGTAACCCATTGGGCACACATGGAAACGCCGCGCTCCAGCTTGGGGCGCGGCGTTCAATTACGGCGAAATTGGGGCAGAATGCGGCGGATCAGCCCGGGGCGCGGCGGCTTTCATAGACCAGCATGCGCACCCCATCGCGCGGGAAATCCTCGACCGCCTTCAGGCCGAGATCCTCCAGCACAGCGCGGGAGGCCAGGTTGTCCTCGCGCGCGATGGCGATGATGCGCGGCAGCCTGGCCTGGCCATGGCCGAAGTCGATGGCGGCGCGGGCGGCCTCGCGGGCATAGCCACGGCCGCGGGTATGCGGCCACAGCGCGAAGCGCAGCGCCACGCCGCGGCCATCCGGGCGCTCCGACAGGGCGACGATGCCGAGGAAGGCGTCGTCCCCGGCCAAATGCACCGCCCAGGTGCCGTAGCCATGCCGCGCCCAGAAGGCCTGGTCTTCCGCGAGCTCGCGGGCGACCGCCTCCGGCGGGCGGATGCCGTTCAGCATCAGCCCGAAGGCGGCCTCGTCGCCTTTCAACGCGGTGAGATCGGCCAGATGGGCCGGGCCGACGGGACGCAGCGTCAGCCGCGACGTGCGCACCGTCTGCGGGGATTCCACCCGCGAAAGGCCATCCATGGCGTTACCGGGTGAGCGGCCGGTACTTGATCCGGTGCGGCTGGTCAGCCGCCGCGCCGAGGCGTCGACGTCGATCCGCCTCGTAGGCCTGGTAGTTGCCCTCGAACCATTCGACGTGGCTGTCGCCCTCGAAGGACAGGATGTGGGTGGCCAGCCGGTCGAGGAACCAGCGATCATGCGAGATGATCACGGCGCAGCCGGCGAACTCGACGAGCGCCTCTTCGAGCGCGCGCAGCGTGTCGACGTCGAGGTCGTTGGTCGGCTCATCGAGCAGGATGACGTTGTGCGGGTTGCGCAGCATCTTCGCCAGGTGGACGCGGTTGCGCTCACCACCGGAGAGCACGCCGACCGGCTTCTGCTGGTCGCCGCCCTTGAAGTTGAAGGCGGCGGCATAGGCGCGGCTCGGCACCGCGCGCTTGCCCATCATGATCATGTCCTGGCCGTCGGAGATTTCCTGCCAGACGGTGCGCTTGTCGTCGAGCGTGTCGCGGCTCTGGTCGACATAGCCCAGGCTGACGGTCTCGCCGACCTTCAGCGTGCCGGCATCCGGCGTCTCCTTGCCGGTGATCATCTTGAACAGCGTCGACTTGCCGGCGCCGTTCGGGCCGATGACGCCGACGATGCCGCCGGGCGGCAGCTTGAAGGACAGGTTGTCGATCAGCAGCTCGTTGCCGAAGCCCTTGCGCAGCTCGCTGGCCTCGATGACCGTGTTGCCCAGGCGGGGGGCCGGCGGGATCTGGATCTCGGTCGGGTCGGGCGCGCGGTCCTGGCTCTTGAGCAGCAGGTCCTCATAGGCCGCGATACGCGCCTTCGACTTCGACATCCGCGCGGCGGGCGAGCGGCCGATCCATTCCTGCTCCTCGGCCAGCTGGCGCTGGCGCGAGCTCTCCTCCTTCTCCTCCTGCTGCAGCCGCTTGCGCTTGGCGTTCAGGTAGGCGGAGTAGTTGCCCTCATACGGGATGCCGCGGCCGCGATCGACCTCGAGGATCCAGTTGGTGACGTTGTCGAGGAAGTAGCGGTCGTGGGTGACGATCAGCACGGCGCCCTGGAACTCGCGCAGCGTCTTCTCCAGCCAGGACACGCTCTCGGCGTCCAGGTGGTTGGTCGGCTCGTCGAGCAGCAGCAGGTCGGGCTTCTCGAGCAGCAGCTTGCACAGCGCGACGCGGCGGCGCTCGCCGCCCGACAGCGTGGTCACGCCGCTGTCGGCGGTGGGCGCCCGCAGCGCGTCGAGGGCGATGTCGATGGTGCGGTCGAGGTCCCAGCCCTCGGCCGCGTCGATCTTCTCCTGCAGCTCGGCCTGCTCGGCCAGCAGCTCGTTCATCCGCTCCTCGGTCATCTCCTCGCCGAACAGCATGGAGATCTCGTTGAAGCGGTCGAGCTGCCCCTTGAGGTCGCCGAAGGCCTCCATGACGTTCTCGCCGACCGTCTTGCTGGCGTCGAGCTGCGGCTCCTGGCTCAGATAGCCGATCTTGATGCCGTCCGCCGCCCAGGCCTCGCCGCCATATTCCTTGTCCTGCCCGGACATGATCCGCATCAGCGTCGACTTGCCGGCGCCGTTCGGGCCGAGCACGCCGATCTTGGCGGTGGGCAGGAAGGACAGGGTGATGCCTTTGAAGATCTCGCGCCCGCCCGGGTAGGACTTGGTGAGATCCTTCATCACGTAGACGTACTGGTGAGCGGCCATGTCAGCGGGATCCCCGGGCGGAAGGTCGGAAGGGCGTCGGCGAAAGAAGGTCAGGGGCGGTTCTAGCCAGCGCCGGGCCGCGCGCCAAGCGTAAGGGTTGCGCGGCTCCCCCGCGTCGGCGGGATCAACCGGCGCGGACCTGGTCGCGTCCGGCCGCCTTGGCGGCATAGAGGGCGAGGTCGGCGCGCTTCAGCAGCGCCTCCAGCGAGGCGTCGCCCGGCCCGGCCTCGGCCACCCCGAAGCTGGCGGTCAGCCGGCGGCGGCCGGGGATCGGCGCCGACAGGCTGGCCGCGGGCAGGACGATGGTCGCCAGCACGCCGCGCAGCCGCTCGGCCAGGGCCATCGCCTCGGCGAGGTCGGCGCCGGGCACGGCGATGGTGAACTCCTCGCCGCCCAGCCGGCCGAACAGCGCGCCCGCGGCCAGGCGCGGGGCGCAGCGCTCGGCCGCCAGCCGCAGCACGGCATCGCCCGCGGCATGGCCGGCGCCATCATTGATCGCCTTGAAATGGTCGAGGTCGAAGGCGACCAGGGCGAAAGGCCCACCCCCCGCCTGCTGCCGCCGCAGCGCGGTGGCCGCCTGATCGAGAAAACTGCGGCGGTTGGCGATGCCGGTCAGCCCGTCGGTCTCGGCCTGGCGGCGCAGCGCCTCGGTGCGCTCGGCGACGCGGGCCTCCAGCCCGTGATTGGCCTCGGCCAGCGCCGCCTCCGCCTCGCGCCGCTCGCTGACCAGCGCCTGCAGGGTCAACACGTTCATGGCGCAGAGCACGATCAGCATGCCGACCGACAGCATCGGATTGCCGCCGCCGCCATTCTGGAAGGGGCCGAACCCCGCCACCGTCCCGGCCGAGGCGATGACGCAGAGCAGCGTCAGCAGCGTGTAGGCGGCGCGCAGCGAGATCCGCAGCGCGATCCAGGACAGCGGCACCGCCAGCAGGAAGACCAGCTGCGCCGCCGGCAGGCCGGGCGGCAGCTTCAGCGCGAAGAGGCCGGCGCCGAGCAGCGCGGTGCCCAGCCAGACGGCGCCGTCCAGCAGCGGCAGCCGCGGGCCGGCGCCGCTGTCGGGGGTGCGCTCCACCCGCAGCCAGAGCAGCAGCGAGGGGGCGAAGTAGAAGGTTCCGCCGGCATCGCAGAGCAGCCAGCGCCCCGCCTGGGCCGGCAGCTCGTCCAGCGCCACGCCCTGCAGCCACCACAAGCCGAGGCTGCCGATGCTGGCGGTGATGGCGGCATGCAGCAGCACGGCGCCGGCCAGGAAGGCGACGACGCCGCGGAAGCGGGTGAACAGGCCGGTCGCCGGCCGGAAGGCCCGGGTCAGCCGGGCGCCGGCCAGCGGCCCCAGCGCATTGCCCAGCGAGATCACCGCCGCCAGCGCCGCGCCGCCCTCGAACACCGCCGCGTTCACCGCGAAGGAGCCGAGGAAGATGCCCGGCAGCAGCCGCCAGCCGCCCAGCATGGCGGCGGTGGCCGCCAGCCCCGCCGGCAGCCAGATCGGCGCCGGGAACAGGCCGAAGGCGGCGAAGAAGCGCCCCACCGCCCAGCCCAGCGCCAGATAGGCCAGCAGGACGGCCAGGTTGGCGCCCATCCAGAAGCCCAGCGAGCGGCCGGCGGCCCAGCCCGGCGCGGCCTGCGCGGTGGCGCGGTGCCCGGCGGCGGTCAGGCGCCGCGGCGGCCGGAGGCTGCCGAAGATGCGATCGGGGCGCGGCAGCGGCAGGCTGGCGGACACGGCGACTCCTGGAGGGGGCAGCGCCGGGAGAGCGGGGCTGAAGGGGGTTGTCGCGGCATCTCGCGCAAAGTTGAGGTCAGAGGCAAGGGCCGTGCGGACCGGTCCCCCGCGGCATCTTTGTCTGCGCTGCCGCCCAGGGCAGCGAAGCTCCTGCCGGGGCGGCGGGGCGGGGCCGCCCAGGCCAGGCAGCGCCCCGGTCGGCGGCCGCGCAAAGCTGCCGGGCGCATGCCTGTCCTGCGCAAGGCTTTTTCCGTCGACGGGCGATCGGGCCGGCAGGTTCGGGCCGCGCCTGGCGCCCCCCTGGCGCCC
>NZ_CACSJM010000167.1 GCF_902706185.1 Roseomonas sp. 18066 | reverse complement strand
GCACGCCCCCGGCCCCGGCGAGGCCCGCCGCCTGCTGCAGGTGCTGTTCGCCGGGCCCAACAGCACGCGCTCGGTGATCAGCGAGGCCTCGCGCCGCTTCGGGCTGGACCTGAACATCATCTCGGGCCGCATCGACGAGATCGCCGGCGAGCCCTTCGGCATCATGGCGCTGGCCGCCTATGGCGCGCCCGACCAGATCGAGGCGGCGCTGGCCTGGTTCGCCGAGCTCGGCCTGGGGCTGACGCCGATTCCCGACGCCGCGGTGGAGGGCCACTGACATGATCCCCTGGCTCAACCCGGCGCTGGAGCAGCTGTTCCTCGACGCAGCCGTCGAGACGCTGACCATGGTCGGCGGCGCGGCGGCCATCGCCATCGCCCTCGGCCTGCCGCTGGCGCTGCTGCTCTACGCCACCGGCCCCGGCGGGCTGTCGCAGAACGGGCTGCTGAACCGGCCGCTCGGCCTGCTGGTCAATGCCGTGCGCTCGACGCCCTTCATCATCCTGATGGTGGCGATCGTGCCCTTCACCCGCCTCGTCGCCGGCACCTCGATCGGCACCACGGCGGCGATCGTGCCGCTGGCCCTGGCGGCCACCGCCTTCATCGCCCGCCTGTTCGAGACCGCCTTCCGCGAGGTCGATCGCGGCGTCATCGAGGCCGCCCGCGCCATGGGCGCCACCCGGCTGCAGATCCTGGTCAAGGTGCTGGTGCCGGAAGCCATGCCGGGCCTGGTCGCCGCCGTCACCGTGACGCTGGTCAGCCTGGTCGGCTACTCGGCCATGGCCGGCGCGGTGGGCGGTGGCGGGCTCGGCGATCTCGGCATCCGCTTCGGCTACCAGCGCTTCATGCCGGAGGTGATGGCCAGCGTCGTGGTGGTGCTGATCGTCTTCGTGCAGGCGCTGCAGTCGCTGGGCGACTGGCTGGTCCGCCGCATCCGCCGCCGTTGAATTTCCTGCCGCAAGAATAAAGGAAGAACGCCAATGTCCGTCACCCGTCGCACGCTGCTTGGCGCCAGCCTTGCCCTGCCGGCCCTGCCCGCCTTCGCGCAAGGCGCCGAGATCGGCACCGCCGCGCGGCCGCTGAAGATCGGCGCCACCGCCGGCCCGCACAGCCAGGTGCTGGAGCATGTCGAGAAGATCGCCGCCCGCGAGGGGCTGATCCTGAAGATCGTGCCCTTCACCGACTATATCACGCCGAACGCGGCGCTGGCGGCCAAGGACCTGGACGCCAATTGCTACCAGCACCAGCCCTTCCTGGACCAGGCGGTGAAGGATCGCGGCCTGCCGCTGGTCGCCGTCGGCAAGACAATGATCTTCCCGATGGGCCTGTATTCGCGCCGGGTGAAGGCCATCGCCGAGCTCGCCAACGGCGCCCGCGTCGCCGTGCCGAACGACCCGACCAATGGCGGCCGGGCGCTGGCCCTGCTGGCGGCCAATGGCGCCTTCAAGCTGACGCCGGGCGCCGATTTCCGCGCCACCGTCGCCGATATCGTCGAGAACCCGAAGCGGCTGCGCATCATCGAGCTGGAAGCGGCGCAGATCCCGCGCACCCTCGACGAGGTGGACGCCGCCGCGATCAACACCAACTTCGCCATCCCGGCCGGCCTGAACCCGGTGCGCGACGCCATCGCCATCGAGAGCGCCGACAGCCCCTATGCCAACCTGATCGCCGTGCACCGCGACAACCGCGACGCGCCCTGGGTGAAGCGGCTGCTGGCCGCCTACCAGAATGACGACGTGAAGAAGTTCGTGGCGGACACCTTCCAGGGCTCCGTCATCCCCGCTTTCTGAGCCACCCCCGACCCAAAGGACCGATGCGATGCTGAACCGACGCTCCCTGATCCTGGCTGGCGGCGCGCTGCTGCTGCCGGCGCTCCGCCTGCCCGCCCTGGCCCAGGGCGCCGAGTTCGGCACCGCGGCCCGGCCGCTTCGCGTCGGCGTCACCGCCGGCGTGCACGGCCAGGTGCTGGAAGTGGTCCGCGACGTGCTGGCGCGCGACAACTTCGCCATCAAGATCACCGAATTCGCCGATTTCGTGCAACCGAACGTGGCGCTGGCCGCCAGCGAGATCGACGTCAACACCTACCAGCACCTGCCCTTCCTGGAGGCGCAGCAGGCCGCCCGCGGCTACAAGTTCGCCGTCGTCGGCAAGACCGTGCTGACGGTGATGGGCGTCTTCAGCAAGAAATACACGAAGCTGGCCGACCTGCCGGCCGGCGCCCGCGTCGCCATCCCGAACGACCCGACGAACGGCGGCCGCGCGCTGCTGCTGCTGGCCAAGGCCGGGCTGTTCAGCCTGAAGCCCGGCGCCGACTACCGCGCCACCATCGCCGACATCACCGAGAACCCGAAGCGCATCCGCATCGTCGAGCTGGAAGCGGCCTCCATCGCCCGCAGCCTGCAGGACGTGGACGCCGCCGCAATCACCGGCAACTACGCGGTGCCGGCCGGGCTGAACCCGCTGAAGGAAGGCCTGGCCGTGGAAGGCGCCGACAGCGCCTACACCGTGCTGGTGGTGACCCGCCAGGGCGACGAAGCCAAGCCCTGGGCCACCAAGCTCGCCCGCGCCTATGCCGACCCGGCGGTGAAGGAATTCTGCGACAAGACGTTTGGGGGGTCGGTGATCGTGGGGGCCTGATTCAGAGAAGAGCTGAGCAGGTCGGGGGAATGAATTCCCCCTTTCTTTCAGACTGCCGTGTCCACGTGGCGACGGTACGTGAAACGGCCAATGCGCAGCGCGACCTTCGAGGTCGCGCTGTTTTTCTATGATGGCGTCCCGCCGTGATGCCTGGGTGTCGGTGCCGCTGAGGCGCAGGTCTGGTCACAGCCGGTGAACAGAAAAAAGATGGGGTCCAGGGGAATTCATTCCCCTCGCCTGCCTCTGACTTCACTTCATGCTGCGTAGCGCGACAGCGCCAGATCTTCGTACTGGATGTTAGGACGCTGCCCGGTGACCAAGTCAGCCGCGAGCTTGCCGCTGCCGCAGGACATGGTCCAGCCGAGGGTGCCGTGGCCGGTGTTGAGGAACAGCTTGCTGTAGCGGGTCGGGCCGATGATGGGGGTGCCGTCGGGCGTCATCGGGCGCAGGCCGCACCAGAACAGCGCGCGGGCCGGGTCGCCGCCCTGGGGGTAGAGGTCCATCACGGAGTGCAGAAGGGTGTCGCGGCGCTCGTCGTGCAGGCGCATGTCGAAGCCGGCGATTTCCGCCGTGCCGCCGACGCGGATGCGGTCGCCGAGGCGGGTGATGGCGATCTTGTAGGTCTCGTCCATCACGGTGGAGACGGGCGCGGCCCCGGCGTCCACCACGGGCATGGTGATGGAATAGCCCTTCACCGGGTAGACGGGGACGTTCAGGCGGAGGGGAGCCAGCAGCTGGGGCGAGTAGCTGCCGAGGGCCAGGAGGTAGCGGTCCGCGGTCAGCAGGCCCTGGTCGGTCACCACGCCCAGGATGTCGCCCTGGTCGAGGGCCAGGCGCTCGATCCTGGTGCCGTAGCGGAAGGTGACGCCCATGCCCTCGCAGATGGCGGCCAGGCGCTGGGTGAAGATATGCGCGTCGCCGGTCTCGTCCTGCGGCAGGCGCAGGCCGCCGACGAATTTCTCCTTCACCCGGGCGAGGGCCGGCTCGGCCTGGACGCAGCCGGCGGCGTCGAGCACCTCGTAGGGGACGCCGTACTGCTTGAGGACCTTCAGGTCGTCGCCGACATGGTCCAGCTGCTTCTGGGTGCGGAAGATCTGCAGCGTGCCGCGCTCGCGGTGGTCGTATTCGATGCCGGTCTCGGCGCGGAGATCGGCGAGCGCGCTGCGGCTGTAGTCGGCGACGCGCACCATGCGGGACTTGTTGGTCTCATAGGCCGCGGCCGTGCAGTTCTTCAGCATCTGCAGCATCCAAGACCACTGCAGCGGGTCGAGCTTCGGGCGGACCACCAGCGGCGCGTGCTTCTGGAACATCCACTTGAAGGCCTTGAGCGGGATGCCGGGGGCGGCCCAGGGCGAGGAATAGCCGAAGGAGACCTGGCCGGCATTGGCGAAGCTGGTCTCGAGGCCGGCGGCCGCCTGGCGGTCCACCACCTCCACCTCGTGCCCGGCGCGGGCCAGGTAATAGGCCGAGGTGACGCCGACCACGCCGGCACCGAGAATGAGAACCTTCATCGCCGCTCCGCTCTGCCCCGCTGGGGGGCCGTCGAGCCCGGGGCAAGAGCTGATGCTAGGCTGGATTCAACGACAGGTGCTTGCGATCGGCGCAAGATGGTGCGAATTCACGGTTATCGTTTCGAATAATCTGCGAAGTAGTCGAAGATTATGCAACCGCCCGCGCTCGATGCCCTGGACCGGAAACTGCTGCGACTGCTGCGCGCCGACGGGCGGATGAGCAATGCCGCGCTGGCGGAGGCGATCGGGCTGTCGGCCTCGGCCTGCCTGCGGCGGCTGCGGCTGCTGGAGGGCAGCGGCATCATCCGCGGCTATACCGCGATCATCGAGGATGCCGGGCCGCAGGCGAAGTCGACGGTGATCGTGCAGATCACGCTGGAGCGGCAGACGGAGGACGCCTTCAACCGCTTCGAGGCGGCGGTGCGCGCCTGTCCCGAGGTCTGCGAATGCTACCTGATGACGGGCTCGGCAGATTACCAGCTGCGGGTCGAGGCGCGGGATGCCGCCGATTACGAGCGCATCCACAAGGAGCAGCTGTCGCGCATGCCGGGCGTGGCGCGGATCCAGTCGGCTTTCGCCATCCGCACCGTGGTGCGCGGCCAGGGCTGGTCCGGCGCGGCCGAATGAAAAAAGCCGGCCCGAGAGGGGCCGGCTTTTTTGAGGGCAGCGAGAAAGGTTAGCCGCCGATGTTGCTGGCGCCGGCGCTGTTGCCGACGATCAGCGGCAGGGGGGCGTGGCGGGTGGTGGTGGCGGCGACGCTGGCGGGCTGCTCGCTCGGCGCGGCGGAATTGCCGACCACCAGGGGCAGGCGCTGGTCGTGGCTGCGGGTCACCTGCATCGAATAGGCGAAGGGGCTGCCGGTCGCCGAGGCGTTGTTGGTGTTCTCCAGCAGGTCGCGGGCCTGGGAGAGGCTCGGGGCCAGGGCCAGGCCGGCGGCGAGCATCAGGGCGGGAAGAGCAGAAATGCGGGTCATGGTGAGGTTCCTTCACTCTCGGTGGCGGGGGTGCCCCGCCGTCTGAGAGGAAGATGACCCTCTGACCGATCATTTGGAAACGCTTATGACGGATAGTAACCATCACTCCAAATGATGATTCAGCCGCGCCCGACCATCCCCCCCCAGATCACCGCCAGCCGGTCGCCGAGGCCGCGCGGCGGCGGCGGCTGGGCCGGGTCGTTGGCGGTCGAGGCCAGCCGGGCCAGGTCGCGCGCCGCCAGCCGTGCCGGCAGGGCGGCGGCCAGCGCCGGGCGGGGCAGACCCTTGGCCCGGGCGCGGCCCTCAGCCAGCAGGCGCTGGCCCTCGGCCGCCAGCGCGCGCACCACCTCGGCGGTGCCGTTCTGGCGCGGGTCGCGGGCGGCATCCGACGGCGTCAGCTTGCGCTCGGCCAGCAGGTCGGCGGGCAGCAGGCTGCGGCCCTGCATCGCCTGGGACGGGATGCCGCGCAGCAGGGCGGCCATGCCATAGGCGGCGCCCAGCGCCTGCAGCCCGGCCAGGTGCTCGGGCCCCGCCCCCAGCGCGCGGCCGGCGGCGACGGAAAATCCCCCGGCCGAGCCGCGCAGATAGGCCAGCAGCGCCGGCAGGCTGGGGATGTCTTCCTCCATCTCCGCCTCGCGGGCGTCGATCATGCCCTGCAGCGTCTCGCCGTCCAGCCGGCCTTCGCGCAGCGCGGCGGCGAGCGGCGTCGCCACCTCGTGCCGGCGCGGCGGCGCGTCGGTCGCGGCCTCGTCGACCGCGTCGCGCCACCATTGCAGGCGGATCAGCGCGGTCATGGTGTTGCTGGCCGCCTGCCGGGCCCGGGCGAGCTCGTGGTTGAAGGCGACCAGCAGAAAAAGAATCTCGCGCTGCGCCGGCGGGGCGAAGAGGGCGCAGAGGAAACGGTCGGGATCGTTGCGCCGGGCAAGCTCGGCGAGCGGGGAGAGCGCAGCAGGGTCGGCCATTGCAGGGTTATGAACACAGTTCCGTGCCGCGCAACAGGCGTCTGGCTTGCTTGACGCATGCAGGGGGCACGCCTAGCTGTTCGGACGATGGGTGCCGCGGTCGCGGCATCGATGATCAGCCAGCCTCGTCCGATTCGGACATCCCTTCGGGAGAACGCCCCATGGCTTTCAGCCTTCCGTCCCTGCCCTACGATGTCTCCGCCCTCGCCGCCTCCGGCATGTGCCAGGAGACGCTGGAGCTGCATCACGGCAAGCACCACAATGCCTATGTCACGGCGCTGAACGGCCTGGTCGAGAGCAAGGGCCTGGCCGGCAAGACGCTCGAGCAGATCGTGGCCGAGGCCGGCCGCGCCGGCGCTGACGGCCTGCCGGTGCTGAACCAGGCCGGCCAGCATTGGAACCACACGCTGTTCTGGCAGGTGATGAAGCCGAATGGCGGCGGCGACAGCCTGCCGGCGCAGCTCGGCGCCAAGATCGACGCCGATTTCGGCGGCCTGGCGCAGTTCAAGGAGGCCTTCAAGCAGGCCGGCGTGACGCAGTTCGGCTCCGGCTGGGCCTGGCTGATCGTCGATGCCAGCGGCAAGCTGAAGGTCACCAAGACCGCCAATGGCGCCAACCCGATCTCGACCGGCGAAGGCACGCCGATCCTGGGCGCCGACGTGTGGGAGCACGCCTACTACCTCGACTTCCGCAACGTGCGCCCGGGCTACCTGGACAACTTCCTGAACAAGCTGGTCAATTGGGAAGTCGTCGACAGCCTGCTGAGCTCGGGCGGCCTGAAGTCCGGCCAGAGCGCCTGACTTTTTTTCGGCCTCCGGGCGCCGATGGCGCCCGGGGGTCGCACAAAAAAACCCGGGCGCCTCGCGGCGCCCGGGTTTCTTTTTGCCTGGCGGCCGGGATTCAGCCCGGCTTGGCGTCGTTGGCGGCGGTCGACGGCGGCTGGACCAGGGTGCTGATCGTGCTGCGGACCACGGTGACGCGGGTGTTGTTCGGCGCCAGGTCGATCTCGATCTCCTCCGAGCCCTCCTTCACCTTCGCCACCGTGCCGATCATGCCGCCGGCGGTGATGATGCGGTCGCCGCGCTTCAGCTGGCCCAACATGCTGCGGTGCTCCTTGGCACGCTTCTGCTGGGGGCGGATCAGCAGGAAATAGAAGACCACGAAGATCAGGATGAGGGGCGCGAGCTGCATGACCATGCCGACCGCGCCGCCGGCGGCGTCCTGGGCATAGGCGGGGGAGATGAACATCGTTTGGCTTCCGTCTTGCCGGGGTTGGCCGGCGAACCTAGCCTCCCCGCCCCTGCCGTCAACACTTCGCGGTCAGGCCCCAAGGGAGCGAACAGTTTGTCACACGCCGACCACCCGCTGCTGCCCAGCCTGATCCGCATCGCCGCGGCGCTGGAGCGCCTGGCCCCGCCGCCCCCCGCCCGCCCCGATCTGAAGGGCGCCGACGCCTTCGTCTGGCACCCCGCGGCGCCCGGCGGCATCCCCGCCCGGCTGGCCCCGGTGCCACGGGTGGCGGCGGTGGAGATCGGCCTGCTGCAGGGGGTGGAGCGGGCCAAGGCGCTGCTGCTGGAGAACACCCTGCGCTTCGCCCGCGGCCTGCCGGCCAACAACGCCATGCTCTGGGGCGCCCGCGGCATGGGCAAGTCGTCGCTGGTGAAAGCGACCCACGCCGCCGCGAATCTCGAGGTGCCGGGCAGCCTGGCGCTGATCGAAATCCAGCGCGAGGATATCCGGACGCTGCCCGACCTGCTGAACATCCTGCGCGACAGCCCGCGGCGCAGCCTGGTGTTCTGCGACGACCTGTCCTTCGAGCGCGAGGACCAGGACTACAAGGCGCTGAAATCGGTGCTCGACGGCGGCATCGAGGGCCGGCCGGCCAATGTGCTGTTCTACGCCACCAGCAACCGGCGCCACCTGATGGCGCGGGACATGATCGAGAACGAGCGCAGCACCGCGATCAATCCCGGCGAGGCGGTGGAGGAGAAGGTTTCTCTGAGCGACCGGTTCGGGCTGTGGATCGGCTTCCACAATGCCGACCAGGCCACCTATTTCGCCATGGTCGAGGCCTATGCGGCCAGCCTGAAGCTGCCGGTCTCGGCCGAGGAGCTGCATCGCGGCGCGGTGGAGTGGTCGGTGACGCGTGGCGGGCGGTCGGGGCGGGTGGCCTGGCAGTTCATCCTGGACCTGGCGGGGCGGCTCGGCGTAGCCATGCCGGGATGAATGATGATGCTGCGCCGCAACCACGCCAGCCGGCGCTGACGCCCCCCAAGGGGGCACAGCGCCAGGGGCGCCTGTTCCTCAATCCGGACGGAAGTGCTGCGGGCCATCCGCTGAGCTCGGTCTGGAGGATGATGCGGGAGGGCGGCGGCGCGCCCTGGCCCGCCTGGGTCGACGACGCGCCGCAGCCGGTGCCGATGGCGCCGCCGCCCGGGCATGCCTCGGTGACGTTCCTCGGGCATGCCAGCTTCCTGATCCAGGTGGCGGGGGGGCCGAACCTGCTGATCGACCCGATCTGGAGCGATCGCTGCAGCCCCTTCGGCTTCGCCGGGCCGAAGCGGGTGCGGGCGCCGGGGCTGGGCTTCGACCTGCTGCCGCGGATCGACGCGGTGCTGATCAGCCACAATCATTATGACCATTGCGATATTCCGACGCTGAAGCGGCTGCAGCAGCGGTTCCGGCCGCGTATCGTCACCGGGCTGGGCAATGCGGCGCTGCTGGCCAAGCACGGCATGGACGATGTGCTGGAGTTGGACTGGTGGCAGCCGGCGATGCTGCCGGGCAGCCTGCCGGTGCATTACGTGCCGGCGCAGCATGCCTCGGCGCGCAGCATGGGCGACCGGGGCCAGGCGCTGTGGGGCGGCTTCGTGCTGGAGGGGCGCAGCGGGGCGCGGATCTATTTCGCGGGCGACACCGCCGCGGGGAGTCACTTCGCTGAAATCGGCGCGCGGCTGGGGCCGTTCGCGTTGGGCCTGCTGCCGATCGGGGCGTACGAGCCGCGCTGGTTCATGAGCAAGGTGCACGTCAATCCGGCCGAGGCGGTGGAGGCGTTCATCGCCGCCCGGGTGCAGCGTGCCCTGGCGATGCATTTCGGGACGTTCAAGCTGACGCAGGAGGGCATCGACGCGCCTGTGGTGGCTTTGGCTGCCGCGCGTGCTGCCGCCGGCATTGCTGACGAGGCGTTCCGCGCGCCGGCGCTGGGCGAGACGATCCTGCTGCCTTTCTGACGTGGGGGTCCGGGGGCATTCAATGCCCCCGGTTCTTGCTTACTTCCAGATCAGATCCACCCCGAACTTGAGTTCGGCCGCCGTGTGGTCGAGCACCGTGATGATCCAGGCCCCGCCATCGGCATCGGGCCAGGTAATGGTGGTGCCTTTATCGTCCTCGGTAATGGTCAGCTCTTTCTGCCGATTGGCGGGCAGGGGCAGCAGGATGGTGTCCTCGCCGGAGACGAAGTCGGCGACGGTGAGGTGGTAGGTGTGCAGGTTGGGCCCGCCGCCCTGGCGCAGGAAGGTGAAGGTGTCGCGGCCCGCGCCGCCATAGGCCAGGTCGTCGCCGCGGCCGCCCTGCAGGATGTCGTCCCCTGCCCCGCCTTCGAGCCGGTCATTGCCGTCGCCGCCGGAGAGGATGTCGGCTGACTCGCCGCCCTGCAGCCAGTCGTCGCCGCCCTCGCCCAGCAGCCGGTCCTGGCCGTCGCCGCCGATGAGGCGGTCCTTGCCGGCGCCACCCCGCAGCAGGTCATCGCCGCCGCGGCCGGAGAGGGTGTCGTCGCCCGAACCGCCGGTGATGCTGTTGTCGGTGTCGTTGCCGGTACCGGCGAAAGCGGTGGCGCCGGTGAAGGTCATGGTCTCGGTGTTGGCGGCCATGGTGTAGGCGGCGACCAGCTTCACCGAGAGGAGGTCGATGCCTTCGCCGGCGAGCTCGACGACGCGGTCGGCCATATCGTCGATCAGGTAGGTGTCGTGGCCCTCGCCGCCTTCCATCAGGTCGGCGCCGGCCGCACCGTCGAGGCGGTCATTGCCGGCGCCGCCGCGCAGGGTGTCGCGGCCGGTGTCGCCGTAGAGATAGTCGTTGCCGTCGCCGCCCTCGAGCAGGTCGTTGCCGGCGCCGCCATAGAGCCTGTCGGCATCGGCGCCGCCGATCAGGGTGTCGTTGCCGTCGCCGCCGACCAGGTAGTCGGCGCCATCGCCGCCCTCCAGCCGGTCGTCGCCGGCCAGGCCCGAGAGGGTGTCGTTGCCGGCGCCGCCGTACAGCCTGTCGACCAGGGCATTGCCGGTCAGGCGGTTGGCCAGCGCATTGCCGGTGCCGGTGAAGGCGATGGCGACCCGGTTGGTCAGGTTCTCCACATGGGCCGCGAGGGTGGCGCTGGCCAGGCCCATGGCGAGGGCCGTGTCGATGCCGGCGTTCTCGGCCTCGACCACCAGATCGGACTTGTGGTCCAGGTAGTAGATGTCGTTGCCGGCGCCGCCCTCCATCCGGTCGGCGCCGAGGCCGCCATCAAGGCTGTCATGGCCGTCGCCGCCAAGCAGGATGTCGTTGCCGGCACCGCCCAGCAGGCGGTCGTGGCCGATGCCGCCGTCGAGGGTGTCGTTGCCGTCGCCGCCCAGCAGGACATCGGCGCCAGCCTCGCCGAGCAGGGTGTCGTTGCCGAGGCCGCCATCGAGGCGGTCGTCGCCGGCGCCGCCTTCGAGGCGGTCCTGGCCGGCCTCGCCGCGCAGGGTGTCGAGCCCGTCGCCACCGAGCAGCACGTCATCCCCCGCGCCGCCGCGCAGCAGGTCGTCGCCGCCGAGGCCCGCCAGCCGGTCGGCGCCGCTGTTGCCGGTGATGGTGTTGGCCAGCGCATTGCCAGTGCCGGCGAAGGCGGTGGTCCCGGCCCAGATCAGCTTTTCGACGTTGTCGCCGAGGGTATAGGCGGCGAGGCCCAGGACACGGACGGTGTCGATGCCTTCGTTCGGCAGCTCGACCACCCCGTCCCCAGCCTGCTCGACGTTGAAAAAGTCATCGCCGGGGCCGCCGAGCATGCGGTCGTAGCCGGCATTGCCGCTGAGGATGTCGTTGCCCTCGCCGCCTTCCAGGATGTCGTCGCCGCCGCCGCCCAGCAGCACGTCGTCGCCGGCCAGGCCCAGCAGCCGGTCGGCGAAGGCGCCGCCGGTCAGGCGGTTGGCCAGCGCATTGCCGGTGCCGGCGAAGGCGCCGTTGAAGGCGACCACCAGCCGCTCGAGATTGTCGCCCAGGGTGTAGGACGCCAGGCCGGTGACGCGGACGGTGTCGATGCCGCCGCCCGGAACCTCGACGACGGCGTCGCCAGCATGGTCGACCAGATAGAGATCATCGCCGGCGCCGCCGATCATGCGGTCGGCGCCGCCGCCGCCATTGAGCTGGTCGTTGCCGGCGCCGCCCTCCAGCAGGTCATCGCCGGAGCCGCCCTGCAGGATGTCGTCGCCATCGCCGCCGGCCAGGGTGTCGGCGAGCGCGGTGCCGGTCAGGCGGTCGGCGAGCAGCGTGCCGGTCAGCGTCACCATGGGGTCAGGGCTCCTGCCGGGCGCAATGGCGCCCTCGGCGAAACCTTTACCCGATCAAAACCAAGTGATAAACCTATAAGTTGATAATAACTTACCGGGCCGTGCCGAAAATGCGCTGCTCGACCTTGTCGCCGACGCGGAGGTTCAGCCGGGCGGCGGTGCCCGCCGCCAGCTCCAGCGTGGCGCGGACCGGGCCGCGGCTTTCAACGGTGGCCAGGCTCAGCGGCACGGTGCGCTCGGCGATGCGGTGGATGCGGCCGTCCTGGGCGATGAAGACCATGTCGAGCGCGGTGATGGTGTTGCGCATCCACATGGCGCTCTCGCGCGGCTGGCCCCAGTCGAAGAGCATGCCCTCGTCCGGCTTCACCGCGGGGCGGAACATCAGGCCGACGGTCTGCTGGTCCGGGCTGAGCGCCATCTCGACCGTGAAGGCATGGCGGGTGCCGTCGCGGGCGACGATGGTCAGCGGCTCGGTCGGCAGGCGGGGCTGGGGCCCGTCCTGGGC
>NZ_CACSJM010000166.1 GCF_902706185.1 Roseomonas sp. 18066 | reverse complement strand
CCCCCGCGCCCCCTGGCCGGCGCGTGACGGCGATGCCCCGCACCGCCCCGCTGTCGGGCCAGGCCCTGGCCGGCGGCAGCCCGGATGGCCGCCGCTTCTTCCACACGCTGGACGGGCTGCGCGGCGCCGCGGCGCTGGCCGTCGTCATCCTGCACGACCCCGGCTTCGTACTGCCGCTGGTCATGCCCAGCGCCTATCTGGCGGTGGATTTCTTCTTCCTGCTCAGCGGCTTCGTCCTGGCCCATGCCTATGGCTCGCGGCTGGCCGGCGGATTGACGCTGCGCCGCTTCCTGCGCGACCGGCTGGTCCGCTTCTACCCGCTGTATTTCCTCGGCCTGATGGTGGGCGCGGTCAGCGGCGCGGTGGCGCTGGCGCTTGGCGGCGGCTCGATGGAGACGCTACAGGGGCTGCTGATCGCGCTGGGCACCGGGCTGGCCTTCCTGCCCTCCCCCACCGCGCACGAGACGCCGGGCATCTTCCCGCTGAACAGCCCCGGCTGGTCGCTGTTCTTCGAGCTGCTGGTGAACATGCTCTTCGCCTGCCTGCTGCCCTATCTGTCGCTGCGGCGGCTGCTGGCCATCACCCTGCTGGCGGCGGTGGCGCTGGTCTGGTCGGTGCTGGAATACGGCAACCTCGACACCGGCTCGGCCTGGTTCAATGTCTGGGGCGGCTTCGCCCGCGTCGGCTTCTCCTTCTTCGCCGGCGTGCTGCTGTACCGGCTGCACCGCCAGGGCTTCGTCACCTCCCGCCTGGCGTGGATGCTGCCGCTGCTGCTGATGGCCATCCTGATGGTCGAGGTGCCGCCGGAATATCGCCGGCTGTTCGACCTGGCCATGGTGATGCTGGCCTTCCCGGCGCTGCTGCTGGTCTCCAGCATGCTGGAGCCGGGGCGCTTCCTGGCGCCGGTCTTCCTGCGCCTCGGCGCGCTGTCCTTCCCGATCTACGCCATCCATTTCCCGGTGCAGGAGCTGCTGCGGCGCTGCGTCCGCTTCCTCGACATCGATCCCGTCGAGCTCGCCCCCTGGGCCGGCTTGGTGGTGCTGCCAGCGATGATCGCCGTCAGCCTGTGGCTCGCACGGCATTACGACCGGCCGCTGCAGCGGCGGCTGCGCCAGCGGCGGGAGCTGAAGCTGCGGCTGGCCACCATCCGGGTGCCGGGCTGAGGCCGCCTGGCGCTGGACCGAGCCGCGTGATCCAGGCTTTTCGGTGCTTCCACCTCAAGCCATCACTACCTAGCGCTGGTCGGGATAGTCCCGCCCGGGGCGCGGCTTGTAGGCCGGCAGCGACCAGCCGAAGACCAGCGCCGCCGCCCGGGTGCCGAAGCCGGCCGCCATGCCGGCGCAGACCGCGATGCTGCGGTCCAGCGCCAGCAGGGTGAGGCCGACGAACAGCGCCGCCCCCAGCGCCGCGGCGGTGGCGTAGATCTCTTTCCGCAGGATCAGCGGCAGCTCGCCGCAGATCACGTCGCGCAGCGCGCCGCCGAAGGTCGCGGTGACCATGCCCATCAGGATGGCGGCCCAGGGGCTGGCGCCCTCGGCCAGGGCGGCCTCGGCGCCCAGCACGGCGAACAGCGCCATCCCCACCGCATCCGCCCAGAGCAGCGCCGAGAAGCGCCGTTCCAGCCGATGCGCGGTGAAGAAGACCAGCAGCGCCACGAGCGCCGCCAGCAGCACCAGCCCCGGCGTGCCCAGCCAGGCGACGGGGCGCCCGAGCAGCAGGTCGCGCAGCGTGCCGCCGCCGAAGGCCGTGGTCGCCGCGACCAGCACGAAGCCCACCGGGTCCAGCTGCTTGCGGGACGCCACCAGCGCGCCGGACGCCGCGAAGGTCGCCGAACCGATCCAGTTCAGCGCCTCCAGGAGCAAGCCGAGGGAGAGCATTATTCGGCCGGCTGGGTCCGCGGCAGGGCAGCGCGCGCCGCCCGGCTGGCGCCCGCCGCCGTGCCCATGCAGAGCAGCGACAGGCCGAGCAGCCCCGCCACCAGCGGCAGCACCAGCTCGGGCCGCCCGGCATCGAGCAGCATCCCCACCGCCGGCGTCAGCGCGCCGCCCAGCGGCAGCCCGGCCGAGATGAAGCCGAAGACCTTGCCGATCTGCCCCGGGGGTGCGGCGTCCTTGACCATGACGTCGCGCGGCGTGCGGCTGGCGCCGAGCGCCAGGCCGGCCAGGCCCGCGACGCCGATGGCGCCCAGGCCCGGCAGCGGCACCATCCCCAGCACCAGGATCAGCGCCATCGCCACCAGGGTCAGCACCACGACGAAGACGCCATGCCGGCGCGAGCGGTCGGCGAACCAGCCGCCCACCAGCACGCCCAGGATATTGCCGGTGAAATAGCCGGTCAGCAGCATCGACCCCAGCGCCAGCGGCAGGCCCCAGAGCTTGTTCATCACCGGGATGGCGAAGGCCTGGATCGCCGACCCCGCCATCGCCGACAGCAGGAAGAAGGTGAAGAACAGCAGCATCGGCCGGGTCATCAGCATGGCGATGCCGCCCTCGCCCGGCTTGCTGTCGCGGGCCTTCGGCTGGTCGGCCAGGATGCGGCTCTGCCACAGGATGGCGCCCACCACCGGCACGCCGAGCAGGCCCACCAGCAGCAGCGCCTCGCGCCAGCCGATCAGCAGGGCCAGCGCCGCGATCGCCGGCGGCGCGGCGGCGAAGCCGAGATTGCCGGTCAGCGTGTGCATGGCGAAGGCCCGGCCCATCCGCGCCTTGTTGATGCTGCCGGCCAGGATGGCGTAGTCGGCCGGGTGGATGACGCTGTTGCCGATGCCCGACAGCACCGCCAGCAGCAGGATGGTCGGATAGTTCGGCGCGAAGGCCATGGCCGAGATCGACAGCGCCATCAGCAGCGTGCCGCCGACCAGGAAGCGCCGCGCCCCGTGCCGGTCGACCAGGAAGCCCACCGGCGTCTGCAGCGCCGCCGTCACCACCCCCATCGCCGCGATCGACAGGCCGAGCTCGGTGTAGGAGACGCCGAACTCCTCCCGCCACAGCGGGAACAGCGGCGCCAGGCACAGCATGTAGAAATGCGACAGGAAATGCCCGGTGCCGATCAGGCCGATGATGCGCCAGTCTTTCGAGGGCGGAGGCGCGGCCTCGGTGCCGATGCTGCTCATGTCGCTGCGTCCGTGAATGCGGGCGAAAGGCTGCGCCCGGCCACGCCGTGCTGTCAAACCGGTGTCACAGCCGATTCACTGCAGGCTTTCGCGGATCATCTCGATCAGCGGCTCGACGATCTGCGTCTGGTTGGTGGCGTCGCCGAAGACCGCCATCACCGCGGTGCCCAGCGGCGGCAGGCTGGCATGCTCGACCAGCCCCGCCGGCAGGCCCGAGCGCCCCAGCACGGTCGCCGCCAGCCCCGCCTGCGCCGCCGCCGCGACGCCCAGCAGGCTGGCCGAGGTATAGACCACCTCGAATTCCATCCCGGCCCGGGCGAGCGCCGCCAGCGCCCGGTCGCGGAACATGCAGCCCTGCGGCAGCATCGCCACCGGCAGCGCGCGGCCCTCGGGCGGCAGCCAGCCCGGCGGCGCCACCCAGACGATGGGCTCGGTCCAGATCGGCCGCCCCTCGGTCTCGCCGTCGCGCCGCTTGCCCAGCACCAGGTCGAGCGCGCCCCGCTCCTGCGCCGCGCGCAGCTCATGGCTGCGGCCGACCTCGACCTCCAGCCGCAGCTCCGGGAAATGCGCGGCGAAGCGGGCCAGGATCGGCGCCAGGTTGCGCGGGACGAAGTGGTCCGCCACCCCGAGCCGCAGCCGCCCGGTGATCGGCGGCGCCACCAGCCGCCGCACCGCCTCGTCGTTCAGGGCCAGCATGCGGCGGGCATAGGCCAGCAGCGTCTCGCCCTCCCGCGTCAGCGCGACGCTGCGGCTGCTGCGCTCGAGCACCCGCTTCTGCAGCAGCTCCTCCAGCCGCTTCACCTTCAGGCTGACGGCCGATTGGGTCAGGCCGAGCGCTGCGGCGCCGGCGGTGAAGCCGCCCCGCTCGGCCACCTGCACGAAGCAGCGCAGCAGGTCGAGATCCAGGTCGGGGATCCGCATCTCGACCTCCTCGCGCTCGGTCAGGCCGCCTTCAGCACCCGCCCGGCGACCGCATCCAGCTTCGCCATCAGCGCCGGGTCGCGCTTTTCCGGCGCGGTGACGATGGCATGCTCCAGCGCGCGGTCGCAGCCGGCCGGGCAGGCGCCGCGGGGCTTGCCCAGCATCGGGATCACCGCCTTGACCAGCTGCTTGGCGCGGTCGGCATTGGCCAGCAGCACCTTCACCACCGCATCCACCGTCACATGGTCATGGCCGGGATGCCAGCAGTCGAAGTCGGTGACCATGGCGACGGTCGCGTAGCAGAGCTCCGCCTCGCGGGCGAGCTTGGCCTCCGGCATGTTGGTCATGCCGATCACGTCGCAGCCCCAGGCCCGGTACAGCTCGGATTCGGCCTTGGTCGAGAATTGCGGGCCTTCCATCACCAGGTAGGTGCCGCCCCGCTTGTAGGGCAGGTCGATCTGGCGGGCGGCCTCCTCCACGGCGTCGCCCAGGCGCGGGCAGACCGGGTGGGCGACCGACACGTGGGCGACGCAGCCGGTCTCGAAGAAGGACTTCTGGCGGGCGAAGGTGCGGTCGATGAACTGGTCGACGATGACGAAGCGGCCCGGCTCCAGGTCGCCGTTCAGCGAGCCGACGGCGGAGAGCGACAGGATCTCGGTGACGCCGGCGCGCTTCAGCACGTCGATATTGGCGCGGTAGTTCAGCGCCGAGGGCGGCACCCGGTGGCCGCGGCCATGGCGCGGCAGGAAGACGCAGCGGACGCCGTCGAGGCGGCCGAAGAGCAGCTCGTCCGAGGCCTCGCCCCAGGGGCTCTCGATCCGCTTCCACTGGCGGTCTTCCAGGCCGTCGATGTCATAGAGTCCGGAGCCGCCGATCAGGCCGATGACGGGTTCGAAGGTATCGCTCATGGGTCAGGTCTCCCCGGAATAAGACCAGCCGCCCGCGGGCGGCCGGGAATGAAAAAGGCCGCCCGGAGGCGGCCCTTGATAGAGGTCGGCACGCGGGCGGCGGGACCGCGTCAGTGGACGTCGGCCCAGATCTTCCGCTTCACGGCATAGGTCAGGCCGCCCATGACGATCAGGAACAGGATGATGCGGATGCCCATGGCACGCCGCGTCTCCAGCTCCGGCTCCGAGGCCCAGGCCAGGAAGGTGGTCACGTCGCGGGCCATCTGGTCGACCGTGGCACGGGTGCCATCGCCATACTGCACCTGGCCGTCGCTGTTCAACGGCGGCGCCATGGCAATCTGATGACCGGGGAAATACTTGTTGTAATGCATCCCCTCCATGACCGTGACGCCGGCCGGCGGCGGGTCCTCGTAGCCGGTCAGCAGGGCATGGATGTAGTTGCCGCCGCCGGGCCGCGCCTTGACGATCACCGAGAAGTCGGGCGGCAGCGCGCCGTTGTTGGCGGCGCGCGCCGCGGCGTCGTTGGCGAAGGGCCGGCGGAAGCGGTCGGACGGGCGGCCGGGCCGCTCGAACATCTCGCCATTGTCGTTCGGCCCGTCCGGGATCTGGTAGGCGGCGGCGATGGCGGTGACCTCCGCCTCGCTCAGCCCGATCTCGCGCAGGTTGCGGTAGGACAGCAGGTGCGCCGCATGGCAGGCGGCGCAGACTTCCTTGTAGACCTGGAAGCCACGCTGCAGCGCGGCGCGGTCGAAGGTGCCCAGCATGCGGTCATGCTGGAACCGCGCATCGGGGATGGCGACCCCGCCCTCGGCGGCCTGGGCGGCGGGCGCCGCCAGGCCGAGCAGCAGGGCGGCGGCCAGCGCCGCGCCTTTCAGGAAGCCGGCCTTCGTCTGGTTCAGCAGCCGCATCACGCCTTCTCCATCGGCTTCGCCGCGGCGCCGCCGGGCAGGGGACCACCGCCGCGCAGCACGGCGCGGCTGATGCTTTCCGGCAGCGGCAGCGGCCGTTCGATCTTGCCGAGCAGGGGCAGGATCACCAGGAAGTAGGCGAAGTAATAGGCGGTCGAGAGGCGCGAGATGACGACGTACAGGCCCTCGGCCGGCTTGCCGCCCGCCCACATCAGGACGAAGAAATTCACCGTCCACAGCAGGAAGGCCCATTTCGCGATCGGGCGGAAGCGCATCGAGCGCACCGGCGAGCGGTCGAGCCAGGGCAGCACGAACAGCACGGCGATGGCGCCGAACATCATCAGCACGCCGCCCAGCTTGTTCGGCACGGCGCGCAGCACGGCGTAGAACGGCAGGAAGTACCATTCCGGCACGATATGCGCGGGCGTCGAGAGCGGGTTGGCCGGGATGTAGTTGTCCGGATGGCCCAGGTAGTTCGGCGTGAAGAACACCAGGAAGGCGAAGACGATCAGGTAGACGACGATGCCGACGCTGTCCTTGATCGTGTAGTAGGGGTGGAACGGCAGCGTGTCCTGCGGACCCTTCGGCTCGATGCCCAGCGGGTTGTTGGAACCCGTGATGTGCAGCGCCGCGACGTGGAGGAAGACCACGCCGGTGATCACGAAAGGCAGCAGGTAGTGCAGGCTGAAGAAGCGGTTCAGGGTCGGGTTGTCGACCGAGAAGCCGCCCCAGAGCAGCGTCACGATGCTGTTGCCGACCAGCGGAATGGCCGAGAACAGGTTGGTGATGACGGTGGCGCCCCAGAAGGACATCTGGCCCCAGGGCAGCACGTAGCCCATGAAGGCGGTGGCCATCATCAGCAGGAAGATGACGACGCCGAGGATCCAGAGCAGCTCGCGCGGCTTCTTGTAGGAGCCGTAGAACATGCCGCGCCAGACATGGACCAGGACCACGATGAAGAACATCGAGGCGCCATTCATGTGGACGTAGCGGATCAGCCAGCCGTAGTTCACGTCGCGCATGATGCGCTCGACGCTGTCGAAGGCCATGCTGGTATGGGCGGTGTAGTTCATCGCCAGGAAGATGCCGGTGGCGATCATGATCATCAGGTTGATCATGGCCAGCGCGCCGAAATTCCAGAAGTAGTTGAAATTCCGCGGAGTCGGGAAGGTCCCGTACTCCTTCTGCATCATGGTGAAGACCGGCATGCGCTGGTCGATCCAGCGCACGACGGGGTTGGTGAAGCTGCTGTCGTGAAGACCGGTTGCCATGGGGTGCGGTCCTTAGCCGACGCGAATCTGGGTGTCGGAGGTGAAGGCGTAGTCCGGCACCACCAGGTTGCTCGGCGCGGGGCCGCGCCGGATCCGGCCGGAGGTGTCGTAGTGGCTGCCATGGCAGGGGCAGAACCAGCCGCCGAAGTCGCCGCGCGCATCGGTGGGCTTCTGGCCGAGCGGCACGCAGCCCAGATGGGTGCAGACGCCCAGCACCACCAGCCAGGGCTCGCGCTGGACGCGGGCGCCATCCGGCTGCGGGTCGCGCAGCTCGGCCAGCGGCACGGCCTTGGCCTCGGTGATCTCGGCGCCCGTCCGGTGACGGACGAAGACCGGCTTGCCGCGCCACATGACGGTGACCGCCTGGCCCTCGGCGATATGGCCGAGGGGGACGTCGGTGCTGGCCAGCGCGAGCACGTCCTTGGCCGGGTTCATCGAATGGATGAACGGCCAGACGATGGCGCCCACGCCGACCGCCGCGAAGGAGCCCGCCACCAGTTTCAGGAAGTCACGCTTCGTCCCCTGGTCGGGCCCATGTTCGCCACCCCCCTGGGTTTGTCCCAGCTCGGGGGCAGTGCTCGGCGCAAGCGTTTCGGCCATGCCTCATCGTCCCTCTTGGCGGCCGACCCGGTGCCTGGCAGGCAGGCCGGCCGCTAACTCCCTTTATCCGCCACCGCGGAGACACAGGCCAAGCGCGTTGCCGCGCTGCAATCCATGCGCCAGCGCCATATAACGGCAGCTTCAGCAGGGTGGCAATCGCTGCGCACCCGGCATGGTGACATCTTTCAACGCGTAAGTCCGCGTGGAGGAAGGTGCCTGGGCCGCCGCGCGGCGGGAATGGGACCGATCCGCCGCTTGCCGCGCCCGCCGGCCCGCGCTAGCGCCACCGCATCGCGGGGCGCGCCAGGGGGTTGCGCCCCTGCCATGCCGGGATCCGCGCCATGACCGAGCTTTCCTCGCAACCCGAGCCTGACCGTGATCCCGCGGGCAATCCTTTGGCCAATCCCTTGGCCAATCCCTTGAGCCACCCCCTGGCCGCGCCGGCCCGCGCCTGGTTCGAGTCGCTGCGCGACCGCATCTGCGCCGAGTTCGAGGCGATCGAGGATGCGCTGGTGGAAGGCCCCCAGGATGGCCCCCAGGGAGGCCCGCAAGCCGGCCTGCCGCCGGGCCGCTTCACCCGCAGCGCCTGGGACCGGCCGGGCGGCGGCGGCGGGGTGATGTCGGTGATGCGCGGCCGGGTGTTCGAGAAGGTCGGCGTCAATGTCTCGACCGTGCATGGCGAGTTCAGCCCCGACTTCCGCAAGCAGATCCCCGGGGCAGATGCCGATCCGCGCTTCCTGGCCACCGGCATCTCGCTGGTGGCGCATCTGCACTCCCCGCGGGTGCCGGCGGTGCATATGAACACCCGCTTCATCGCGACCTCCCGCGCCTGGTTCGGCGGCGGCGGCGACCTGACGCCGATGGCGATGGAAGCCCCCGAGTCGCGGGAAGACGCGGACAGCTTCCACGCCGCCTATCGCGCCGCCTGCGACCGGCATGACCCCGGCTACTACCCGCGCTTCAAGCAATGGTGCGACGAATATTTTTTTCTGCCGCACCGCAACGAGCCGCGCGGCCTCGGCGGCATCTTCTACGACTGGCTGGGGCGGGAGGACGAATCGGGCGACAGCCTGGAGCGCCATTTCGCCTTCACCCGCGACGTGGGCGAGGCGTTTCTCGCGGGCTACCCGCCGATCGTCCGCCGCCGCATGCAGGAGCCCTGGACCGAGGCCGAGCGCGAGCACCAGGAATTCCGCCGCGGCCGCTATGTCGAGTTCAACCTGCTGCACGACCGCGGCACGCTGTTCGGGCTGAAGACCGGCGGCCATACCGAGGCGATCCTGATGTCGCTGCCGCCGCGGGTGCGCTGGTAGGCGGCGTCAGTCCCAGACTGGCGCCACCGCCGCCAAATCGGCATCCTTTCCCGGTCCAAGACTGAAAAAAAGACCGGAGGAATCCATGCCAACCCGCCGCGCCCTGCTGGGCGCCTCGCTGGCCATGCCCGCGCTCGCCCCCGCGCTGTCCCTGATGACGCCCCAGGCCCGTGCCCAGGGCGCCCGCCCCTGGCCCGAGCGGCCGGTGCGCTTCATCGTGCCCTACCCGCCCGCCGGCTCGACCGACCTGCTGTCGCGGCTGCTGGCGGAACGGCTGGGCCAGAAATTCGGCCAGAACTTCGTCATCGAGAACCGCCCCGGCGCCGGCGGCAATATCGGCATGGACGCGATCGCGAAGTCCGCCCCCGACGGCTACACCATGGGCGCCTCGACCATCGGGCATTTCTCGATCAACCAGTACCTGTACAGCTCGATGCCCTGGGACATCGACCGCGACTTCGCGGTGCTGGGGCTGACCTGGGAATTCCCCAACGTCCTGGTGGTCTCGACCCAGCATTGCCCGGCGACGACGCTGCAGGAGTTCATCGCCTGGGTGCGGAAGCGGCCGAACGGCGCCTCCTTCGGCTCGCCGGGGGTGGGGACGACGCCGCATCTGTCGGGCGAGATCTTCCGCAACCGGCTGCAGCTGGACGCCACCCATGTCCCGTTCCGCGGCGCGGCGCAGACCATCCCGGCGATGCTGTCGGGCGACGTGACCTTCGCCATCGACAACCTGGCCTCCTATGTGCCGGTGATCCAGGAGGGGCGGATGCGGGCGCTCGCCGTGACCGGCGCCCAGCGCTGGCCGACCCTGCCGAACGTGCCGACCATGGCCGAGGCCGGGCTGGACGACTTCGTCATCACCTCCTGGGGCGCCTTCGTCGCACCCGCCGGCCTGCCGCGCCCCATCGTCGACCGGGTGAACGGGGCCCTGAAGGAGATCTCGGGCGACGAGGCGCTGAAGGCGCGCTTCCTGCAGGCCGGGGCGCTCACCCTGTGGTCGACGCCGGAGGATGCCGTCGCCCGCGGCAAGGCCGAGCGGCCAATGTGGCAGGCGGCGGTGAAGGCTTCCGGCGCGCGGGCAGATTAAGATCGCGCCTCCGGCGCGGGGGGCGGATTAACCGCCGCTTGATCGCGAACCCGTGGCGGGGCCATACCCCCGCCATGGTCCAGGATCTCACCTCCCCGGCCGGGCGGCGCGCCGCCTGGGTCAACAGCCTGTTCGTCGACCACGCCGTGCTGCGGCTGGGCTGGCGCAACTGGGGGGTGGTGGCGCCGGGGCGGCTGTACCGCTCGAACCATCCCAGCCCCGGGGCGCTGCGGCGCGCGGTGCGGGCGGCAGGCATCCGCAGCGTCATCAACCTGCGCGGCCACCGGCAGAATTGCGGGTCGGACGCGCTGGGGCGTGAAATGGCGGCGGAGCTCGGGCTGACGCATGTCGATGCGCCCCTCGAATCGCGCGGGGCGCCGCACAAGGACCGCATCCTGCGCCTGGCCGGACTGTTTTCCGAATTGCCGGAGCCGGTGCTGATCCATTGCAAGTCGGGCGCCGACCGCACGGGGCTGGCGGCGGGGCTGTGGCTCATGCTGCAGGGGCATCCGGTGGAGGACGCCATGCGCCAGCTGTCCTGGCGCTTCGGCCATGTTTCTTCCAGCAAGACCGGCATCCTCGACGCCTTCTTCCGGGAATACGCCCGTTTCACCCGGGCAAGTGGGCCGAAGCCGTTCCTGGACTGGGTGCGCGAGGATTACGACGAGGTCGCGCTGCGCCGCGACTTCAAGAGCCGGCCCTGGGCGGACCGGCTAGTGGACGGCATCCTCCGCCGGGAGTGAGACCTCACCAGAGCAGGTGGGCGCCCAGCGCCAGCAGGGCGCAGAAAAACAGCCGACGGAACAGGACAGGCGGCAGGTTCAGCTTTTGCCCCAGCGCCATGCCCAGCAGGGTCGGGACCAGGGCGAGGGCCGAGGCCAGCCAGTCCCCCCCTGCCCCGAGCGACCCCGCCAGCGCCAGGGTCGAGACACTGAAAGAGATCCCCATGCCCTGCAGCAGGGCGCGGCGCTCCAGCCCCAGCGCCTGCAGCCAGGGCACGGCGGGCAGGACGAAGACGCCGGTGGCCGCGGTCAGCGCCCCGGTGACCAGGCCACAGGCCGCGCCGATGGCGGCGTGGCCGCGGGCGGGGAGGGTCAGGCGGCGCTCGGCCAGGCCGAAGAGGCCGTAGAGGATGAGCGCCAGGCCCAGCCCCATCTGCGCCAGCCGGGCATTGCCGCCGCCGCCCATGCCGATGCCGATCCAGACGCCGAGCGCCGTGCCCAGCGGCAAGCCGATCAACAAGGGCCACATCTTCCTCAGCAGCAGCCTGAGGTCGCCGCCGGTCGCCGCCTGAACGAAATTCGTCAGCAGCGAAGGCAGGATCATCAGGGCGGCGGCCTCGGCGGGGGGCAGGAAGAGGCCGAGCAGCCCCATGGCGACGGTGGGCAGGCCCAGGCCGATAACGCCCTTCACCGCGCCGGCTGCGAAGAAGACGGCGGCGATGGCCAGGATCAGGCTGGGGTCGTGCTGCATGGGGCGCAGCTTTGCGCCGGGGTCCGGGCGGTCACAATGCGTCATTGCCGACGCCAGGCTTCGCGTGGCACGAAGCCTCGCATGCACTGGGACCTGGCGGACCTGCGGCTGTTCCTGGCGGTGGCGGAGGCTGGCAGCATCACCGGCGGCGCGGCCCGGGCGCATCTGGCGCTGGCGGCGGCGAGCGCGCGGCTGCGCGGCCTCGAGGCGCGGATCGGCACGGCGCTGCTGGAGCGGCACCGGCGCGGCGTGGCGCTGACGCCGGCGGGGCAGGCGCTGCTGCATCATGCCCGCCGCCTGCAGGGGCAGATCGCCGAGATGCAGGGGGAGCTTTCGGCCTATGCCGGGGGGCTGGCGGGGCAGATCCGGCTGCCGGCCAACAGCGCCGCCTGCGAAGCTTTTTTACCAGAAGTGCTGGGGCGGTTCGTGGCAGCGCATCCGCGGCTGGATGTGGTGCTGGAGGAACGGCCGAGCCACGCGATCGTCCGGGCGGTGGCCGAGGGGTGTCTCTTATACACAGCT
>NZ_CACSJM010000165.1 GCF_902706185.1 Roseomonas sp. 18066 | reverse complement strand
GTGCCCTGCTGGTCGGCAGCGGCGCGCGGTTTCCGGCCGGCGCCATCGCCGGCTTCGCCTGCGCGACGGCCGCCGCCCTGGTCTGGGGGCTGTATTCGGTGACGGCGCGCCGACTGTCGGCCGTGCCGACCGAGGCGGTGGCCGGCTTCTGCCTGGCCAGCGCGGCGCTGGCCGGGCTGCTGCATCTGGGCTTCGAGACCAGCGTCATGCCCGATGCGCGCCAGGCCCTGGCGCTGCTGCTGCTGGGGTTGGGGCCGGTCGGCGCCGCCTTCTTCCTGTGGGACATCGGCATGAAGCGCGGCGACCCGCGGCTGCTGGGCACGCTGGCCTATGGCATCCCGGTGGCCTCGACCCTGCTGCTATTGGTGGCGGGCTTCGGCGAGCCCAGCTGGCGCCTGGCGCTGGCCGCGCTGCTGGTCACTGGCGGCGGCGTGCTGGCGGCGCGGCAGAAGGCGTGACCTTGACCCGGAAGGGCCGCGGGGCGAGGGGTGCGCGCTGAACCCCAAGGAGCCTCGGCGTGTTCGTCACCTGGTCCGGCCTCGGCTTTCTGTCCGTTTTCTTCCTGGTCGGCGGCATGGCGGCCGGCACGCTGGGGCTGCGGCCCTGGTTCGCCGAGAACATGCCCTTCCAGGAGGCGGTCTACCTGGCCAATGCCTTCGGGCTGATGCTGGGGGCGCTGGTCAATCTCGGCGCCTGGAAGCTGCTGACCCGGCGCGGCGAGGACAACCACAGCCTGCTGGGCCTCGGCATGCGGGGGTGGAGCATGATGGGGCTGCTCGGCGCCGGCGCCCTGGCGACCTATGCGATGTCGCTGTCGGCCGGCTGAGGCTTCTGCCACAGGCCGCGCACCACCTCGGCCTGGCCCTGGTGGCGCGGGCCCTCGTCCAGCCGCACGGCGCCTTCCAGGCATTCCAGCAGGCGCAGCCCGGCGAAATCGGCCTCGGCTTTCTCGCGAGTCCAGAGCAGGTCGGGGTCTTTAGGCCCACCGCTGCGGCGACCTTGCTGGGCGGGCGAAAAACCCTCCAGCAGCAGCAGCCCGCCCGGGGCCAGGGCGCGGCAGGCGCCGGCGGCGACCACCGCCCGGTCGGCGGGGGGCAGATGCAGGAAGACCCAGGCGATCAGGTCGAAGCGCGCCTCGGGCCAGGCCCAGCGGCTGAGATCGGCGGCCTCGGTCGCGAGTCGCTGGCCGCGGGCGCGGGCCAGCTGGTCCGCGCGGGCCAGGCCGGTCGCGGACCAGTCGACGGCCAACACGTCGAGCCCCTGCTCGGCCAGCCAGACGCCGTTGCGGCCCTCGCCATCGCCCAGCGCCAGGGCCCGCAGCCCGGGGCGCAGGCGCGGCGCCAGGCTTTCCAGGTAGCGGTTCGGCGCCTGGCCGAAGAGCCAGGGGTCGCCGCCATAGCGGGCGTCCCAGGCGGCGGCGTCGCTCATGCCGGGCCGGGCGCCCAGCCGGGGGGCGCCAGGGTGAAGCCGGCGAAGTCGAAGGCCGGGCTGACGGTGCAGCCGACCAGGGTCCAGGCGCCCAGGCTGCGCGCCGCCTGCCAATGGCCGGGCGGGACGATGGCGAAGGGCGCCTCGCCAGAGGCGAGATTCGGGCCCAGCCGGTGCTCGGTCACCGGCCCGGCGTCGCCCGGGGCGATGCCCAGGGCCAGCGGCGCGCCGGCGTACCAGTGCCAGGCCTCGGCGGCGTCGACGCGGTGCCAGTGGCTCGATTCGCCGGCCGCCAGCAGGAAGTAGATGGCGGTGCCGGAACCCCGGGCGCCTGACGCGGGGGCGTCGCGCCAGATCTCGCGGTAATGGCCGCCCTCGGGGTGGGGGGCGAGGCCGAGGGCGGCGATGACCGCCCCGGCCGGCAGCGTCGGGTCGCGCAGGTCGGGCATCAGGTCGGCGGCACGGTGCGGGCGACGGCCTGGGCGGCGGCGACCTCGGCATACCAGGCGGCGAGCTTCGGATGGGCATCGCGCCAGGGCTCGTGGGCGAAGCGGAAGTCGAGATAGCCGAGGGCGCAGGCCAGCGAGACGCCGCCGATATCGGTCAGGCCGCGCGGCGGGCTGGCCTCTGCGGCGGCAAGGCCGCGGGCGACGGCGGTGGCAGCGCGCTGGTCGGCGGCCTGGCGGCCTTCATCCTGCGGCAGGCTGGCGGCCATGCGGCGGCCGACGGCGGCGTCCATCATGCCGTCGGCCAGGGCCTGGCGGGTGAGGGCGGCGAATCGGGCCGGGCCGGCGGCCGGGAAGAGGGGTGCCGCGTCGCCCAGGCTGTCGAGGAATTCGCAGATGACCGGGCTGTCGTAGAGCGGCCCGTGCTCGGTCGCCAGGCAGGGCACCTTGGACAGCGGGTTGGCCGTGGTGAGCTCGTCCGGGCTGATGTGGGGGTTGGTCGGCAGCAGCTCGATGCGGCCTTCGAGGCCGCGGAGGATCATGCAGATCATGACCTTGCGCACGTAGGGCGAGGTCGCCGAGTAGAACAGCTTCATCGGACGTCCTTGTTTTTTTATGAATGTCGGGGTCCGGGGGGACACTGTCCCCCCGGCGGGGGCTTGGGGGCGGCGCCCCCATGCTTGTTTCAGCCTTTGAAGGTGTCCTTCCCCTTCCTGATCCGCGCCAGCTCCTCGACGGAGCCAGCGCGCAGGAAGGGGTTGGTGGCCAGCTCGGTCTCCAGCGTCACCGGCACCGTCGGCTGCCCGGCCTCGCGGGCGGCTTCGACCTCGCGAGCGCGGGCCTGCAGCGCCGCGTTGTCCGGCTCGACGGTGAGCGCGAAGCGGGCGTTGCTGGCGGTGTATTCATGGCCGCAGCAGACCAGGGTCTCCGGCGGCAGCACCTTGAGCAGGCCGAGCGCGCGGAACATGTCGGCCGGCGTGCCTTCCAGCAGCCGGCCGCAGCCCAGCGAGAACAGCGTGTCGCCCGAGAGCAGCACGTCGCCCTCGGGGAAGTGGAAGGCGACATGGCCCAGCGTATGGCCCGGGCTGTCGATGACGGTGCCGCGGGTGGCGCCGACCGCGATGGTGTCGCCGGGGGCCACGCTCTGGTCCAGCTTCGGCAGGCGGTGGGCGTCGGCGGTGGCGCCGATCACCTTGCTGCCGTAGCGGGCGCGGACCGCCTCGACGCCATCGATATGGTCGGCGTGGTGGTGGGTCAGCAGGATGATGTCGCAGCGGCCGCCGGCGGCCTCGATGGCCTCGATGGCCGGCTTCGCCTCGCCGGGGTCGCAGAGGGCGACGGTGCCGGTGGCGGTGTCGCGCAGCATCCAGGCATAGTTGTCGGACAGGCAGGGCACGGCCTGGACGGTGACAGCCATGGCGGGTTCTCCTCTTGCGCCCCTCGCGGGGCGTGTCACGCCTCGATCAAGGCCCTATATCAACCGCATGAAGGCTGAGGTCCACGCAGACAACCACGGTCACCGGGATTTCTACGCCTCGCCGCTGGGGCTGGTGGCGGCGCGGCTGCTGCGCGAGCGGCTGCAGCGGCTGTGGCCGGACCTGACCGGGCGGGAGATCCTGGGGCTGGGCCATGCCGCGCCGTATCTGCGGCTGTGGCGGGAGGGGGCCGCGCGCATCGTCTCGGCCAGCCTGCCGGAGACCGACGTGGCGCCCTGGCCGCCGGGCAGCGCCTCGCTCTCGGCGCGGGTCGAGGATTCGCTGCTGCCGTTTCCCGATCTCAGCTTCGACCGGGTGCTGCTGGTGCACGGGCTGGAAGGCGCCGAGAACGACCGCCGCATGCTGCGCGAGGTCTGGCGGGTGCTGAAGGATGACGGGAAGCTGCTGATCGTGGCGCCGAACCGCCGCGGGCTGTGGGCGCATCGCGACATCACGCCCTTCGGCCAGGGGCGGCCCTATTCGACCGGGCAGTTGTCGCGGCTGCTGGAGCGGAACCTGTTCGCGGCCGAGCGGCGCGATGCGGCGCTGTTCACGCCGCCCTTCCAGACCCGGCTGCTGCTGAAGGGCACGGCGCTGTGGGAAGGGGCGGGGCGGCTGCTGGCGCCGCGCTTCGCCGGGGTGGTGATCGTCGAGGCGCATAAGCGGATCTATGGCGTCATGCCGGCGCGCGGGGTGGCGGCGTCGCGCGGGCGGCGGGTGCTGGTGCCCGATTCGGTCTGGGCCGGCCGGGACTGGGCATCGCGCGATTGGGCATCCCGCGATGGGGCCGCTCGCGAGGAGGCGATGCGGCGCGAGGCCACGCCCCGCCTATAGTTCCGCCCAAGGCCGGCATCGACTCGGCCGTTTGGGAGGATAAAACATGCTCCGCAATGCCACCCCGCCGCGCCGGGCGATGCTCGGCGGGCTGCTCGCCAGCGGATTGCTGGCCAGCACCGGCGCCCAGGCGCAAGGGACCGCGCCGCGGGATTATTCCCGCGAGGCGCCGCCGCTGCGCTACCCCGACCCCGACGTGATCGCGATGGACCCGAAGCGGTTCCGCGCCAAGCTGGGCAATGCCGCGATCCGGCGGCTGCACACCGGCATGGGCTGGGCCGAGGGCCCGGCCTGGCACGCCACGGGGCGGTTCCTGATCTTCTCCGACATTCCGAACGACGAATGCCTGCGCTACCTGGAGGAGGACCACCATGTCTCCCGCCGGTATCGCAGCCCCTCGGGCTTTTCCAACGGCAATACCTTCGACCGCGAGGGGCGGCAGATCGCCATGCGGCACCGCCACCGCGACGTGGTGCGCTACGAGCGCGACGGGCAGGTGACGATCCTCGCCGCCCGCGGGCCGGACGGGCAGTTCAACGCGCCGAACGACGCGGTGGTGCACCCCGAGGATGGCAGCATCTGGTTCACCGACCCGGGCTATGGCGCGCTGATGGATTACGAGGGGCAGCGGCACGAGACCGGCAGCGTCCGCCCCTTCATCAAGGAGGCGCTCTACCGGATCGACGCGCAGTCGGGCGCTGTGACCAAGCTGGCCGACCAGCCGTTCAAGCCGAACGGCCTCTGCTTCAGCCCGGATTACAAGATCCTCTACGTGGCCGACACCGGCAGCAGCCACTACACCGAGGCGAAGAACCAGATCTGGGCCTATGACGTCGACGGCGCCACGATCCGCAACCCGCGCGCCTTCGCCGACATGACGCTGGACGGCAAGTCGGGCATGGCGGATGGCATCCGCTGCGACACCGAGGGCAATGTCTGGTCCTCGGCCGGCTGGGTGGGGGATGGCTATGACGGGGTGCATGTCTTCGCCCCCGATGGCGTCCGCATCGGCCAGATCAAGCTGCCCGAGATCTGCAGCAACCTGTGCTTCGGCGGCAGCCGGCGCAACCTGCTGTTCATGACGGCGAGCCAGTCGCTCTATGTCCTGCCGGTCGAGGCGCGCGGCGCGCATTTCTGTTAGTCGCGGAACGCCGCCGGGGGGCCATCGGCCCCCCGGCAACGGGCAAAGATTACCAGCGGTACTTCAGCGTCGCCAGCACGGTGCGGCGGGCGCCCCAGTAGCAGCCGGTCGCGCTGATGCAGGTGGTGACGTATTCCTTGTCGAAGAGGTTCAGCGCGTTCAGGCCGAGCTGCGCCCCCTGCAGCGCCGGCAGCGCCTGGCCCAGGTCGTAGCGCAGCGCCAGGTCGACCAGCGTCGCCGACGGCGCGCGGTAGGTGTTGTTGGCGTCGCCATAGGAGGCGCCGATGTAGCGCACGCCACCCCCCACCCCGAGCCCGGCGACCACCGGGGCGCTGAAGGAATAGTCCAGCCAGGCTGCGGCCTGGTGGTTCGGCGCGAAGGGCAGCTGCTTGCCCAGGGTGCTGGCGCCGGCGGCGTTGCGGTTGGCCTGGGTCACCTCGGTCTCGGTATAGGCGTAGGACAGCGACAGGTTCAGCCGCTCCGCCAGGCTGGCCTTGGCCTCGAACTCGATGCCGCGCGATTCGGCCTCGCCGGCCTGGGCGCTGAAGCGGGTGTCGCTGGAATCCGGCGTCAGCACGTTCTGCTGCGTCAGGTGGAAGGCGGAGACGGCGGCATAGATCCCGCTGCCCTCGGGCTGGTAGCGCAGCCCCACCTCGTACTGGCGGCCGGTGGTGGCCTCGAAGGGCGATCCGCGGCGGTCGGTGCCGTTGGTCGGCTGGAAGCTGGTCGAGACGCTGGCATAGGGCGCGAAGCCGTTGTCGAAGCGATAGACCAGCCCGGCGCGGCCGGTGAACTCGCCATCATCCTGCTTGGTGACGACGGTGCGGCTGCCGGCGACGGTGTAGTTGTTGGTGCGCGCGGTCGCCCAGTCGTAGCGGCCGCCCAGCGTCAGGATGAAGCGGTCGAAGCGCAGCTCGTCCTGCGCATAGACGCCGGCCTGGTTGCGGCCCTGGCTGATGCGGTTGGCCATCGGCGGGCGGGTGACCGCCAGGCCATAGACCGGGTTGAAGACGTCGAGGGCGCGCAGCAGGGTGAGCTGGCTCTCCTCATAGGTGGCGTCCTCGCGCTGGTAGTCGAAGCCGGTCAGCAGGCGGTGGCGGACCGGGCCGGTGGTGAAGTCGGCCTGGGCCTGGTTGTCGACCGTGAAGGCGTCGGAGACCTCGGGGAAGCCCCAGGCGTAGCGGCCGACATCGCGCTGGTTGGCGGCGAAGGAATAGGCCTGGATGCGCTGGGTATCGGCATCGACATGGCTGTAGCGGAAGTTCTGGCGGAACTGCCAGGTGCTGTCGAAGCGGTGCTCGAAGGCATAGCCGAGCATCAGCTGCTCGCCGGAATAATGGTCGTAGCCCGGCTCGGTCAGCGAGCGGCGGGTCGGGATCCGCCCGTTCGGATTGGCCCAGAGCGTGCCGAAGGCCGGCAGCGCCTGCGGCGCGCCGCCGCCGTCGGAGGCGATGCGCTGGTACTGCGCCAGGAAGGTCACGCTGGTCTGCGCATCCGGCCGCCAGGTCAGGGACGGCGCCACGAAGATCCGCCGCTCGTCGAGGAACTGGGTCTGGCTGTCGGCGCGGCGGCCCAGCGCGGTCAGCCGGTAGCTGAACTTGCCTTCGGCATCCAGCGGGCCGGTGCTGTCGAAGCCGGCGGTCAGCGCGCCATGGCTGCCGTATTGCAGCACCACCTCGTTCTGCGCGACCTGGCTGGGGCGGCGGCTGATCATGTTCAGCAGCCCGCCCGGCGAGCTCTGGCCATAGAGCGCCGAGGCCGGGCCCTTCAGCAGCTCGATCCGCTCCAGCCCATAGGCCTCGATGCGCGGCTGGGAATAGCCGCGGGCGCCGAAGGGCAGGCGCAGCCCGTCCAGGTAGCGGATCGGCGGCGTGAAGCCGCGCACGGTGAACCAGTCGTAGCGCAGGTCGGTGGCGCCATACTGGCTGACCACGCCGGGCGTGTAGCGCAGCGCGTCGGTGATGCTGGTGGACCCCTGCGCCTCGATCTCGGCGCGGGTGACGACGTTCATCGCCTGCGGCGTCTCGATCAGCGGCGTGTCGGTCTTGGTGCCGGCGGCCGAGGCCTCGGCGACGAAGCCGCGCGACGGCCAGCGCCCGCCGCTGCCGGTGGCGGCCCCGACATCGACGGTGGGCAGGACGGTGTCGCCCAGCGCCGCGCGCGGCTCGGGCGAGAGCAGGATGGCGCCGCCCTCGATGCGGCCGGCCAGGCCCGTGCCGGCGAGCAGGCGGCGCAGCGCCTCGGACGCGGCCAGGCTGCCGCTGGCGCCCGGCGACTGACGGCCTTCCAGCAGGGCGGCCGGCGCGCTGGCCTGCAGGCCGGTGGCGCGGGAGAACTGCGCCAGCGCCGCGCCCAGCGGCTGCGGCGCGATGGCGAAGCTGGTCGCACCTTGGGCAGCCGGGGTGGCTGCCGTCTGGGCCGCCGCCGGCGTCACGGCCAGCAGCGTTGCCGCCGCCAGAACCGAAAGAAAATTGTCCTGCACTTCTCTCACGTCCTCGAAGCCTGTCCGGGCGCCTGCGCGGCGCCGCTCAAGGTCCAGGACGGGATGGGCGGGCGCGATCCGACAGGCGCCCGCCGAAAAATCTGAAAAAAGAATTCAGGCGGGGGTGGTCAGCCGGGTCAGCAGCGGGCCGTGCCGGCGGATGCCGACCGGCAGGCTCTGCGCCAGCAGCGACAGCACCCGCTCCGGCTCGGCGAAGCGGTAGCGGCCGGAGACGCGCAGGCCGCGGATTTCCGCGCCCACCAGCAGCAGGCCGGCGCGATAGGCGGAAAGCTCCGCGGCGACCTCGGCCAGCGGCGCCGAGTCGAACAGGCGCCAGGCCTCGGCGAAGCCTTCGACGCGGTCCTGCTCGGCCAGCGTCAACCGGCGCGGCTGGCCGGGGCCCTGCGCGCCCCAGAGCAGCCCCTGGCCGGGGGAGAGGTCGGGCCCGGTGCCCTCGGACTGCGCGGCACCCCGCAGCAGCGCCAGCCGGTCGCCGGCCTCGTCGCGGAAGAAGCCGAGGAAGGAGCCGGGGGCGATGCGCCAGGCGACGTGGCGGCCCTCCAGCCGGAACGGCGCGGCGGCGGGGGGCAGGGACAGGCGCAGCGCCCCCTGGCGCAGCAGGGCGACACCCGGCGCCGGCAGGTCGACGGCGCTGGCGGTATCCAGCAGCAGCTCGCCGCCGCCGGGCAGGGGGGGCAGGGCGCGGATCTCGCCCGGGGCGGTCGCGGCATCGGCGAGCGCGCGCTGCAGCGGCGCCTGGCCGAGCCACAGCCCGCCGGCCAGGCTGAGCGCCGCCGCGCTGCCGCCGGCCAGGAAGGCGCGGCGGCGGGGTTTTGGCGCGGCGTCGCCGGCAACGTCCCGGGCGGCGGCCAGCAGCGCCGGGTCCTCCCAGAGGGCCGACAGCGAATCGAGGGCGCGGGCGTGGTGGGGATCGGCGCACCAGGCCTGCAGCGCGGCCTGCTCGGCCGGCGTCAGCGGCGCGGCGCCGGCGGCCAGCCGCGCAGCCCAGCCGGCGGCCGCCGCCAGGATGGCGGGGTCGGCCTCCGATCGGGGCGGCGCGTCGGCAAGGGGCATGGCGCGGGGGTATGGCACGGCCGGCGGCCTAGCGGGAAGCCGCGCTGTCGTCGGCCTCGTCCAGGCAGGCGCTCAGCCGCAGCAAGGCGCGGGCGACGGCCTTCTCCACCGCGGCCGGCGTGGTGCCGTGGCGGGCGGCGATGGCGGCATGGCTCTGGCCCTCCAGCCGGGCGGCGACGACCATGGCGCGCTGCTGCGCCGGCAGGGCGCGAAGGGCGGTGGCGAAGCGGCGGACGCGCTCGCGCTGCTCGGCCACCGCATCGGGCAGCGGGCCAGGGCAGGCCAGGTCCTCGGTGAGGCTCGCCTGGCCGGAGGGGCGGCCGGCCGGGCCGCGCAGACGGTCGGCGGCGGCATGGCGGGCGGCGCGGGCCAGGTAGGCGGCGGGGTCGCGCGCCTCGGTCGCGGCCTGGCTGCCGGCCAGGCGCAGGAAGCTGTCCTGCAGCACGTCCTCGGCCGCGGCCGGGCAGCCCAGCCAGCGGCCGAGGCGGCGCTGCAGCCGGCCCTGCTCCTCGCGGAACAGCCGGTCCAGCCAGTGACGGGGCAAAGCGAGGTCGCGCACCCCCGCCTTATAGGTAAATGAGAATTATTCTCAAATACGAAAAGCAAGCGGCGGGACGTCGCCGGGGGCCATCGAGCCCCCGGCGCCAGACAGAAAAATCAGACGGCCTCGAGGCACATGGCGACGCCCATGCCGCCGCCGATGCACAGCGTCGCCAGCCCCTTCTTCGCGCCGCGCGCCTGCATGCCATAGAGCAGCGTGGTCAGCACCCGCGCGCCCGAGGCGCCGATCGGATGGCCCAGCGCGATGGCGCCGCCGCTGACATTGACCTTCGACGTGTCCCAGCCGAGCTCCTTGTTCACCGCGCAGGCCTGGGCGGCGAAGGCCTCGTTGGCCTCGATCAGGTCGAGGTCGTCGATCGACCAGCCGGCCTTCTGCAGCGCCTTGCGGCTGGAGGGGATCGGGCCGGTGCCCATGATCGAGGGGTCCACGCCGGCGGTCGCCCAGCTGGCGATGCGGGCCAGCGGGGTGATGCCGCGCCGCGCCGCCTCGGCCGCCGACATCACCACCAGGGCGGCGGCGCCGTCGTTCAGGCCGCTGGCATTGCCGGCGGTGACCGAGCCGTCCTTGGCGAAGGCCGGGCGCAGCTTGGTCAGGATGGCCAGCGTGGTCTCCGGCTTCGGATACTCGTCGCTGTCGAAGACGGTGTCGCCCTTGCGGCCCTTGACGGTCACCGGGACGATCTCGGCCTTGAAGCGGCCGGCGGCCATGGCCTCGCCCGCCTTGTGCTGCGACTGGTAGGCGAATTCGTCCTGCTGCTCGCGGGTGATCTGGAACTTCTGGGCGACGTTCTCGGCCGTGGTGCCCATGTGGTAGCCGTGGAAGGCGTCCCACAGCCCGTCGCGGATCATGGTGTCGACCATCGAGAAGTCGCCCATCTTCACGCCGCCGCGCAGATGCGCGCAATGCGGCGCCTGGGACATGCTCTCCTGGCCGCCGGCGACGACGATATTGGCATCGCCCGTGGCGATCTGCTGGGCGGCGAGCGCGACCGCGCGCAGGCCCGAGCCGCAGAGCTGGTTGATGCCGAAGGCGGTGCGCTCGACGGGGATGCCGGCATTGACCGAGGCCTGGCGGGCCGGGTTCTGCCCGGCGCCGGCGGTCAGGATCTGGCCGAGGATCACCTCGTCCACCGCATCGGCCTCGATGCCGGCGCGTTCCAGCGCCGCCTTGATGGCGATGCTGCCGAGGTCATGCGCCGGTAGGCCGGCAAAGGCGCCGTTGAAGGCGCCGACGGGGGTGCGCGCGGCGGAGGCGATCACAATATCGGTCATCGGCTGGGTAGCTCCCCTGGTGCTTTTGCGCCGCCCCCGGGATGCCGTGCAGGCCGGGCCGGGGGCGGCGGGCCCCGTGGCGGGGCCGTCCTGGGGGCAATGTGCGCCGCCCCCCCTGGTCGCTACAAGTGGGGCCGGTTCAGAGAGCGCGCAGCCAGTCGCGCAGCGGCTGCCACAGCTGCGTCTCGGCGCGGCTGCCGGCGGCCATGCCGATATGCCCCGCCGCCACCGGCAGCACGGTCGCCCCCGGCAGCCGGGCCGCCAGGGCCAGCGCCGATTCCGGCGGCACGATGCGGTCGGCGCGCGGGATGGCGACGAAGCCGGGCAGCCGCAGCGCGGCGGGATCGACCACGGCGCCGGCGATGCGCCAGTCGAGGCGGGCAGTCTCGTTGCGGCCGTACCAGCCGCCCAGCGTCTCCCGCGCCACCGGGCCGGCCAGCGGGATGCCGTCGTTCAGCCAGTCCTCCAGCGCCACGAATTGCGCGGCGCGCGGGCTGGCGGGGTCGAGCGCCGCGAAGGCGCGGAACTTGGCGGCGATGCTCCAGGGGTCGAGCCCGGCGAAGAGAGTCTGGATGGCATCCACCGGCAGGGCGCCCTGGGCCTCCAGCAGCGGCTCCAGCCCGGGCAGCAGGGCGGCCAGCGCCAGCGCCCGGTCGCGCACGCCGGGCGGGCCGGCATGGAAGTCCCACGGCGTCGCCAGCAGCGCCAGGCCGCGCAGCCGGTCCGGCCGGCGCAGCGCCGCGCCGAGCGCCAGCAGCCCGCCCATGCAATAGCCGGCCAGCACCGGGGGGCCGAAGGGCGCGATGGCCGGGGCGGCGATCGCCCGCTCCAGCCGGCCGGCAACATAGTCGGTCAGGGTGAAGCGGCGCGCAGCGGGCTCCGGCCAGCCCCAGTCCAGCATCAGCACCCGGAAGCCCTGAGTCGCCAGCCAGCGCAGCATGGAATGGCCGGCCATCAGGTCCAGCACCTCGGCCCGGTTGACTAGGGAGGGCACCATCAGCAGGCAGGGGCCCTCGCCGCCATAGTCGAGCAGGCGGCTGTCGCCCTCCTGCCACAGCACCGGCACCGGGGGGACATTCCGCTGATAGGGGTGGCGGCGATAGGCGGCCAGCCCCGCGATCAGCGCCCGGTCCTGCCGCGCCAGCCGGCGCAGCACGGCGGCGCGGAAGCGCTCAGGCGGGTGGCCGCCGGCGGCGAGGGCGGCCGCGATCCGCGCCATCTCCGCCCGGCCCGCCTTCGAGATCGGCCAGGCGTCGCTCCAGCTCGGCGAGCCGGGCGAGGAGGGCATCCCGATCCCTGGGCCGGTCAGCGGATCCAGGCTGAGCGCCGCCCCCATCCCGCGCAGCAGCGCCAGGTTCAGGTGCAGCGGCAGCGGGCGCGGGCCGCGGCGCGGGGGCAGGGGTTGCGTCACGCGGTGGTTCCGGG
>NZ_CACSJM010000164.1 GCF_902706185.1 Roseomonas sp. 18066 | reverse complement strand
GCAGCGGGGCAATGATCGACCACTCGCTCTCGGTCAGGTCGAACCGGGCCATCTGACGCTCCTCACCATCTGGAGCTTTGAATCAGGGCACGCCGAACACCGCAAGCTTTATGAGTTCACTACCTAGAAGGAGGGAAAGTCCGGCGCCGCGCGATGGCGCTCCACAGAAGGTGGGTGCAGGCATGTCCGACTTCCGCGCGATCCGCGTCATCGACTGCACCCTGCGCGACGGCGCCTATCGCCTGCCGCAGGGCTTCTCCGCCGCCGAGACCGCCCGCATCGCGGCCGGGCTGGAAGCGGCCGGCATGCCGGTGGTGGAGCTCGGCCATGGGCTGGGGCTCGGCGCCCCGGCGAAACACCTCTCCCCCGATGGCGACAGCGACGAGGCCTATCTGAGGGCCGGGCGCGGCGCGCTCGACCGGGCGCGCATGGCGGCGCTGGCCATCCCCGGCATCGCGGCGCTGGAGGATATTGGGCGGGCGGCCGATCTGGGCCTCGACATCCTGCGCGTCGGCATCGACCTCCTGCGCGCGGAGGAGGCGCTGCCCTATCTCGCCGAAGGCCGCCGGCGCGGGCTCGAGACCCATGCCAGCCTGCTGAAAGCCTCCATGGTCGGGCCGGATGGCTTCGCCCGCGCGGCGCTGCGCATGGCCGAGGGCGGGGCGCAGCATGTCGGCCTCTATGATTCCGCCGGCGCCCTGCTGCCCGGCCAGGTCGCCGCCATGGTCGCCGCCGCCCGGGCCGAGGTCACGGCGGGCCTGGCCTTCCACGGCCACAACAATCTGGGCCTGGCCATCGCCAACAGCCTGGCCGCGGTGGAAGCCGGGGCCGCGACGGTGGATTGCACCCTGCGCGGCGTCGGCCGCAGCGCCGGCAATGCCGCGACCGAGGTTTTTGTTCTTGCCGCCCGCCGGGCCGGGCTGGTGGTGCCCGGCGACTTCGTGGCGCTCGGCCGGATGTCCCAGGAAGAAATATTGCCGATCTTCGGGCCGATCGAGATCGCGCCGGAGGATGCCGGCATGGGCTTCGCCGGGCTGCATTCCGACGGGCTGGCCCTGGTGCGGGAGGTGGCCGCCGCCCGCCGCATCGCGCCGCTGACCCTGCTGCTGGCCCTCGCCGCCCATCCTCCCGTCGCCCGGCTGACGCGGGAGGCGGTGGAGGAAGCCGCCAGCCTGCGCGCCGCGCGGGCCGCCACCGCCCTGCCATGACGCCGCTGCCGATCCTGCCGCCCTTGCCGGCCGGGCGGCTGCTGTTGCGGCCCTGGCCAGGCTGCTGGTGGATGGCCGGCGGCCTCGGCGCCTTCTGCCCCTGGCTCGGGCCGCAGGGGGAACTCCGCCTCTATCTCGGCGGCCGCGATGCCGGGGGGCGCAGCCATATCGGCCGGCTGGATTTCGACGGCCCGCCCGCGCCCGGGCATGCGCCGGCGCTGCGCGGGCTGCACGGCCCGCTGCTCAGCCTCGGCGCGCCCGGCTGCTTCGATGCCGACGGCACCGGCTATCCCTGGCTGGTCGAGGCCGACGACGCACTCCGGATGTATTACGTCGGCTGGCAGCGGCTGGGCGGCGCGGTGCCCTTCCGCAACCAGATCGGCCTCGCCGTCAGCCGCGACGGCGGTGACAGCTTCTGCCGCCACAGCCGCGCGCCGCTGCTGCCCGCCAGCGATGCCGAGCCGATCGGCCATGGCTCCTGCGCCGTGCAGCGTTGTTCCGACGGAAGCTGGCGGATGCTCTACACCAGCTTCCTGGAATGGGCCGAGGTGCCCGATGGTGGGCTGCGGCACCGCTATCACCTGCATACCGGCTGGTCGGCGGACGGTCTGGACTGGCAGCGCCCCGGCGAGGTCGCCGTGCCGCTGGCCGATGATCGCGAATATGCGCTGGGCGCCCCCGCCCCCTGGGGCCGCGCGCCGGAGCGGATTTTCTTCACCGCCCGCGGCGACCGCTACCGCCTGTTCCTGGGCACCGCCGAAGGTGCTGGCCGCTTCCGCCGCCACCCTGCACCCGTGGAAATCCCCGCCGGCGACTGGGACGATGGGATGCAATGCTATCCCCGCATCCTGCGCGCCGGCGGCCAGGATTTTCTGTTCTATGCGGGCAATGGCTATGGGCGGGCGGGGATCGGCTTTCTGGCCATCCCGCCGGGCTGGGGCGGATGAGCTTCTTCGACAGCCATGGCGGCGGCCGGCCCGAGACCTATGCGGCGGCGCTGGCCGCGGCGGGGGGCACGGGCGGCTGCCTGCAGGGCATGCCCGGCGTCTCGCCCGGGCTGCTGGTCGAGGCGGCGCGCGGCTTCCCTGGCCTGCTGCCGATCCCCGCCTGGCCCGCCGCCGAGGCCCCGGTGGAGGCGATGCTGGACGCGCTGCGCGATCTCGGCGTGGCCGGGCTGCACCTGCATCCGCGCGCCTGCGGCGCCGGGGTGATGCGGCATCTGCCGGACATTTTCCGCGGTGCCGCGGCGCGCGACCTGGCGGTGTTCTTCTGCAGCTATGCCTTCGCCCCGGCCGCCCAGCGCCTGCCACCCGATCCGCTGCCGGCGCTGACCGAGGCCCTGGCCGAGGCGCCTGGTCTGCGCCTGGTGCTGCTGCATGGCGGCGGCGTCGACCTGCTGCGCCATGCCGAGTTCACCCGCGCCAATCCGGGCGTGCTGCTGGATCTTTCTTTCACGCTGATGAAGTACGCCGGCAGCTCGATCGATCTCGACATTTCTTTTCTCGCCCGTAGCTTCGACCGGCGGCTCTGCCTTGGTTCGGACTTTCCGGATTACGCGCCGGCGGAGGTGCTGGCGCGCTTCGACGCCCTGCTGCCTGGCCTGGCCGCCGAGAAGCGCGACAACATCCTGGGTGGAAACCTGCGCCGCTTCCTGCATCGGGACGCCGCATGAGGCCGGAAGAAAAGCAAGAAAACTGCGCGCGCTATGCCGAGCGGCTGCGGCGCTTCGGCCATGACCCGCGCAGCCTCGGCTGGGACAAGCGGCAGCACCGGCTGCGCTATGCCGCGCTGCTCGACCATTGGCCGGCCGCGAAGATCTCCGTGCTCGATGTCGGCTGCGGCTTCGGCGACCTGGCCAGCTTCTGCGCGGCGACCGGGCGGGACGTCGCCTATACCGGCATCGACCTGTCGCCCGAGCTGATCGAGACCGGCCGCCGCGCCGCCCCCGACCGCGACCTGCGGGTCTGGGACTGGGACCTGGCGGGGGCGCCGGGACGCTTCGACATCGTCGTCGCCTCCGGCCTGTTCCACCACCGGCTGGCCGACAGCGACAGCTTCATCCACCGCATGCTGCTGCGCTTCCGGGCCGCGGCGACGATGGGGCTGGCGGTGAACTTCATGTCCACCACCGCCGAGCGCCGCTACCCGCATCTGCATTACGCCGACCCGGCGGCGATGCTGGCCGAGGGCCTGGCCTTCTCGCGCCGCGTGCTGCTGCGGCACGACTACATGCCCTTCGAATTCACCCTGATCGTCGACCTGCGCCAGGATTTCCGCGCCGAGACCTCGGCCTTCCTGGGGTCCGAGGCGCTGGTCGATCCGCCGCCCCCTGAGGATTGACGCCGATGCTGTTCGAGATGGATCCGCTGCCCCTGCTGGAGGCCGATGCCGGGCGCCGCGCGGCGCTGCAGGCGCGCATCGCGGCGCATGAGGTCGGCGTCAGCCGCGGCGTCGTCGACCCTGGGCTGGTCGCCCGGCTGACCGGATGGCTGGCCGGGGTCGGCCGCGCCTCGCTGCCCAATTATGTGCCGCTGACACCGGGGGCGCCGAACGCGCATCGGGTCAACCGCTGGGACGAACGCTCCTTCGTCCGCGCCAATTACCACCAGTTTTCCTTCAATCCCTGGAACCAGGATCCTTTCGACGTCTTCCGGCTGATGGCGCCGGTCTTCCGGCTGCGCAACCTGTTGGCCGGGGCGCCGCCGGAGAAATACCTGGGCCGCGCGCCGGAGGATGGCAGCATCGCCCGCATGCTGTTCCACTTCTACCCCTCGGGCGAGGGCTGCATGAACCTGCATCGCGACCCGGTCGGGCCGCACCAGGCGGCGGTGCCGCTGATGGTGCTGTCGCGCTTCGGCGCCGATTACAGCGCCGGCGGGCTGGTGCTGCAGGATGCCGCCGGCGTGCTGCGCCCGGTCGATGCCGCGCTCGCCCCGGGCGATGTCGTCTGGTTCCACCCGCAGCAGCCGCATGGCATCGAGACCATCGATCCCGGCGCCCCCAGCGACTGGCTTTCCTTCCGCGGCCGCTGGTCGGGGGTCTTCGCGGTGAACAAGCTGCAGGGCGAGGCCTCGATCGCCGACGCCGCCGATCTCGGCCGCGGATGACCGCGCCGCGCCTGCTGATCCTGGGCGCGGCGCTGGGCAATGTGCCGCGCATCCGCGCCGCCCGTGCTGCTGGCTTCTTCACCGTTGTCGCCGACGACCTGCCGCAGCCGCATGGCTTCGCGGTGGCCGATGCGGCGCTGCGGGTCGCGCCGGACGACCTGGACGGGCTGGCGGCCGGCATCGCGGCGCTGGGCGGCATCGACGGCATCGTCGGCAGCAACGAGGTGCAGGCCCTGGCCGCGGCGCGGCTCGGGCGCCGGCTGGGGTTGAAGGGCGCCGCCAACCCTGCCGTCATCGCGCAGGGCCTGAGCAAGCTGGCGCAACGCCAAGCCTGGGCGGCGCGCGCCGCGCCCTGGGCCGTGCCGTTCTCCCTGATGCCCGATCCGGTGAACGCCGCGCCGCTGGTCGCGGCGCTGGGCGGCTATCCGATCGTGCTGAAGCCGGCGCTGAGCCCGGGCGGCTCGCGCGGGGTCAGCCGCGTCGCCGGCGCCGACGCCCTGGCCGCGGCGCATGATTTCGCCCTGGCCGGCGGCTTGCCGGGCAGCGCCGTCCTGGCCGAGGCGCTGCTGCCCGGCCCGCAATTCTCCGCCGAGGCGGTGCTGCGCGACGGCCGCGCCCGGGTCGTCGCCATCGGCCGCAAGGTGAAGTCGCCCGAGCCCTATTGCGTCGACCTGGCCGTGCAGTACGACGCGGCCGCCGCCGCGCATCGGGAAGCGGCCGAGACGATGATCACCGCGCTCTGCGCCGCGCTGGATTTTCGTGACGGCAGCAGCCATGTCGAATTTGCCGCGACGCCGGCGGGGCTGCGCCCGATCGAACTGGCGATGCGCTGCGGCGGCGGGCTGACGCCGGATCTGGCCGGGGCGGTGGGCGGCGCCGATCCCTTCCTGGCCGAATGTCGCCGCGCCTGCGGGCTCGACTCGCCCTTGCCGCCGGCGCTGCCGCTGCAGGCCGAGGCCTGCTTCCGTTTCCTGCTGTTCCCGCCGGGCGTGGCGGCGACTGTCGACATCCCGCCGGCGGTGCGCGACCACCCCGGCGTGCTGGCGGCCGAGATCTTCCTGCCGGCCGATGGGGTGATCCTGCCCTTGCGCTGGACTTCGCAGCGCAGCGGGTTGCTCGGCGTGGTGACGCCCCCGGGTGGCGGCGCCGTGGCCCTGGCCGAAGACTTGGCCGGGCAGATCCGCCTGACCTATGCCGACGGCAGCAGCCTGCCGCCCTTGCCCTGCCCGCTGGCGTGACCCTCAGCGGCTCATGACGGTGGAAAGCAGGGCAGCGCCGGCGCTGCCATCGAAGCTGTCGCGGCCCCAATAGACGGGCTGCACCAGGCTGGCCAGGCTGCTGCTGGCGAAGGCCTTGGCTTCCTCGATGCTGCTCTTGGCGACATAGCGTTCGATGATCTTGCCGAGCTTGGCGGGGTCCTGGAAATCCTTGATGTCCATCCGCTGCTCCAGGATCACCTTCTGCCGGTCGACATCGATCTGGCCGAAGCTGTCGGGCAGGCCGAGCGCCGCCTGCACCACGGTGGCCAGGTTGCGGTCGGCGATGACGCTGTACCAGTTGGTGATCTGCGGCAGCAGGCGCTTGGAATAGACGGCGCGGCGCAGGCTGTCGGAGCTTTCGCCCAGGCTCTCCTCGAAGCGCGCCTGGGTGTATTTGGCGACGATCGAATCGATGGTGGCGCTGTCGGTCACCTTGGTGCCGCCGCTGGCGGGCACCACCTGGCTGCCGGCGCTTTCCGACAGCAGGTAGGCGCGGGCCGTGCTGTTCTCATCGGCGGTGAAGGTGAAGTCGCCCTTGCCGCGGCCTTTCGCGTCGCTGAAGATGATCTTCACGCCGAGCGCCTGGACGGTGATGTCCTTGTTGCCGCCATCGGCCTTCTGGAAGGCGGCCTGCAGGGTGGCGGCGATGTCGGTGCGCCGGGTCAGGCCGGCGATGTCGACATTCGTCACCTTCACCCCGCCCATGGTGCCGCTGAAGCGGGTGAATTCCTGGCCCCGCATCACCCCTTCCATCTGCAGCGTCGTGCTGGACAGCACCGCCGGGATCTCGGGGATGCCGAGGCCGCCATAGTTCAGCTCCGCCGCGACCTGGCGATAGCGATAGTCGACCATGCGCGCGGCGACGGAGGTGTTATCGTCGGGGTTGCTCTCCAGCACCTTGCGCATCAGCGCGTCGAAGCCGACCTGGCTGTCCAGCCCATAGGCCTTCAGCACCATGGTCTGCAGCCGGCGGTCGGCCAGCATATCCTTGGCGGTCAGCTTGGTCGGCAGCGTCTCGCGCAGATAGGCGATGTCGCGCTGCAGCAGCGGATCCTTGGTGAAGGCCTTGAAGTCGGCCGGCGTCTTGGTCTGCAGCAGCTTCCAGCCGGCGATGCCGGTGGGGACGCCGATGGTGACCGCGTTGATGCTCATGCCTCGGTCGAGAGGTGCGAAACCCCGCCCTCCTCGTCGCTCGGCTGGTAGCCGGCGGGCAGGCGCAGGATCAGCCGGTCGGTCTCCGGGTCGCGCAGCTCGGAGTAGAGGCGCATGGTCTCCGCGTCGAGCCGCACGTCAAAGCTGGGGCTGGGCGGCGTCACCTGCTTCTGGCGCTCGGGCACCTGCAGCTCGGTGCTGGCGGGGGCCGGGTTGGTGGCCTCCCGCTCCTCCGTCTCGGCCCGCGAGGGGCCCTTGGCGGCAGGCTCCGGCGTGGTCGCCTGCTTCTTCACCGATTGGGTGGCTTCGATCATGGAGACAGCTCCTGGGTTCGGCATTGGGCCGGTCGGCGAGGGTTTCTCCCGCACATGTCAGGCTATACAGGTCGGCCTAATTTCGCATCCTGCGGCGGGTGCCTCAGCGCGCGCTCGCCGAGCGCCGCCTCGGAGGCCGGCGGCGGGCGCGGGGTGCCGTCGCGGCGGAAGCGCTGCGGCGGATCGAGCTCGAGCAGCACGGATTCATACATGACCAGGTCGCGCAGCGCGGCCAGCGCCCGGTAGGTATTGCCCTGGCGCATCTGCTGCTCCGCCTCGTCCAGCAGCACGGTATGCTCGGCTTTGAGGAAGACGCCGCGCAGGCAGGCGATCTGCTCGAGGAAGGCATCGATGCTGCCGAGCGAGGATTGCGCGTTCAGCAGCACGTTCTGGGCGGCGAAATAGGCGCGGCGCACCGGCGTCGAGGCATCCTCGGGCAGCAGCACGTCCTTCTCGCGCACGATCTGCGCCTTGGTCTCGACCATTAGATAGGCGCGGCGGTCGCCATTGGTGACGACGGCGCCATTGATGAACAGTCTCTCGCCCGGGGCCAGCTTGAGGATCAGCGACATCAGCCAGGTCCCGTCCTGCTGGCCTCGGGGATGACGGCGCGCGGGCCGGGCGGCGCGGGCGGCGTGCGGTCCGGTTTCAGCCCTGCCATGACCGCGCGGTTGACGTCGCACAGCGCGCGCAGGCTGCGGCCATCGCGCAGCACCCGCTCGCTCTCGGCGAAGACCCAGCGGGTCAGCGACAGCAGCCGCGCCTTCAGCACCAGGTCCCAGCCATTCTCCTCGCCGGCCAGGTCGGCGGCGAAGGCGGTCCAGACCATACGGTTCTCGTGGATGGCGGCGGGCAGGGCGGTGGGGCCGGCACCCTCGAGGCTGGCCGCCTCCAGCAGCGCGGTGGCCCGGGCCAGCACCCGGTATTCGATGTCGCGCGGATCCTCGGTGCCCCGGATGACCGAGCCATAGGCCGTGGCGGCGCCACGCGGGCGGTGCAGGGGCGCGGGGGGGAGGCTTTCTTGGGCGGCGGTCAGCATCGGATTCTTCCTCGGTCAGCGACGGACCCGTCAGGGCCGCCCCGCCGGCGCGAACCGGGAAGCGACCCTTCGGGGCAGGCCGATCGGGGGCGGGCCCTGCGGCCAGCCCCTGCCTCAGCGACGCGGGACGCGGCGTTGCGCCGCGCCCCTCCTCGCTTAGCGGAAGAGCGACAGGATGCTCTGCGGCGCCTGGTTGGCGATGGAGAGCGCCTGGGTGCCCAGCTGCTCCTGCACCTGCAGCGCCTGCAGCCGCGCGGCCTCTTCCGACATATCCGCATCGACCAGGGCGCCGAGACCGGTGGTCAGCGTATCGACCAGCTTGTCCAGGAAGTCCTTCTGCAGGTCGATACGCGTGCCGGCGGTGCCGAAGGCGGCCGCCGCATTCTCGACATCCAGCGTCGCCTGGTCGATCTTGTCGAGCAGCGTCTGGTAGTCGGTCTTCGAGGAGTTGAAGGAGAAGAGCTGGTCCGCCACGCCGGAGGCGCTGAGGATCGACAGCTTGCCGGTGACGGCATCGACGAAGACGCCGAAGCTTTCGCCGGCCACCGCATTGGTCGTGGTGGTGGCATTGGTCGCCGAGACGAAATCGGCGGTCGCGGCCGTGCCGACGCCCTCGCCGGTCAGCGCCACATTGGCCGCACCGGTGGTCAGGGCATTCCTCAGCGCATTGGCAATGTCGATGCCCGAGATATTCGGGTTGGTCACCTCGCTGGCGGCCACCGCGATGACATAGACATTGTCGTTGTTGCTATAGGCGCTGTCGCCCACCAGCAGCTGGCCGGTGGTGTAGTCGTCGGAGACGACCTTCAGCTTGTAGATGGCGGTCTCGGCACCATCATTGTTGGTCAGCGTCGAGGCGACCTTGATCTCGAAGGTATCGCCGAGCTGCAGTGGCACATCGGTGAAGTTCACATCGAGCCGCCGCACGCCGCCATCGAGCGAGGTGACGCCAGAGAAGCCGGTGCCGATCGCGCCGGTGCCGGCCGACATGGTCAGCACACTGGAATAGGTGGTCGCCGCGCTGACCGTCGAGCCAAAGGCCTCGACCGCGTCGCGATCCTTGGCGCTGATGGTGATGCTGTTGGTCGACAGCGTGGTGCCGGCCGAATAGATGCGGTCGGCCTGGAACAGCGCGCTGAAGCCCTTGTCGGCGTTCAGATACTCGGTCAGCGTCTGGATGTCGGTGATGTTCTTGCCGACCTTGACGGTCAGCGTGCGGTCGGTGCCGGTGCTGTCGATATAGGCGAAGTCCAGCTCGTTGCCATTGTTGATGCCGATGGTCGCGCCGACCGTCAGGGTGATCTTCTCGGTGCCGTCATTGGTGTTGACGAAGGTCTGGTCGGCGCGGGACAGCACCGTCAGGTTCTTCAGCTCGGACAGCGTCGAGCCATCCTCGATCGCCAGGTTGCGGCTGACGACATTGGTATAGGCCGCGGTCGAGACGCCATCCTGCTGGTTCACCGAGGTCAGCACGCGCTGCGTGTCGGTGTTGTTGACCAGGTTCACCCCCTTGAAGGAGGCGGAGGCCGCGATGCTGCTGATCTGCGCCAGGGCCGCGTCGATATCGGCCTGCACCTGCGCCTTGTCGACCGCCGGGTTCTGCGCCGAGCTGACCTTGGTGCGGATGGTCTCCACCAGGTCGGAGATCGAGGTCGCCGCCGTCTCGGCCGTCTTCAGGATCGAAGAGGAGACCGAGAGATTCTCGCTCACCTGCTTGTAATTCGCAATGTCGGACCGCATCGAGGTGGCGACGGCCCAGGTCGCGGCATTGTCCTTGGCGGTGGCCACCTTCAGGCCGGTGGAGATGCGGTTCTGGGTCTCCAGCAGGTTCCGCTGCGTGATCTTGAGCGACTGCAGCGCCGTCAACGCGCCATTGTTGGTGAGGATCGAGCTGACCATGAAATGCGCCCTTCGAGGGTTCCGGTTCCGGGAAGCGCCTTCTGACGCGGCTATCGCGGCGGGATGGCCCTTTCCGGGCGGCAGCGACGCGCGTTTTTAGCATCGTCCGAAATGCCGCCACAAGACTGATTTGTGCCGGATTCGCCCTGTCTTGAAGCCATGACTCAACCGTTTCGCGCAACCGCGCTTGGCAGCCCCTGGGGCAGCTGGGCGGCAACGCGGCGCAGCAGCGCCGGCCAGTCCTCGCCATGGCCGCGGCGGTGCAGCCGCAGCGACGGATACCAGGGCGTGTCGGCGCGCGCCGTCTGCCAGCGCCAGTCCGGCGCCAGCGGCAGCAGCAGGTCGCAGGACACGCCCAGGCTGCCGGCGAAATGCGCGACCGAATTGTCGATGCTGACGACATGGTCCATGGCCGCGACCTGGGCCAGCGCCGCCTCGAGATCGGCGCGCGGATCGACCGCGGCGTCGATCCGCAGGTCGAGCCCGGCCGCCTTCGCCTCGGCCGCCAGCGCGTCCGGATCGCCATATTGCAGGCTGACCCAGCGCAGCCCGGGACAGGCGAAGAGCGGCGCAAAATCGGTCAGCGGGATGTTGCGCCGATAGCCGCTGCGCGGATGCGCGGTGTGCCAGGACAGGCCGACCAGCCTGTCGCCAGGCCCGCTGTCGTAGCGCGCCCGCAGCCCGTCGCGCCGCGCCGGATCGGCGGCAAGATAGGCGTGGTTGGCCGAAAAATCGGCCTCGCGCCGGCGGAACAGCCGCGGCAGGCTGGCCATCGAGATCTGCGCGCGGATCTCGGGCGGCGGCGGCGCGCGGTGCAGGAAGCGGAGCTCCGGCATGGCGCGCAGCAAGGCGGGCTCGAAGCGGCGGTCGCAGATCAGCGTCAGCCGGTGGCCGGCGGCCAGCAGCTCGGGCAGCAGCGCGCAGAACATCACCTCGTCGCCAATGCCCTGCTCGCGCCAGACCAGCACGCGGCCATCGCCGGGCAAAGCGGCGCCGTCCCAGGCGGGCAGGCCGAAATCGTAATGGGCGTCGGCCTCCTCGCGGACCCGGCCCTCATAGGCGTCCCAGCCCTCGGCATAATGGCCCTGCAGCAGCAGCAGCCGGGCCAGGTTGGTGCGCGGCAGCGGGTCGTCCGGCAGCAATGCGGCGGCGCGGCGGGCCAGCGGCAGCGCCTGTTCCGGCCAGCCCTGCAGCGCCAGCAGGTTGGCCAGGTTGGTCAGCGCCGAGGCATCCTCCGGCTGCAGCGCCAAAGCGCGATCCAGCGCCGCGCGCGCCGCGTCGAGCGCGCCCTGCTGCCGGCGCAGATGCGCCAGGTTGTACCAGGCGTCGCAATAATCCGGGCGCAGCGCGCAGGCGCGGTCGAAGGCCTCGGCGGCGGCGTCGCGGCGCGCGGCATTTTCCGCCGCCGCGCCGCATTGCAGGGCCAGCCCCAGGCCGAACCAGGCCTCGGGCTGCGCCGGGTCGCTGGCCAGCAGCGCGCGCCAGGCGGCCTCGGCCTCCGGCCAGCGCTCCTGCTCCTGCAGGGTGATGGCCAGGTTGGCGGCCAGGCCCGCGGCCTCGGCGCCGGCATCGCGGGCGGCGCGGAAGGCGGCCTCGGCCTCGGCCCAGCGCTCCTGCGGCATCAGCGACAGGCCGAGATTGTACAGCGCCTGCGGATGGCCGGGGGCGGCCGCCAGCAGCGGGCGCAGCGCGGCTTCGGCCTCCGGCGCGCGCTTCAGCAGCAGCAGCGCATGCGCCAGGTTCAGCCGCGCCGCCGCGAAGCCGGGCTGGCGCGCCACGGCGGCGCGAAAGGCGGCGGCGGCGCCCGCGGCCTCGCCCTGCTCGGCCAGGATATTGCCGAGGTTGAACTGGCTTTCAGGCGAATCCGGCTGCAGCGCGACGGCGCGGCGGCAGGCGGCCAGCGCCTCCGGCAACAGGCCCTGCGCGCGCAGCGCCATGCCGAGGTTGCGGTGGTACTCCGGCGCCCCCGGCCGCAGCATCACCGCGCGGCGCAGCGCGGCCACGGCGGCCGGATGCTCGCCGCGCTGGTAGTGCAGCAGGCCGAGCAGGTTCTGCGCATCGGCCTGGCGCGGCTCGCGCCGCAGGATGGCGCGGTACAGCGGCTCGGCCTCGGCCAGGGCGCCGGCCTGGTGGTGGCGCATCGCCGCCTGCAGCAAGGGGGCGATGCGCCACCAC
>NZ_CACSJM010000163.1 GCF_902706185.1 Roseomonas sp. 18066 | reverse complement strand
ACCCAGCCCCCGCGCCACCTCCAGGAACATCAGGTCGCTGAGCCAGGGCAACGGCTCCCGCTCGCGCATCAGCACGGCATAGACCTCGGCCCAGGACCGCGCCCCCTCGGCCAGGATCTGCAGCACCAGCCGCTGCGTCAGCCCCAGGCCGTCGCCGACCCAGGGCAGCTCCTGGCAATGCCGCCGCAAGGCCCGGCCCAGCACCGTCGGCCGCCGCGCCAGCCCGGCCAGCCCGCGCGGATCGGGCGCGCGCAGCGCCGCCCAGGCCGCCACGCCCTCGGCGATCTCGGCCGGCGCGACGACCCGCCGCCGCTGCCACAGCAGCCGCAGCGCCTCCGGCGCCAGCTGCCCCAGCCCGATGAAGCGGGTGATCGCCGGGAAGGCGCCGGCGCTGACCATCTCCAGCCGCGCCGGCAGGGCGGGCGCCAGCGCCGCCAGGCAGCGCGCCAGGATCAGCTGGTCGTAGCTGTCATGCTCGAACCACAGCACCACGCGGGGAAAGCCGGCGGCCCGCGCCAGCCCGGCCTCCGCCGCCGCCTGCCGCGCAGCGATCGCCGGCCGGTCCAGCCCCATGCCGCCACCGAAGGCCTGCGTCAGGAAATCGATGCGCCGTTCCTGCCAGTCGTCGCTGTCGACCAGCGGCCCGAGGCAGAGCGGATCGGACACCTCGAGGAACGCGCCCAGGAAACCCGCCTGGCGGAGCCCCGCGGCGATGTCGCTGCCGCAGCGCAGATGCAGCGTCGGCATCGCCGCATCCGGTGCCTCGCCGCCTTCGGCGATGGCCGCGCGCAGCCCGGACAGCGCCGCGACATGCGCCGCCAGCTTCGGCCAGCTGGGCAGCCCGAGGCCGCGGGCGATGACCAGCTGCGCCTCCGACAGCTGCGGCGGGGCGCCGACGCCCGCGGGATGATGGTGGCGGAACTGCGCCAGCGCGGCGGGCGCGCCGGCGCGCAGATCGGCCAGCAACTCCTTGGCGCGCTTGCGCTGCTGCTCGAGATTCAGCCGGAACGGATCGGACATGCGAAGTCCCTTCCCAGGGCCTGTGTCCGCCGGTCAGGCCGGAAAGGGTGCGGGACGAAGCCGGACCATCCAGGCAGGGTCGTGGGCGCAGCCCTTTCCGCGGACACGGCGGCCCCGACCGGGCCGTGCCGCAACAGAGCAGCGCGACCCAGGCTCCGTCAACCGGGCCTCAGCCCAGCAAGCGACGCAGCAGCCGGATCAGGTCCTGGCGGTCCTCGGCGGTCAGCGGCGCCAGCAGCTGCTCATTGGCGCGGCGGCCCTGGCCCACCGCCTCGGCCAGCACGGTCTCGCCGGCCTCGCCCAGCGACAGCACCACGGTGCGGCGGTCCAGCGGGTCGCGGCTGACCTCGACCAGCCCGCGGTCGCGCAGCCGGGCGACGACGCCCTGGATGGTCGCCGGGTCCAGCGCCACCGCCCGGCCCAGCGCGTTCTGCGTGGCGCGCCCCAGCTCCCCCAGCTTCAGCAGCGTGGCGAATTGCGTCGGCGTCAGCCCGCCCACCGCGCCGCGGTCCTGGAACAGCGAGGCATGCCGCTGATGCGCGCGCCGCAGCAGGTGGCCGACCGACTGGTCCAGGCTGTAGCTGCCGGGCGATCGCGCCGTGGTCCTCGCCGGGAGTTTCCCCGGCGCCCCTGCGGGCAGCCCGGACGGCCTCGCTTCCTGGCCCCGCATGGCGTCCAGGAGCAGCGTGATGTCGCGGTCGTTGATGGAACTCACCTTCCGCCAGGTCGCCGCACGGGCTGCGCTGCGCTGCACCCAGCATTCGCGCTGCCGGCGTCGCCCGTCAACTCGCTTCCGAGCGGCGCGCCGCGCAACCCTGCGGCGCCGCCTGCCAGAAACGCCGCGGGATGGTCAGTTGTGCAGCAGGCGCGCGCCGTGCAGCAGCAGCGCCAGGCTGCCCAGGCCGAGGGCGGCCAGAGCGGTGCGGTCGGCATGCCACATCAGCCGCTCGGCCAGGATGGCGGCCATCTGGCGATGCCCGCGCACGCCGCGCAGCCGCTGCGCGCCCTCGCCCGCCAGCACCGACAGCTGGCGCCACAGCGAGGTCCGTCGCAGGTCCATATGCGGCACCCGCAGCGCCGCGCCCCACAGGCCGAGCCAGACGGCGGCGGTCAGCAGCGCGCCGCTCTGCACCGCCAGCGACGGTTCGGCGGCCAGCACCGCCATGATCACGGCGATGCCCAGCGCCAGGGCGCTCAGGACACGGCGGATCGAATGGTCAGCCAATGTGCGGATCGTATCCATCAAGGCTTCCTTCCCTCCCCATGCTGACGCGGCGCCGGGGAAGTTTCCAGTCGCTTTTCACGCACGCCGTGACGCGGCGCGGATTTTGCCCTCGTCCCGGGGGTGGCATGCGGGCAGCGCTGGCGGGCCATTGTCTCTCCGGCGGGCGCGGGCCACGCGCGGAGGGTGGCCCAAAGGGGACTGACCGGCCGGGGCCCGGACATCCGGGACGCGGCCACCTTCGGCATATGGGCCGAACGGCCGCGGGCGCCAAGCGTTGCAACCGCCAAACCCCGATGCCGCCCCGCCCCGCGTCCATTGCGGCGTCCATGGCGGCGTGCATTGCGACAACCCCGCCGGCGATCGCCGCGCTCAAGGCGCAAAACCACTAAAATTCCATTGCCGTTCGCGATCGTCTTCGCGCAGGCTGACAGCGGAGACGCGGCGCGGGTGAAACTTCCTTCATCCACGCCGGAAGTCGGCCATCGGCGCCCGCGCCGGCGGCTGCTGCCTTCGTGGTCCTGCCCCCCATGCGCGGAACAGCCGGGGGAGCGGCAGGCCACGCCGCGACCATCCGCGTGACCAAGCACGCGGCAGATCAACAAGAAATGGCGGCGCGACGGCATCGCGCTGTCCAGGGCAGGAATAGGTTCGACAATGGCATCCGCGAGTCCACGGACAGATGTGGCGAATCGGCCGATGACGCGCGAGGAGCGGCGCGTGATCGTCGCCTCCTCGCTCGGCACCGTCTTCGAGTGGTATGACTTCTACCTGTACGGGTCGCTGGCCACCTTCATCGCCGCCAAGTTCTTCACCGTGCTGGGCGCCGATGGCCAGCCGATCTTCGACGAGGCCACCCGCAACATCTTCGCCCTGCTGGCCTTCGCCGCCGGCTTCCTGGTGCGGCCCTTCGGCGCCCTGGTCTTCGGCCGGCTGGGCGACCTGGTCGGGCGCAAATACACCTTCCTGATCACCATCGTGATCATGGGCGCCTCCACCTTTGTCGTCGGCATCCTGCCCACCGCCGAGCAGATCGGCATCCTGGCGCCGGTCATCCTGATCGTGCTGCGCTGCCTGCAGGGCCTGGCGCTGGGCGGCGAATACGGTGGCGCCGCCACCTATGTCGCCGAGCACGCCCCGCATGGCCGCCGCGGCTTCTACACCAGCTTCATCCAGGTCACCGCCACCGGCGGCCTGTTCCTGTCGCTGATCGTCATCCTGGGCACCCAGGCCATCACCGGCGAGGCCGCCTTCCGCGAATGGGGCTGGCGCGTGCCCTTCCTGGTCTCGATCCTGCTGCTGGCGATCTCGGTCTGGATCCGCTCGCGCATGCAGGAAAGCCCCGCCTTCCAGAAGATGAAGGCGGAGGGCACCGGCTCCAAGGCGCCGCTGACCGAGGCTTTCGGCCAGTGGAAGAACGCCAAGGTCGCCCTGCTGGCGCTGTTCGGCCTGGTCGCCGGCCAGGCGGTGGTCTGGTACACGGGCCAGTTCTACGCGCTGTTCTTCCTGGGCACCGTGCTGAAGGTCGACAGCTACAGCGCCAACCTGCTGATCGCCTGGGGGCTGCTGCTCGGCTCCGGCGGCTTCGTCTTCTTTGGTTGGCTGTCCGACAAGATCGGCCGCAAGCCGATCATCCTGGGCGGCTGCCTGCTCGCCGCGCTGACCTATTTCCCGCTGTTCAAGCTGATGAGCGCCGAGGCCAACCCGGCCCTGCATGCCGCCCACCAGAACATCACGGTGGTGGTGCAGGCCGACCCGGCCAACTGCTCCTTCCAGTTCAACCCGACCGGCACCGCGCGCTTCACCAACAGCTGCGACATCGCCAAGGCGGCGCTGGCCAGGCTGTCGGTCAACTACCGCGTCGAGCCCGCCCCCGCCGGCAGCCCGGCGGTGGTCAGCATCGCCGGCACCGCCATCTCGTCGACGGTGCCGAACTTCCCGCAGGCGCTGGGCGCCGCCATCACCGCCGCCGGCTACCCCGCCGCGTCGAACCCGACCGTCGTGAAGATGGCGCATCCCTTCGACGTCTTCCGCGAGCAGACCGGCGTGCTGGTCCTCGTCCTGGCGATGCTGGTGATCTACGTCACCATGGTCTACGGCCCGATCGCCGCGGCGCTGGTCGAGCTGTTCCCGACCCGCATCCGCTACACCTCGATGTCGCTGCCCTACCACATCGGCAATGGCTGGTTCGGCGGGCTGCTGCCGGCGACCTCCTTCGCCATGATCGCGCAGACCGGCGACGTCTATTTCGGCCTCTGGTACCCGATCGTCATCGCCCTCGCGACGGTGGTCATCGGCGCGCTGTTCATCCCGGAGACCAAGGACCGCGACATCTTCGCCGATGACGCCGCCCCCGTGCCCGGCGCCCGGCCGGCGACCCTGCGCCGCTAGCCCTGGGCATTAGGCCTTGGCGACCTGACTGGCAGGGGGGCTCCGGCCCCCCTGCGCCGTTCCGCGACAACGACAAGAAACCACCAAGGGAGGTCACCGCCATGCCGGAGGGCCATGCCGCCATCCATGCCGAATGGCAGCGCGACCCGGAGGCCTATTGGGCCCGAGCGGCCCATGCCATCGACTGGTCCACCCCGCCGCAGGCCATCTTCGACCCGTCCCAGGGCCCCTATGGCCGCTGGTTCCCCGATGCCCGGCTGAACCTTTGCTTCAATGCGCTGGACCGCCATGTCGCCGGCGGGCGGGGCTCCCAGGTGGCGCTGTACTGGGACAGCCCGGTCAGCGGGCAGAAGTCCCGCCTCACCTATGCAGGGCTGCTCGACCGCACCGCGCGCCTGGCAGGCGCCCTGGCGGCGCGCGGCGTGCAGAAAGGCGACCGCGTCGTCATCTACATGCCGATGGTGCCCGAGGCGGTCATCGCCATGCTGGCCTGCGCCCGGCTCGGCGCCGTGCATTCCGTGGTCTTCGGCGGCTTCGCCGCGGCCGAGCTCGCCGCCCGCATCGCCGATGCCACGCCGAAAGCCGTCATCGCCGCCTCCTGCGGGCTCGAGCCCGGGCGCGTCGTGCCCTACAAGCCGCTGCTCGACGCCGCTCTCGGCCTGTCGCCGCACCGCCCGGATTTTTGCCTGATCCTGCGCCGCGACGCCGCGCCGGGCGAGCTCCTCCCCGGCCGCGACGAAGACCTGCTCGAGGCCATGGCCGCCGCCACCCCGCATCCTTGCGTCGATGTCGCGGCGACCGACCCGCTCTACATCCTCTACACCAGCGGCACGACCGGGAAGCCCAAGGGCATCCTGCGCGACACCGGCGGCTATGCGGTGGCGCTGGCCCATTCCATGCCGCTGCTCTACGGCCTGGCGCCTGGCGATGTTTGCTGGACCGCCAGCGATGTCGGCTGGGTGGTCGGCCATTCCTACATCGTCTACGCGCCGCTGCTCGCCGGCTGCAGCTCGGTCGTCTATGAGGGCAAGCCGGTCGGCACCCCGGACGCCGGCGCCTTCTGGCGGGTCTGCGCCGAATACGGGGTGAAGACCCTGTTCACCGCGCCGACCGCCCTGCGCGCCATCAAGAAGGAAGACCCGGAAGGGAAGCTCCTGGCGTCCTACGACCTGTCGACGTTGGAAGCCCTGTTCCTGGCCGGCGAGCGCTGCGACCCCGACACCGCCCTCTGGGCCGAGCGCCTGCTGGGCGGCCGCCCGGTCATCGACCACTGGTGGCAGACCGAGACCGGCTGGTGCATCACCGGCAATTTCCGCGGCGCCGGCCTGTTCCCGATGCGCGCCGGCTCGGGCGGCAAGCCCGCCCCGGGCTACGACGTCCAGGCGCTGGGCGATGACGGCAAGCCCGTGCCGCCCGGCCAGACCGGCAGCCTGGCGATCCGCCTGCCGCTGCCGCCCGGCTGCGCCCCCAGCCTGTTCCGCGCCGACGACCGCTTCCGCCAAGCCTATCTCGAGGCCTTCCCCGGTTTCTACAACACCGGCGACGCCGGGATGATCGACGCGGAGGGCTATGTCTGGGTGATGTCGCGCACCGACGACATCATCAACACCGCCGGCCACCGCCTCTCCACCGGCGCGCTGGAAGAGGTTCTGGCCAGCCACCCCGACATCGCCGAATGCGCCGTCATCGGCATCCGCGACGCGCTGAAAGGCCAGGTGCCGATGGGGCTGGTGGTGCTGAAATCCGGCGCCAACCCCGATCCGGCAAAGCTGGAAGCCGAGCTCGTCGCCCTGGTGCGCGAGCGCGTCGGACCCGTGGCCGCCTTCAAGCGCGCCAGCATCGTCCAGCGGCTGCCCAAGACGCGCTCGGGCAAGATCCTGCGGGCGACACTGAGGAAGCTGGCGGACGGGGAAAGCTACACCGTGCCGCCGACCATCGACGATCCCTTGATCCTGGACGAGATCAGCGAAATACTTGCCAAAGTATAAGCAAGGCCAGGGGAATGAATTCCCCTGGACCCCTTCTTTTTTCTGTCAATTGAAAGCAGGAATGTAGGCGCGCAGGCGGTGGCCGTCGGCATCGGCGGCCACGCAGGTCTCGCCGAAATCCAGCACCACAGGCGCCTGCAGGATCGTCAGGCCCTGCGCCTGCCAGGCGGCATGCTGGGCCGCCACATCCGGCACCGTGAAGCACAGCTCGCTGCCCGCGGCACCCGCGCCGGCCGCGGGCTCAACCGCGTCGCGCCGCCACAGGCCGAGCCGCGCGCCACCGCCCATCGGCAGCATCGCGAAGCCCTCGGTCTGCTCCAGCGGCGCCGCCCCCAGCAGCGCGCCATAGAAGGCCGCGCTGCGCGCCACGTCGGAAACATAGAGAATGATCAGGCGGAATTCGGTCATCGGCCGTGGCCCCTCGGTTGAAGGCCCCCAGCCTGGCGCCGCCCGCTGTCAGTTCCTGTCAGCAGCCTCGATCGCCTGCGCCAGCCGCCATTCGGCCAGCAGCACCGCCCGCCGCCGCGGCAGCCGGTCCGGCAGCAGCGCCACCGCCTGCATCCGGTCCAGTCGGAAATGCCGGTGGTCCTGGCGCAGCTCGCACCAGGCGGCCAGCACCTCGGCGCCGGTGAAGAAGCCCACCGCCAGCGGCCAGATCACCCGCTGCGTCGCCGCCCCCGCCTTGTCGGCATAGTCGATCTGCAGCTTGCATTCCTGCCGCATCGCCTGGCGCAGCACGGCCAGATGCGCGACCTGCCCCGGCCCGGCCACCAGCCCGCTGCCGGCCGCCGCTGCCTCCACCGCCGGCGGCAGGATGGCGACCAGCTTGCCGAAGGCGCTTTCCGCCGCCCCGGCCAGCGCCGGGTCGCCGCGCCGCGCCACCCAGCGCAGCCCGAGCAGCAGCGCCTCCGCCTCATCCTCGTCGAAGGCCAGCGGCGGCAGGAAGAAGCCCGGGCGCAGCAGGTAGCCGAGGCCCGCCTCGCCCTCGATCGCCGCCCCCTGGCCGCGCAGCGTCTCGATGTCGCGGTACAGCGTGCGCAGCGACACCCCCGCCGCCTCGGCCAGCGCCTGCGCCGTCACCGGCCGCCGCCGCCCCTGCAATTCCTGCAGGAGGCCGAGCAGCCGGGCCGAGCGGCTCATCCCGGCCGGGCGACCGGGGCCCAGGCCACTGGCACGGTGTCGCCGGCGATGTAGAGCGGATGCCCCGGCTCGCCCGACTGGGTGACCTTCAGCGCCTCGACCCGCACGCCATCGGCTTCCAGCATGGCCGCCACCGCCCGGCCGCGGGCGCGCAGCGGCTTCGGCGGCAGGCCCCAGGCGGCGATCACCCGGCTGGCCTGCCCGGCCCAGAGCCGGATCGCGGCGTCGTTGCCGGGCCCCACCGGGTCGGCATCCTCCAGCAGCATCGACGGCCTGGTGGCGCGGAGCGCGAAGATGTTCAGCACCACCATGGCGCCATGCCCCCAGCGCCGGGTGAAGTCGCGGCAGCGGCGCACGGTGGGGTCATCGACCCGCTCGTCGGCGGTCGACGGGTTCATCATGATCCAGGCGACGATGCCGGGGCTGCCGAAGGGCTGCCCGTCCCAGCGCCGTTCCAGGAAGGTCCGGTACCGCCCGCAGGGGGAGAATTCGGCCCGGCTGACCACGTCGCCGCTGACCGCCAGCCGCACCTTGCCGCCGGGATCGTGCCGGTCCTGCGGGCGGAGCGAGTCGGGAAAGAGGTCGTCCATGGAATGGTCCGGGTGCCGCGTCCCGCCGTGCCACGCGGGCGCGGCAGCCAGGACAGAAAAAAGAAGGGGGTTCAGGGGGAATTCATTCCCCCTGACCTTCTCTCACCGCGCGTTGGCGCTCGCCTCGCTGCGGGTCGCGCCGACGCGGGAGGCCAGGGCCGCCGCCATGAAGTCGTCCAGCTCGCCGTCGAGGACCGCGTCCGGGTTGCCCTTCTCGACGTTGGTGCGCAGGTCCTTCACCAGCTGGTAGGGCGCCAGCACGTAGGAGCGGATCTGGTGGCCCCAGCCGATATCGGTCTTGCCGGCCTCGATCCCCGCCGTGATCTCCTCCCGCTTGCGCAGTTCCAGCTCGTACAGGCGCGCCTTCAGCATATCCATGGCGATGACGCGGTTGCGGTGCTGCGAGCGATCCTGGGTCGAGGCGGCCACGATCCCGGTGGGGATATGGGTGAAGCGCACGCCGGATTCCGTCTTGTTCACGTGCTGACCGCCGGCGCCGGAGGCGCGGAAGGTGTCGGTGCGCAGGTCGGCCGGGTTGATCTCGATCTCGATCTTGTCGTCGATGACCGGGAAGACATAGACGCTGGCGAAGCTCGTCTGCCGGCGGGCGGCGGCATCGAAGGGCGAGATGCGCACCAGGCGGTGCACGCCGCTCTCGGTCTTCAGCCAGCCATAGGCGTTCATGCCGCTGACCTGGATGGTGGCCGACTTGATGCCGGCCTGCTCGCCTTCCGATTCCTCGGTCAGCAGCACCTTCAGCCCGCGCTTCTCGGCCCAGCGCGAATACATCCGCAGCAGCATCTGGGCCCAGTCCTGGGCCTCGGTGCCGCCGGCGCCGGCATTGACCTCGACGAAGCAGTCGCGGAAATCGGCCTCGCCGGACAGCAGGCTCTCGATCTCGCGGCGCTTGGCCTCGGCGGCGAAGGATTGCAGGTCGGCGATGGCGGCGTCGGCGGTGGCGGCATCGCCCTCCGCCTCGGCCATCTCGATCAGCTCCAGCGCGTCGGTGACGTCCTGCTCGAGCTTGCGCACGCCCTCGATCTGGTCGGCCAGCCGGCCACGCTCGCGCATCACCACCTGGGCCTCGTCCGGCTTCTCCCACAAGGTGGGGTCCTCGGCGCGGGCATTGACCTCGTCCAGCCGGCGCAGCGCCACATCCCAGTCGAGATGGCGGCGCAGCAGGGCGATGGAATCCCCGATCTGGCCGCGCAGGGCCTCGGCATCGGCGCGCATCGTGTCTTCCTTCGCTCGCACAGGGTCCGCCCGCCCGGACGCCGGTTCGCCGCCAGATACGACGGAAAGGCCCCGCGGAACGGCAGGCGCGGAAACGGCAGCGGGGTGGGCGGGATACTATCCCGCCCACCCCGCTGTCCAGTGGCGCTTGCCGCCGGGCTCAGGCGATCAGGTCGTCGCTGCGCCCCTCGGCATAGCCGTAGGTGATGAAATGCGCCGTGGCGGCGTCGTAGTCGGTGCCATAGGCGGCCTGCAGGTCGGCATAGTTGGCCAGGTAGGTGACGGCGTCGAAGCTGTCCCGGTCGCGGCCCTCGGCATGGCCGTCGCTGATGAAATGGGCGACGCCGACGTCGTAATTGGCGCCCAGCGCCTCGATCAGGTCGCCGTGGGAGGCGATGTATTGCAGCCCGTTGAACTCGCCGCGCGAGCGGCCCTCATCGGCGCCATAGGTGATGTAATGGGCAGCGCCAGCCTCGCGATTGGCGCCGAAAGCCTCGATCAGGTCGTCGTTGCTGGCGATATAGCTCAGCCCGTTGAAGCCCGTGGTGACGCGCTGCTCGGCGAAGCCGTTGACGATGTAGTGGGCATAGCCCTTCCCGGCATCGGCCCCCAGCGCGGCCACCAGGTCGTCCTGGCTGGCGATATAGTCCAGGCCGTTGAAGCTGTTGAAGGCGCGCCCCTCGGCGAAGCCGTATTGCGCGTAGTGCCAGGCGGCGGCGGCGGAATCGAGGCCGAAGGCCTGGATCAGGTCGGCATGCGCGGCGACGTAGCGCTGCGGGCTGAAGGCCGGCACGCCGCTCAGGTCGGTCGCGCTGCCGTCAAAGGCCAGGCGGTCGATATTGACCAGCCAGCTGACCGCGCCGGTGCTGCGCTCCTCGACCGTGGTCACGCCGCCGCGGATCTCGACGGCATAGAGGCTGGCGGCGCCGGCGAAGGAAGCGGTGTCGTAGCCGGGACCGCCATCGATGTAATTGGCGCCGCCGCCGCCCAGGATCACGTCATCGCCGGCATCGCCGTAGAGGTCATCGTTCAGGGCCGTGCCTGCGATGCGGTCATTGCCGGATGTGCCGACGATCTTGGTTGTGGGAGCGACGTAGGGACGGGCCATGGATTATTCCCGAGTTCATAGGATTTAGGGGAGCCAAGATTAAGATTGGCTCATAAATGAGAAATTCTATAGTGTTTTATTGAGATAAATACCTTGTGAACCCGCCCGGATTTATCGGAATACTTACTTTCTTTTCTTCAAGTGCAAGCAGCAGGCATAAAAAAACAGCGCCCTTTCCCCGAAGGAAAAGACGGCGCTGCATTTTTTCGGCGCGAAAAAGCGGGTGGCGACGATCCGCGGCGTCAGTACAGCCCGCCGAGGTTGCTATCGACTCCGGCCGGCGTGTCGGAGGAGATGACGCTGTTCTCCATCGGCGGCCGGGCGGCATTCTCGGTGCCGGGGCGGAAGGGCTCCAGGATGGTCTGGCCGTTGTCGAGCTGGACGCGGACCAGGGCCACGCCCGGCGGCGCGCGGAACGGCACCGGCGGGCTGTCCTGCAGCGCGGCGGCCACCACGTCGTGGAAGACAGGGGCGGCATTGCCGCCGCCGGTCTCGCCGCTGCCCAGGCTGCGCGGCTCGTCATAGCCGATCCAGACCGCGACCGCGATGTCGGGGGTGAAGCCCACGAACCAGTTGTCGTTGTAATCGTTGGTGGTGCCGGTCTTGCCGGCGACCGGGCGGTTCAGCCCGGCGCCGGCGCGGGTGCCGGTCCCATACTGCACCACGCCCTGCAGCAGCGAGACGATCTGATAGGCGGCGATCGGGTCGGTCAGCTGCTTGCGCTCGTCGACCAGGCGCGGCGGCGCGGCCTCGGGGCCGTTGCTGCAGCCCTCGCAGCGGCGGTTGTCGGCGCGCCAGACCAGCCGGCCGAAGCGGTCCTGCACCGTGTCGATCAGCGTCGGCGTCACTTCCTTGCCGCCGGCGGCGAAGGCGGCATAGCCGGCGGCCATGCGCATCACCGTGGTCTCGCCGGCGCCCAGCGCCATCGACAGCACCCGCGGCATGTTGGGGATGACGTGGAAGCGGTTGGCGGTCTCGGCCACCCGCTCGATGCCGATCTCCTGCGCCAGCCGCACGGTCACCAGGTTCAGCGACTTCTGCAGGGCGGTGCGCATGGTCACCCAGCCGTTGAAGTTGCCGCTGTAGTTGCCCGGGCGCCAGACGCCCTGCGGGGTCTGCACCTCGATCGGGCCGTCCAGCAGGCGCTGGTTCGGCGGGATGCCCATCTCGAGCGCCGGCAGGTAGACGAAGGGCTTGAAGGATGAGCCCGGCTGGCGCAGCGCCTGGGTGGCGCGGTTGAACCAGCTCTTTTCAAACGAGAAGCCGCCGGCCATGGCCAGGACGCGGCCGGTCTGCGGGTCGAGGGCCACGACCGCGCCCTCGACCTGCGGCACCTGGCGCAGCGCCAGGCGGGCGGCGCGGGCCGGGGTCTGTCTCTTATACCCATCTCCGAGCCCACGAGACGGACTCCTATCTCGTATGCCGTCTTCTGCTTGAAAAAAAAAAAAAAACACAAGGCAGAGCGAACCATGCAGGTCATGAGTGAGAAGGCTCCGATCATCTCTGT
>NZ_CACSJM010000162.1 GCF_902706185.1 Roseomonas sp. 18066 | reverse complement strand
GGGTGGTGCCGGGGCGGCCGGCGATGAACAGCTGGGGCAGGCCGGCCTTGTCGCCGCCATCGAGGGCGGTGCTGGCCAGCAGGGCGGCGCGCGGGTCGGCCAGGGGCTCGTCCATACCGGGCTGCAGCGGCAGGCGGGGGGCGCCGGCCTGCATCTCGCCGGCGGCGACGCTGGCATCGGCGGCGAAGGCGGCGGGCGGGGCTGGCGGGGTGGTGCCGTATTGCGCGGCGCGGGCGGCGGCCTTGCGGGCGGCCATGCCGGATTTGTCCAGCGGCTCGGCCAGCAGGGCATTGGCCTGGGCGGCGCTGGCGGGCGCCTGCGGCAGCCGGGCCAAGGCGCGCTTCGAATCGGCGAGCTTGGAATCCTCGCCCTTGCCGTCCATCGCCTGGTCGAGCAGCGACTTGAAGGCCCCGCCGGCTGGTGACAGCCGGCCGCCGGTGATTCGGGCACCTGCTCCCTGGTTGGCGGGATCCGGGCTGCCCGCTGCGGGCGCCTGATCCGGCTTGGGAGAGGAGGTCCTGGCGATCGATGGAATATCCATAGCGCGCGGCAGACTGCTCTGCCCTCCCTAAGGAAGGATTTCCAACCCCGGCTTTAGCCCAGATTGGTGGCGGCGCAACAAAGCCTTTTCAGCATGGCTTTTCTGGGGCGTTCAGGACGGCGTGACGGCCGGCTTGGGCTCGGGCAGGCGCATCCAGCCCGGCACCTGGGGCCGCAGCACCGCCGCGCCGCAGGACAGCACCGCATCCGCGGCCAGCGGCAGGCGCAGCAGGGCGAGGCCCAGCCCGTCGGCATGGCCGGAGCGCATCTCCCCCACCTCGGCGCCGTCGCGCAGCACCGGGGTGCCGGGGGCGGGCAGCGGGCCGTCGACGGCGACCGGGATCAGCCGCTTCTTCAGCAGCCCGCGATACTTGGTCCGCGCCGTCAGCTCCTGCCCCATGTAGCAGCCCTTGCTCCAGGAAATGCCGGCGAGCTCGTCGAAGCCGGCCTCCAGCAGCACGGATTTTTCCAGTTCCATGTCCGGGGCGCCGTCGGGCAGGCCGAGCGACAGGCGGTGGCGGGCATAGTCGCCGCTGGCCCCGGGCATCGAGTCGCGCGGCAGGATGGCGCGCCAGCCGGCCTCAGGCAGGCGCGGGTCGGGGGCGGCGATGGCGGCTTCGGGCGGGGTGGCCTCGCCCCAGCCGGCCAGCACGCCCAGCTCCGGCCGCGGCGTCAGCGTGACTCGGGAGCGCAGGCGGAAGCGCGACAGGCGGGGCACCAGGGTCGGCGCCTGGTCGGCGACGCAATCCATCAGCAGCGCGTCGGTGCCGGCCAGGAAAAAAAAGTCGGCCAGCCATTTGCCCTGGGGCGTCAGCAGCGCGGCCCAGACGGCGCGGCCCGGGGCGACGGCGGCCACGTCGTTGGAGACCAGCCCCTGCAGGAAGGCGATGCGGTCCTCGCCGGCGATCTCGATCACGGCGCGGTCGGGGAGGGGGGCGATCGGCATGGGCCAAGAATTGGCGTGGCCGTGCCGGAAGGGCAAGGGCGGCCATAGACCAGAGCGCGGCTGCGCTTCGTGGTTAATCCGTGCTAAGCGCCCGGCCAGCATGCGCATCCTTTTCGTGACCGCCACCCGCATCGGGGATGCGGTGCTCTCCACCGGCCTGATCGACCACCTGCTGCAGGCCTATCCGCAGGCGCGGTTCACCATCGCCTGCGGCCCGGTGGCGGAGGGCATCTTCGCGCGCATGCCGCGGCGCGACGCCACCATCGTGCTCAGCAAGCGCCGCTTCGCCGGGCATTGGCTGTCGCTCTGGGGCCAGGTGGTGCGGCGGCGCTGGGACCTGGTGGTCGACCTGCGCGGCTCGGCGCTGTCCTGGCTGGTGCTGACCAGGCGCCGCGCGGTGATGCATGGCGGCCGCCGCAGCGGGCACAAGCTGCAGCAGCTGGCGGCCGTGCTGGGCCTGGACCCGGCGCCGCGCCCGGTCGCCTGGTGGGGCGAGGCCGATGCGGCCCGCGCCGCTGGCCTGCTGCCGGGCGAGGGGCCGTTCATCGCGCTCGGCCCCAGCGCCAACTGGGCCGGCAAGGTCTGGCCCCCCGAATCCTTTTGTCAGCTGTTCGAGCAGCTTGCCGCCCCCGGCGGGCGGCTGGCCGGCGCGCGCCCCGTGGTGCTGGCCGGCCCCGGCGCCACCGAGGCCGCCATGGCCGCCCCGGTGCTGGCCGGCCTGCCCGGCGCCATCGACCTGGTGGGCAAGCTGGAATTGCCGGAGGCCGCCGCCGTCATGGCGCGCTGCGCCCTGTTCGTCGGCAATGATTCCGGGCTGATGCACCTGGCCGCCGCGGCGGGCACGCCGACGCTCGGCCTGTTCGGCCCGACGCCTGCCACCGAATACGCGCCGATGGGCCCGCGGGCGCGGGCGGTGCTGGCGCGCGGCACCCCCGGCCAGGCCGCCATGGCGGCGCTGCCGGTCGAGGATGCGCTGGCCGCCGCCATCGCCCTGCTGGACCAGCGGGCATGAGGCGGGGCGCAACCGGGCCGGAAAGCTGGCATTCTCCGGGGATGCGCGGGGAAGGGCAGGGCTGATGCGGCTGGCGCAGGTGATGGCGGGCGCCAGGATGGGCGGCGCCGAGGGCTTCTACGAGCGGCTGACCTGCGCGCTGCATGGCTCGGGCGAGGCCGTGCTGCCGGTGATCCGCCACGACCCGGCCCGCGCGGCGCGGCTGGCGGTGCGCGGGGTGACGCCGCTGCAGCTGTCCTTCGGCAGCTGGTGGCTGGACTGGACCACCCGGCCCCGGCTGAACGCGGCGCTGAAGCGCTTCCAGCCGCAGGTGGTGGTCTCCTGGATGAATCGCGGCACCCGCTTCACCCCGCGCGGGCCCTGGACCCTGGTTGGGCGGCTGGGCGGCTATTACGACCTCAAATACTACCGCCATTGCGACCATCTGGTCGGCAATACCCGTGACCTGGCGCGCTGGATCGCCGGACAGGGCTTTCCGGCCGACCGCGTCCACTACCTGCCGAATTTCGTCGAGGAGATGGGCGGCGTGCTGCCGGCCGAGCTCGACATCTACCAGGGCGGCGGCACGCGGCTGCTGGCCCTCGGCCGGCTCCACCGCAACAAGGGCTTCGATACCCTGCTGCGGGCCATGCCGGGGCTGCCGGGTGCCGTGCTGGCCATCGCCGGCGAGGGGCCGGAGCGCGCCGCGCTGGAGAAGCTGGCCGCCGAGCTCGGCGTCGCGGAGCGCGTCCGCTTCCTCGGCTGGCGCCAGGATGCCGGGGCGCTGCTCGCCGCCTGCGATATTTTTGTCTGCTCGTCGCGGCATGAGCCGCTGGGCAACATGGTTCTGGAAGCGTGGAGCGCGGGCAAGCCCGTGGTGGCGGTGGCCTCTCAGGGCCCGACCGAGCTGATCCGCGATGGCGAGAACGGGCTGCTGGTGCCGCTGGAAGCCCCCGAGGCGCTGTCGGCCGCCATCGCCGGGCTGATCGACGCCCCGGAGCGCGCCGCCAGCCTGGCCGCCGCCGGTCGCGCTGGCTATCTGGCCGATTTCGCCGAGGCCCCCGTCCTGGCCCGCTGGCAGGCCTTTCTGCAGGCCGTCGCGCCGCAGCCGGCGGTGGCGGCGCAGCCCGCGGCATCCCTTCCCCTCAACGCGCCCCTCCCGGGCGGTCAGGTCTGAACCCCGCATGTGCGGCATCGCCGGACTGATCCTGAAGCAGGGGGCCTCCCCCGACGCCACGCCGGACCCGCTGACCCTGCAGCGGCTGACCGCGGCGCTGGCCCATCGCGGGCCGGACGGCGCCGGGCACCACGTGGCGGGGTCGGTGGCGCTGGCGCATACGCGGCTGGCGATCATCGACCTGGCCACCGGCGACCAGCCGCTCTTCGCCGGCCCCGCCGCGCTGGTCGGCAATGGCGAGGTCTACAACTACCGCGAGCTGCGCCAGGACAACCAGCTGGCCTGCGCCACCGGCAGCGATTGCGAGCCGCCGCTGCACCTGTTCCGCCGCGACGGCCTGGCCTTCGCCGAGCAGCTGCGCGGCATGTATGCCCTGGCCGTGCATGACCGCGCGGCGCGGCAGCTGGTGCTGGCGCGCGACCCCTTCGGCATCAAGCCGCTCTATATCGCCGAGCTGCGCGAGGGCATCGCCTTCGCCTCCGAGCCGCAGGCGCTGATCGCCGCCGGGCTGGTGCGGCCGAAGGTGCGCGCCGAAGCGCGCCACGAGCTGCTGCAGATGCAGTTCACCACCGGCGCCGAGACCATCTTCGAGGGCATCAGCCGCGTGCTGCCGGGCGAGACCATCGCCATCGCCGATGGCCGCGTGCTGGAGCGCCGCCGGCGCTCGGCCCTGCCCGAGGGCGGCCCGCGCCCGACCACCGAGGCCGAGGCGCTGGCGGCCTTCGACGCGGCGCTGCAGGACAGCGTCGACCTGCACCAGCGCAGCGACGTCCCCTACGGCATGTTTCTGTCGGGCGGCACCGACAGCGCGGCCGTGCTGGCGATGATGCGGCGGCTCAATGACGCCCCGGTCCGCGCCTATACCGCTGGCTTCGACGTCCCCGGCGCCGCCGACGAGCGCGAGCGCGCTGCCGCCCTGGCGAAGGCCGCCGGCGCCCGGCACGAGACCATCACCGTGACCGAGGCGGAAGTCTGGAAGCATCTGCCGGAGATCGTCGCCGGCCTGGACGACCCGGCGGCCGACTATGCCATCATTCCCACCTGGTTCCTGGCCCGCCGCGCCCGGCAGGAGGTCAAGGTGGTGCTGTCCGGCGAGGGCGGCGACGAGATCCTGGGCGGCTATGGCCGCTACCGCGCCGCCATGCGGCCCTGGTGGCTGGGCGGCAAGGCGCCGCGCACCCGCGGCGCCTTCGACCGGCTGGAGCAGGTGCTGCGCCAGCCGCCGACCGGCTGGCGCGACGGCATCGCCGCCGCCGAGGCCGCCGTCGCCCTGCCGGGCCGCACCCGGCTGATGGCGGCGCAGGCGCTGGATGTGGCCGACTGGCTGCCCAACGACCTACTGCTGAAGCTGGACCGCTGCCTGATGGCGCATGGCGTCGAGGGCCGCACCCCCTTCCTGGACAGCGCCATCGCCGAGGTCGCCTTCCGCCTGCCGGACGGGCTGAAGGTGCGCAACCGCGCCGGCAAGTGGCTGCTGCGCGAATGGCTGTCCCGCCATTTCCCCGCCGCCGAGCCGCACCGCCCGAAGCAGGGCTTCACGGTTCCCGTCGGCGCCTGGATCGGGGCGCAGGGGGAGCGCCTGGGCGCGCTGGTGGCGGCGCAGCCCGGGGTGATGGAGGTGGCGCGGCCGGAGAAGGTGGTGGCGCTGTTCAAGGCCGCCGCCGGCAAGCGCGAAGGCTTCGCCGCCTGGCACCTGCTGTTCTACGCGCTGTGGCACCGCCGGCATATCGAGGGCGTCATGCCCGACGGCGCCGATACCTTTTCGTACCTCGCGGCACGCTGAAGCGGCCTCAGGCGGCGACGTAGATCCAGGCGGGGAGGGTGCCGCCCGCGGTCTCCACCGGCACCTCGACCCGGCGATAGCCCTCGCCCTCGAAATCATCGAGCCGCGGCCAATGCGCCGGCAGGTCGGACGATTTGGACAGTTGCACGGCGACGGCGCCGCCCGCCGGGTCGGGCACCAGCGCCGGATAGCCCAGCGCGGCGCCCCAGCCCTCGGCCACCCGCCAGCCGCGCACCACCCCTTCCTGCCACCGGCCCGACAGCCCGGCCAGCTCGTGGTGGTTCACCCGGCCGGGGGCCAGGGTGCCATAGGTCGCCAGGCGATGGTCGAGGGTCACGGCGCGGCTGGGGCCGGGGATGGCCGGCCGCGCAGCAGCAGCCGCAGCCCGCGCAGCGCCGCCCAGCCGTTGAAGCCGAAGAAGCCCAGGCCGAAGCCGCTGACGCCGAGATACAGCACCAGGCTGACCAGGTCGCCCAGCAGCCCGCCCACCGAGGCGGCCAGGAAGGCGCTGACCGGCGCGGTGACCGGGTCTTCCTGCAGTGTCGCCCAGCCGTCGCGCGCCTCGTCGAAGGCCAGCAGCGCGCCGATGGTGGTGATGAACAGCATCATCGGCCCGCAGGCCAGCACCGCCAGCAGCACCGCGGCCAGCAGCGCCGCCCCGTGCCGCCGCGGCGACCGGCCGGGGCCGATGCCGACCAGCGCCAGCACGGCGACCGCGGCCGGCAGCCCGGCCAGCATGGCGGTGCCGATGTCATGCCCGCTGCCCGCCAGCAGGAAGCGCAACAGCTTGCCCGAAGCCAGCGCCAGCAAGGCCATGGCCAGCGCCGCCAGCAGCGGCGCCAGCCAGCGGCCCCGGCGCCCCAGGCGGCGGCGCCGGCAGGCAGCCGGCGAGGGACCTGCCTGGGGCGCGGTCAGGAAGATCAATCCTCGACGAAGGGGTTCTTGCCGCCGCGCGCATGCAGGCGGACCGGCACGCCCGGCATGTCGAAGGTCTCGCGGAAGCTGTTCACCAGGTAGCGCCGGTAATCCTCCGGCAGGTCCTCGGCGCGCGGGCCGAAGATGGCGATGGTCGGCGGCCGCGCCTTCGGCATGGTGGCGTAGCGCAGCTTGATGCGGCGGCCATCGGCCAGCGGCGGGGTGTGCTTGGCCACCGCCGCCTCGAACCAGCGGTTCAGCTCGCCGGTCGGGATGCGGCGGTTCCAGCGCTCCATGGTCTGGCGCACCAGCGGCATCAGCTTGTCGACGCCCTTGCCGGTGATCGCCGACAGGGTGACGACGCCGACGCCCTTCAGCTGCGCCAGCGAGGCGGTCAGCACGTCGTTCAGCGCGCGGCGGGCGGCCGGGCGGTCCTCGATGGCGTCCCACTTGTTCATGGCGATGACCACGGCGCGGCCCTCGCGCTCGGCCAGGCGCGCGATGCGCAGGTCCTGCTCGTCCATGCCGAGCAGCCCGTCCAGCACCAGCACGGCGATCTCCGCCTCCTTCAGGGCGGCGATGGTCGAGCCCACCGACATCTGCTCGAGATTCTCGATGATGCGGGCCTTCTTGCGCATGCCGGCGGTGTCGACCAGCCGCACCTTGCCCTCGTCGTCGGACCATTCGACGGCCACCGCGTCGCGGGTCAGGCCGGGCTCGGGGCCGGTGATCATCCGGTCCTCGCCCAGCAGCGTGTTCAGCAAGGTCGACTTGCCGGCATTCGGGCGGCCGACGATGGCCATGCGCAGCGGACGGTTGCGGTCGCGCGCATCCTCGTCCTCCTCCTCCGGCAGCAGCTCGGCGGCCATGGTGTGGAGGTCGGCGATGCCCTCGCCATGCTCGGCGGAAACCGCGACGGGGTCGCCCAGGCCCAGCTCATAGGCCTCGTAGGCCGCCATGCCGCCGCCGCGGCCCTCGGTCTTGTTGGCGACCAGCAGCACCGGCGCGGGCTGGCGGCGCAGCCAGGCGGCGAAGGCGCGGTCGGAGGGGGTGATGCCGGCACGGGCGTCGATGACGAACAGCACCAGATCCGCCTGGCGGATGGCGATTTCCGAGCTGGCGCGCATGCGGCCGGCGACGGTCTCGGGCGGGGCTTCCTCGAGCCCGGCCGTGTCCAGCAGCATGACGTTGCGCCCGCCGAGCCGGGCTTCCGTCTCCTTGCGGTCGCGGGTGACGCCCGGCGTGTTGTCCACGATGGCGAGCTTGCGCCCAACCAGGCGGTTGAAGAGCGTGGACTTGCCCACATTGGGGCGGCCGATGATGGCGATACGGGGCAGCATGATGGGCGCGCTTTAAAGCAGATCGCGCCGGGGCGAAACAGAATGCTTCGCATGGAAGCCCAGCTTGCGCCGCCCCGGCCACCGGCCGGGGCGGAGCAGGCGGGAATCAGGCGCCGCGGAAGGCCACCAGGTCGCCGCCATCGGTCAGCAGCACCAGCGTGCCCTCGGCCACCGCCGCCGGCAGGGTGGTGCTGCCCGGCAGCCGCAGCCGGCCGGCGGGCTTGCCGGTCTGCAGGTCGATCAGCAGCGCCTCGCTTTTGCTCGACGGCAGGATCAGCTGGCCACCGGCCAGCACCGGGGTGCCGAAGGTCGCCGGCTCCTCGTTCTTCTCCTTGCCTTCCGGCGGGGCGTTGAGCTCGGAGATCCAGCGGATCCGGCCGGTCTCGCGCGCCAGCGCGATCAGGTCGCCGCTGCTGCCGATCAGGAACAGCCAGTCCCCGGCGGCCACCGGCGACTCGGTGCCGCCGATCTCGCGTTCCCACAGCCGGCGGCCGGAGCGCAGGTCGACCGCCATCGAGGTGCCGCCCATGCCCATGGCATAGACCCGCCCGTCATGGATCACCGGCAGGCCGCGGATGCCGGCGATGTCGCCGAGCCCGCCGCGGCCCTGGCCGGCCAGGCTCTCGCTCCACAGCACGCGGCCATCCTCGGGGCGCATCGCCAGCAGCTCGCCCGAGGGGAAGCCGGCGACCAGGAAGTCGTCCGAGACCGCCGGGCCCGGCAGGCCGAGCGGCACGGCCGAGGCCGGCTGCGCCCGGTGGTTCCACAGCCGCTTGCCGTCCACGGCCGAGACCGCGAACAACTGGTTCTCGATGCCGGAGACGAAGACGCGGCCATTGGCCACCGTCGGCGCGCCGCGGGTCGGGCCCGGCAGCTTGACGCGCCAGCGCGGCGTGCCGTTGCCAGGGTCGAGCGCCAGCAGCTCGGCCATGCCGGTCGCGACATACAGCGTGTTGTCGGCGAAGGCGCAGCCGGCGCCGACGGCGCCGGTGCTGTCATCCTCGGGCCGGGTGTCGAAGCGCCAGCGACGGCCGCCCGCGGCCAGGTCGTAGGCCGAGACCACGCCATAGGCATCGGCCGCGTAGACCGTGCCCTGGGCGATGACGGGACCCGCGGTGATGCGGCGGCGATAGGCGCTGCCGGTGCCGACGGAAGACCGCCAGGCCTCGCGCAGGCCGGTGCCCAGCGCGTTGTGCCCGGCGTCATGCGTGGCGCCACCGCCCGGCTGCGGCCATTCCGACCGTGCGGCAGGCGCCGGCAGGGTCAGCGGCTGGCTGGCCAGCGCGTCGTCCGGCACCAGCGCGCGCTGCGTCGCCAGGATCGAGCGGCGGACGCCCGGCAGGCGGTCCTTGCTCTCGCCGAAGATGTCGAGCAGGCCGCAGCCGCTCAGCAGACCCGCCCCGCCCAGCAACGTGGCGCGGCGTGTCCAGACTTTACTGCCCTGCATCAGACCCCCAATCCTGCGGCGAGACGGCCGGCGCGGTCGCGCAGGCCACGCGGCGCGGTGACATCGGCAGCGAGCGCCTCGAGGTCGCGCTTCGCCTCCGTCTTGTTGCCCTGGCGCAGCGCCAGCAGCGCCTGCAGCTCCCGCGCCGAGGCGCGCCAGGCATTGCCCGGCTGCGCCAGCGGGCCGAGCCGCGCCGCCAGCACCGCCGGATCCTGCGTGTCGATGCCGTGCAGCGCCCACATCAGGCTGGCCAGGTCGCGATAGATCTGCGGCACCGCGCCATCGGCGGACACCCGGTTCCACAAGGCCAGCGCGCCATCCCGGTCGCCGGTCTCGGCGCGGAGTGCTGCAGCCCGCATGTCGGCCAGCAGCCGGTAGCCGGCCGGGCTCTGCTCGCCGAGCGTGGCGAAGCCGGCCCCGGCCGCCTTCAGGTCGGCGCCCTGCGCCTCGGTGGTGCGGTTGAGCTCGAGATAGGTGGCCGCCGCCGCCAGGGCCTGACGGTCCTGGTGCCAGCGCCAGCCCTGCCAGCCGCCAATGCCGATCACCGCCGCCAGGGCGATGCCCGCGAGCAGGCCGCCATACCGCATGCCCAGCCGCCGGGCCCGCTCGGCCCGCAGCTCCTCCTGCACTTCGTCAAAGATATCCGGCAAGGTCCGGTTCCAGCTCCAAAGCGGCGTGAAAAGCGGCGCGGACCATAGCCGGAGGGAAGCGCCGCGTTAAGGGCCAGGAATTTCTGTCTGATTGCCATGTCCACGTGACGACAGTACGTGAAACGGCCCAGCGATAGAACGACCTGCGAGGGACCACTAATGATGCGCCCCGCCGTGCTGCCCGGATGTCGCACGTATTGATGCGAAGGTCCCCAAACGGCTGGGGATCAGAAAAAAGAAGGGGTCCAGGGGAATTCATTCCCCTGGCCTGCCCGTTCCTGATCTTACCGGAACTTCACCGTCTGCCCGATCGGCTCGCCCTGGACTTCGTCGTCGCGCATGGCGACCTGGCCGCGGATGATGGTCATCATCGGCCAGCCGGTGACGCGCTGTCCGGCGAAGGGGGTCCAGCCGCAGGGCGAGGCGATCCAGCTTTCCTCGATCACCCGGCTTTTCTTCAGGTCGACGATGGTGAAGTCGGCGTCGTAGCCGGCGGCCAGGCGGCCCTTGGCGACGGCGCCGTAGACGCGGGCGGGGCCGGCGGCCATCAGGTCGACCATGCGGGCCAGCGACAGGCGGCCGGCATTGACGTGGTCCAGCATCAGCGGGACCAGGGTCTGCACGCCGGTCAGGCCGGCGGCGGTGGCCGGCCAGGGGCGCTCCTTGGCCTCGCGGCTGTGCGGGGCGTGGTCGGAGCCGATGCAATCGACCGTGCCGTCGGCGACGGCCGCCCAGGCGGCGTCCTTGTGGCGCTGGTCGCGGATCGGCGGGTTCATCACCGCGTAGCCGCCGAGGCGGTCATAGGCCTCGTCGGTCTGGCTGAGGTGGTTGACCAGCACCTCGACGGTGGCGACGTCGCGGAAATCCTTGAGGTAGCCCAGCTCCTCGGCCGTCGAGACGTGCAGGATATGGGCCGGGCGGCCGGTCTCGCGGGCGAGCGCCATCAGGCGGCGGGTGCCGAGGAAGGCGCATTCGACGTCGCGCCACTCGGCATGCAGCTTGTGCGGGCCGCCGGCGGCGTAGAGCGGCTTGCGCGCCTGCAGGCGGGGCTCGTCCTCGGAGTGGTAGGCGATGGTGCGGCGGCCGGAGCGCATCACCCGCTCCAGGCTGGCATCGTCGCCGATCAGCAGGTCGCCGGTGGACGACCCGGCGAAGACCTTGATGGCGCAGACATCGGGCTCGGATTCGAGGGCGCCGAGCTCGGCGATGTTGGTCTGGCCGGCGCCGATATAGAAGCCGATGTCGCACCAGGAGCGGCCCTGGATATAGGCGCGCTTCTTCTCCAGCGCCGGCTGGCTGGTGATGGAGGGGCTGGTGTTCGGCATGTCGAACACCGACGTGATGCCGCCCAGGATGGCGGCCTTGGTGCCGGTCGGGATGGTCTCGACGGCCGGGTCGCCGGGGTCGCGCAGATGGACATGCGGGTCGATCAGGCCGGGCAGGACATGCAGCCCGGCGCAGTCGATGACCTCCGGCGCGGTCGCCGTGCCGAGATTGCCGATGGCCGCGATGCGGCCGGCCCTGACGCCGACATCGGCCGCCACCTCGCCCCAGGGAAGCACGCAGGTTCCCCCGCGCAGGATGAGATCGAAGCTGGTCATGGCGGCATCCTCTCGACGAACAGGGCCCCTTCCTTAGGCAGATTCGTGGCGCTCGGCGACCCCCTGACTGTGCGCCTGCCGCCTGGACGCTGCTCCGCCGCGCGCTTAAGCCGGGGCGGTAGCGGGGAGAGAAAGATGGCCGAGCAGGGCTTTTCCGAGCGGCTGCGCGCCGCGCATGACGCCGACTGGCAGGCGGCGATCCGCCACCGCTTCGTGGCCGAGCTGGCGGCGGGCAGCGTCGATCCGGCGGTGATGCGGCGCTACCTGGTGCAGGACTACCAGTTCATCGACCGCTTCGTGGCGCTGCTGGGGGCGGCGATCGCCAGCGCCGATTCCTTTGCCAGCCGGCTGCGGCTGGCGCGGTTCCTGGCGATGATCACGTCCGACGAGAACACGTACTTCGTGCGGTCGTTCGACTGTTTGGGGGTGCCCGAGGCCGAGCGGGTGGCGCCGGTGCTGACGGAGACGACGCAGGCCTTCCAGGAGGTCATGCGGGAGGCGGCCGAGAGCCGGTCCTATGCCCAGGCGCTGTCGGTGCTGGTCGTCGCCGAGTGGCTCTATCTGAGCTGGGCGGAGCTTGTCGAAGGCCCGCTGCCTGGGGATTTCGTGCATGCGGAGTGGATCACGCTGCATGCCAATCCGTATTTTGCCGAGTTCGTGGGCTGGCTGCGGGGCGAGCTCGACCGGGTCGGTGTTGACGAGGCGTCTGCCTGCGCGGCGTTGTTCGGCCGGGCCGTCGCGCTCGAGCGCCGGTTTTTCGACGATTTATATTGATGTCGGGGTCCGGGGGGACACTGTCCCCCCGGCGGGGGTCCAGGG
>NZ_CACSJM010000161.1 GCF_902706185.1 Roseomonas sp. 18066 | reverse complement strand
CGCCGCCCCATGCTCGACCGCCCCTCGCCCACGCCCGACGCCCCGAGCCACGATCCGCAGGCCCTGGCCCGCGCCCTGTCCGGCCTGCATTTCATCGGCGGCCGCTTCGCCCCGGCGAAGCACGGCAGGACCTTCGCCGTGGTCAATCCGGCGACCGGCGAGACGGTGGCCGAGGCGGCCGATGGCGATGCCGCCGATGTCGAGGCCGCGGTGACGGACGCCGCCCGCGCCCAGAAGGAATGGGCCCGCGTCCCGGCCCGCAAGCGCGGCGCGCTGGTGCACCAGGCGGCGCAGCTGATCCGCACCCATGTCGAGGAGCTGGCGCGGCTGGTGGCGCTGGAGACCGGCAAGGCGCTGCGCACCGAAAGCCGGGTCGAGGCCAACAACGTCGCCGATATCTTCGAGTTCTTCGGCGGCCTGGGCGGCGAGATCAAGGGCGAGCACGTGCCCTTCGGCCCCGAGGTGCTGAACTTCACGCTGCGCGAGCCGCTGGGGGTGGTGGGCGCCATCATCCCCTGGAACATCCCGATGATGCTGCTGGCGCTGAAGGTCGCGCCCGCCCTCGTCGCCGGCAACGCGGTGGTGGTGAAGTCGGCGGAAGAGGCGCCGCTGGCGGTGCTGCGCATCGCGGAGCTGATGAACCGCGTGCTGCCGGCCGGCGTGTTCAACATCCTGTCCGGCCAGGGCCCGGAATGCGGCGCGCCGCTGGTCGCCCATCCGCTGGTGAAGAAGGTGACCTTCACCGGCAGCGTCGAGACCGGCAAGATCATCTACCGCGCCGCGGCGGAGAAGCTGATCCCGGTGACGCTGGAGCTCGGCGGCAAGTCGCCGATGATCGTCTTCGCCGACTGCGACTTCGAGAAGACGGTGGCCGGCGCGCTGACCTCGATGCGCTTCACCCGCCAGGGGCAGAGCTGCACCGCCGCCAGCCGCATCTTCGTGGAACGCCCGATCTTCGACCGCTTCGTCGCCGAGATGGCCAAGCGCGTCGACGCCATGGTCATGGGCGACCCGCTGGACGAGAAGACCGATATCGGCACCATCATCTCGCCCGGCCAGTTCGAGAAGGTGAAGACCTTCATCGATGAGGGGAAGGCCACCGCCGGCGCCACCGGCCGCGCCTGCTCGGCCATGCCGGACGACGCCGCGCTGAAGAAGGGCCTGTTCATCCAGCCCCACATCTTCACCGGGCTGACCAAGGAGAGCCGGCTGGTCCGCGAGGAGATCTTCGGCCCGGTCACCTGCATCTTCCCCTTCGACGATGCGGAGGACGTGCTGGCCGAGGCCAACGACACCGAGTTCGGCCTGGCCGCCAGCCTGTGGACCAACAACCTGAAGATCGCGATGAGCTTCGCCCATCGCATCGAGGCCGGGCTGGTGCAGGTCAACCAGAACCTGGTGGTGCAGCCCAACCTTTCCTATGGCGGCGTCAAGGCCTCGGGCCTGGGCAAGGAAGCCAGCCTGGAATCGATGCTGGAGCACTTCACCCACAAGAAGACCATCATGATCAACATGGCCTGACCGCTTCCAGACAACCCGGCCAGAGCCATAGGGCCCCGGCATCGCGCCGGGGCCCTTTTTGCTGCGCGGCCCACAACCCAGGGCTGCAGCCGCCCTGCCGGCCATGCTGCGAAGTTACAGATACGAAACGAACACGTTGCAGTCCGGCCCCCTGGGACGCCGTCGCGGAATTTACGCCCAATGAAAATCTTACGCCCGCCAGAAAAATCTCCGTAACGTTAAGCACGCTTGGCCTCCGCTCGCGGTAAAGTTGTCTCACGCGCGCCAGTTCCCCCACTTCTCATCGGCGCGCGGGAGCGATGGACACTGGGACCACAAACCGGATGATGCCTGGCTCCGACAAGGCAAGCACGGCGGCCGCGGGCGCGGCTGGCCCGGGCTTCGCCGGACCGCGTTTCGCCACGCCGCGGGACGATGCGGCCCCCGCACGGCCGGCCCGCCGGGTCCGCCGGCCGCCGCGCTTCCGCATGCAGCTGCTGCGGCTGGTGCTGTCGGTCACCCTGCCGCTGGTGCTGCTGGCCGCGGCCCTGGCCTTCTGGACCGCGCATGAGCAGCGCGCCGAGGTGCTGCGCGGCATGGAGCATACCAGCCGCGCCCTGCAGCTGGCCGTCGACCGCGAGCTGCGCGCCGGCATCGCCGCGCTGGACGCGCTGGCGACCTCGCCGATGCTGGATGCGGCGCTGCTGGACGAGGGCAATGGCGAGGCGGCGGGCGGCTTCCGCGCCCAGGCCGAGGCGCTGCTCGACCGGCCCACCAGCGGGCTGCGCCAGCTGGTGCTGCTGCTGCCCGACCCGCAATCGCCGCGCCAGGTGATGAACACCGCCCGCCCCGCCGGCGCCGCCCTGTCGACGGTCGAGCGGCTGGAATATGCCCGCCAGGCCGAAAGCCCGTCGCATGACTTCGCGCAGATCTGGGCGCGCATCCTGCAGCAGCGCCGGCCGCGCGTCTCCGACCTGTATCGCAGCGCCGAGAACCCGGCCTGGCGCATCGCCCTCAGCCTGCCGGTGCTGCGGCAGCAGCAGGTGGTGGCGGTGCTGGTCGCCGTGCTGCAGCCGCAGCGCATCGCCGAGGTGCTGGCCGAGCAGCAGCCGCCGCCCGGCTGGGCCGCGACCGTGATCGACCGCGGCGGCGCCGTGGTCGCCCATTCCGGCGACACGCCGCGCTTCCTCGGCCGCCCGGCCAGCCAGCCGGTGCTGGACTTCCAGGCGACGCGCGGCGCCACCGCCGCGATGCTGACCGCCGAGACGCGCGGCGGCAATCATGTCTATGGCGCCATCCGCCGCCTGGGCACCGTGCCCTGGAGCGTCGCCTATGCCGCCCCCCGCGCCGAGGTCGACATGCCGCAATGGCGGGCGCTGGCCCTGGCGGCGATCGGCGGGCTGGCGGCGCTCGGCCTGCCGGCGCTGCTGGCGCTGCGCTTCGGCCGCCGCCTGGGCCAGGAGGTCGAGGGGCTGGGCCGCGACGCCGCCGCCGTCGCCCTGGCCGAGGCGCCGCCGCCGTCGCGCGCCGCGCCGCTGATCCGCGAGGTGGCGCATGCCCGGCTCGGCCTGCAGCGGGTCGGCGAGGCGCTGCATCTGCGCGCCGTCGCCAAGCGCGAGAGCGAGGCGCGCCAGGCGCTGCTGATGCGGGAAGTCGACCACCGCGCCAAGAACGCCCTGGCCGTCGCCCTGTCGCTGGTGCGGCTCGCCCCGCGCGACGTGCCGCCGGCCAATTTCGCCGCCAGCGCCGAGGGCCGCATCGCCGCCATGGCGCGCGCCCATTCGCTGCTGGCGCGCGAATCCTGGGACGGCGCCTCGCTGCGGGCGGTGGCCGAGAGCGAGCTCGCCGCCCATGCCGGGCGCGTGGTGCTGGAAGGGCCGGCGATCCGGCTGGCGGCCACCGCGGTGCAGCCGCTGGCCATGCTGCTGCATGAGCTGGCAACCAATGCGGTCAAGCACGGCGCGCTGAGCACCGCCGACGGCCATGTCGTGCTGGAATGGGAACGGCCGGAGGGCGATGCCAGCCTGCGCCTGGTCTGGAGCGAGCGCGGCGGGCCGCCGCTGCTGGTGCCGCCGGTACAGCAGCATTTCGGCGGCCGGCTGATCCGCCAGCTGGCCGAGCGGCAGCTGGGCGGCGGGCTGCATGTCGAATGGCGCACCGCCGGGCTGCGGCTGACGCTGCGGCTGCCGGCGCGCCACACTTTGCCGCTGATGGGCCACCAGCCGGAGGGCGCGGCCGAGGGGGTCGCCCCGCCCGAGCCGCAGGGCAGCGCCATGACCTCGCTCTCGGTCGGCCCCGCCCCGCGCGTGCTGCTGGTGGAGGACGAGGCGCTGCTGGCCATGGAGGCGGCGCATCTGCTGCGCGAGCTCGGCTGCATCGTGGTGGGCCCGGCGCGCAGCCCGGCCGAGGCGATGCCGCTGGTCTCGGCCCAGCTCAGCGCCGCGGTGCTGGACGTGAAGCTGGGCGGCACCGAGATCTTCCCGATCGCCGAGCGGCTGGCCGCCTTCGGCGTGCCCTATGTCTTCATCACCGGCTACGAGACGCATGACGGGCTGGCCGGCCAGGCGGCGGCGGTGCTGCGCAAGCCCTATCGCCGCAGCGAGCTGGCGGCTGCCGTCGCCGTGGTGCTGGAGCGCACCGACAGCGAGGCCGCCGAGCCGGGTTGATCCTACCAGGTGAACCGCGCCGGACATGCCGCCCGCGCACAACGAGAAACGGCCCTGCATCAGGCGATGCAGGGCCGTTTTCGTGGGGTATTTTGGTCGGAGCGGCGGGATTCGAACCCACGACCCCCAGTCCCCCAGACTGGTGCGCTACCAGACTGCGCTACGCTCCGGTGAGCGGGGCAATAGCATCGGGGCGGCTGCCCCTCAACCCCCCTGCTTGGCGGGATCGCGACTTAATCCCCGGCCTTTTGACGCCGCGTCCTATCCAAGCCGGGGCTGCAGGGTCGCCAGCGCGCGCAGCTCCGCGGCCAGCTCCTCCAGCTCGGCGATGGCGCGCTTCAGCGCCCCCTGGCCGGCCTCGGGCAGCGCCGCCTCGGGCTCCTCGGAGTCGGGCGCGGCCTCGGCCGCCTCCGGCAGCTCGGCGCCATTGTCGCGCAGCAGCCGCTGCACGCCCTTGATGGTATAGCCCTGGGTATAGAGCAGGTCGCCGATGCGGCGCAGCAGCGCGATATCCTCGGGGCGGTAGTAGCGGCGGCCACCGCCCCGCTTCAGCGGCTTCAGCTGGGGGAACTTGGTTTCCCAGAAGCGCAGGACGTGCTGCGGGATCTGCAGGTCCTCCGCCACCTCGCTGATGGTGCGGAAGGCGGTCGGCGCCTTGCGTGGGCGGCCGGAGGCCTCCGCATCGTCAACCATCGAAGGCACCCCGTCATTCATCGCTCACACCCTGGCCTGCCGGCCGTGCCGGCGCGCGATCGGTGTCCGATCGTCGCCGGCATGGCGCGGGTCAATCCTCGTCGTCGGCGACCGTCTCGCCGTTCAGCCGGGCTTTCAGCACCTGGCTGGGGCGGAAGGAGAGAACGCGGCGCGGCATGATCGGCACCTCGATGCCGGTCTTCGGATTGCGCCCGACGCGCATGCCCTTCTGCCGCACGGAAAAGGTCCCGAAAGCCGAGATCTTCACCGGCCGCCCGGCCTCGAGGGCGGCGGAGACGCGCTCCAGCACGTCTTCCAGCAATGCGGCACTTTCGTTGCGCGACAGACCGACCTGGGCATAGATGGCCTCGGCCAGTTGCGCGCGCGTGATGGTATTCATGTCCGAGCGCGGCCCATGGCAGTGAGACTCCCTGCAACCCCTTCTGATTTCAACAAAACCGGGATGCCCGGCCGGCGTCAACCGCAACGGGGGGTGTGGCGGAAAAGCTTCAATTCGGTGCGTCTTTTATGCCACAGCTTGTGCTCGGCCTGGGCCAGGCCGAAGGGCCGCGCCACGGCGCGTGGCAGGCCCGCCAGGGGCCGGCGGCAAGCCCCGTAGGAGACCTGCCGCGGCAGGCGTCAGGCGCGGATGGTGGCGGCCAGCAGCAGGGCGATGGGGTCCCACAGAATCGCCGTCTGCTCCACCGCCTCGCCGCCGACCCGGGTCTGCGACACGGCGACCCGCCGGCCGCCCAGGTGCTGGTAGAACCAGCGGGCCGGATTCTCGCTCAGCACCCAGAGCATCGCCGAATGGCAGCCGATCGCCGCCAGATGCGCCGCCGCGGCGCGCAGCAGCCGGCGGCCGAGGCCCTGGTCGCGCCAGTCGTCCAGGACATAGAGGGTGGCGATCTCGCCTTCCGCCAGCTCGTGGCGGCGCGCCTTGCCGCCGGAGGCGAAGCCCACCACCTGGCCCGGCCCCTCCGGCTGGTCGCGGGCGACGGCGACGAACAGCGCCTCGCCATCGCGGCGCTCGACCAGGCTGCGGCGGTAGAAGGCCGCCAGCCGCGCCTCGGACAGGCCGGCGAGGTAGAGGTCGGGCAGCAGCCCGGCATAGGCGCTGCGCCAGGCGGCGACATGCACGGCGGCGATCGCCGGGGCATCGGCCGGGAGCGCCCGTCGGATGTTGAGCATCGACGCCTGGCTCCCCCCTCTTTCCCCGGCGGCCTCCCGCCGGCGGATCCGGGGGGCGGCTACTGCTTCCGACGCAGCACGGCGGCGAAGAAGCCGTCCGTGCCATGGCTGTGCGGCGCCAGCTCCATCCAGGGGCCGGGACCCGGCGGCGGCGGCAGTTCCTGCGGCATGCCGGAAGCCGCCTCCGCCCAGGCCTCGGCCAGGGGGACGGCTTCGTAATCGGCATGGCGCGCCAGGAAAGCCTCCACCTGGGACCCGTCCTCGTCGGGCAGCACCGAACAGGTAGCGTAGACCAGCCTTCCGCCCGGGCGCACCAGCTCTGCGACGTGATCGAGGATTTCTCGCTGCTTGGTGACCAATTCCGCCAGGTCGCGCGCCGTGGTGCGGCTGCGGGCATCCGGATTGCGCCGCCAGGTGCCGGTGCCGCTGCAGGGGGCGTCGACCAGCACCCGGTCGAACTGCCCGGCGCGGCGCTTCACCCAGCGGTCGCCGGCCACCAGCAGGTGGCGCTCGGCATTGTCGACGCCGGCGCGGCGCAGGCGCTTGACCGCGCCCTCCAGCCGGACCGAGGAAACATCGCAGGCCACGATCCGCCCGCGATTGCCCATCATCGCCGCCACCGCCAGGGTCTTGCCCGCCGCGCCAGCGCAGTAATCGGCGAAGCGCATGCCCGGCTTGGCCCCGGTCAGCAGGGCGATCAGCTGGCTGCCCTCGTCCTGGATCTCGATCAGCCCGTCGGTGAAAGCCTTGGTCGCCAGGATCGGCCGGCGATCAGGGATGCGCAGGCCCCACGGAGAAAAAGCCATGCGCTCGGTCGGGATGCCCTCGGCGGCCAGCGCCGCGGCGGCCTGCTCGACGGTGCCGCGCAGCAGGTTGGCGCGCAGGTCCAGCGGCGCCGCCTGGTCCATGGCGGCGGCGGCGGCCGGCAATTCCTCGCCGAAGCGGGCGCGGAAGCCCTCCAGCGCCCAGTCGGGCAGGTTGAAGCGCGGCGCCTCCGGCTGGCTGTCTTCCGACAGCGGCTTGCCGGCCAACGCCTGGATCAACGCCATCTCGCCCGGATCGGGCGGGCCGGCGTTGAAGCGGCCGCCGGGGAAGCCCTGCAGCACGCCATCCATCGTCCAGCGTTCGACCAGCAGCAGATGCGCCATGATCAGCAGCCGCGGCGTCGGCGGCAGGTGGTGCTGCGCCAGGTGCCAGTCCAGCCGCAGCTTCTGCCGCAGCACGCTCCAGGCGCGCTCGGCCACGGCGCGGCGGTCGCCGCTGCCGATATAGCGGCGCTCGCGGAAGAAGCCGTTGGCGGTGGCATCGGCCGGGCGGCGCGGGGTGGCCGCCACCTCGGCCAGCAGCGCCACCGTGGCGGCGATCCGGGCGGAAGGGGTCATGGGCGGGGCATCCTGCAGGGCGAAGGCAAAAAAGGCGCGGCCCCGGCCGGAAGACCGGGGCCGCGCGGAAGGAAAGCCGGGCGAGGCCGCCCGGCGAAGGGCCTCAGCCCTCCTGGCGGTAGTTCGGCGCCTCGCGGGTGATCGCCACGTCATGGACATGGGACTCGCGCAGGCCGGCGCCGGTGATGCGGCGGAAGGTGCAGTTCTGCTGCATGTCGGCGATGGTGGCGTTGCCGGTATAGCCCATCGCCGAGCGCAGCCCGCCCACCAGCTGGTGGATGACATTGCCGACCGGGCCCTTGTAGCCGACGCGGCCCTCGATGCCCTCGGGCACGAATTTCAGGCTGTCCTGCACCTCGGCCTGGAAGTAGCGGTCGGCCGAGCCGCGCGCCATGGCGCCGAGCGAGCCCATGCCGCGATAGGACTTATAGGAACGGCCCTGATAGAGGAAAACCTCGCCCGGGGCCTCGTCGGTGCCGGCGAACATGCTGCCCATCATGACGCAGTCGGCGCCGGCCGCGATCGCCTTGGCCAGGTCGCCCGAGGAGCGGACGCCGCCATCGGCGATGGCGGGCACGCCCTTCTCATGCGCGGCGGCGGCGCTTTCCATGACCGCGGTCAGCTGCGGCACGCCGACGCCGGCGACGATCCGCGTGGTGCAGATCGAGCCCGGGCCGATGCCGATCTTCACCGCATCCGCGCCAGCCTCGACCAGGGCGATGGCGGCCTCCGGGGTCGCCACATTGCCGGCGATGACCTGGACGCTGTTGGACAGGCGCTTGATCCGCTCCACCGACTTCAGCACGCCGGCCGAATGGCCATGCGCGGTGTCTACGACGATGACATCGACCTCGGCGGCGATCAGCAGCTCGGCGCGGTGGAAGCCGTCCTCGCCGGTGCCGGTGGCGGCGGCGGCGCGCAGCCGGCCCATCGCATCCTTGGCGGCGTTCGGATTGGCCTGGGCCTTGTCCATGTCCTTGACGGTGATCAGGCCGATGCAGCGATAGGCGTCGTCGACCACCAGCAGCTTCTCGATGCGGTGCTTGTGCAGCAGCGAGCGCGCCTTCTCGGCCGAGACGTCGCCGGTGACGGTGACCAGGCCCTCGCGCGTCATCAGCTCATAGACGCGGATATTGGGGTCGGTGGCGAAGCGCACGTCGCGATAGGTCAGGATGCCGACCAGGCGCTTGCTGTCGCGCTCGACCACGGGGATGCCGCTGATGCGGTGCGCGGCCATCAGGGCCTGGGCCTCGGCCAGGGTCTGGTCGGGATGGATGGTGACGGGGTTCACCACCATGCCGCTCTCGAACTTCTTCACCTGGCGGACGGCGGCCGCCTGCTGCTCGGCGGTCAGGTTCTTGTGGATCACGCCGATGCCACCGGCCTGGGCCATGGCAATGGCCATCGGACCCTCGGTCACCGTGTCCATGGCGGCGGAAATCACCGGCATGTTCAGGGTGATCTCCCGCGTCAGCCGGGTGCGGGTGTCGGTCTGGTTGGGCAGGACCGTCGAATAGGCCGGGACCAGCAGGACATCGTCGAAGGCATAGGCCTCGGCGATGAGGGTACGACGCGGCGCGGCGCCGCGCTGGGCGGGGCCGTCGGTCGGGATGGTGTCGGGTGCCATGGCAGGAGCCTTTCGCAGAACTTCTGAGGCGCGTTCCGCAGCCTTGGCGCGTCCCCCTATCGCAGAATCGCCCCACCCCGCAAGCGTCCTGCGCGGGATGCTGGGTTGCGTGGGGACAAGAGATTTGGAGGGAGAATTTTCAGACAAGGAAAAGATTGGGGGAATGAATTCCCCCAAACCCCCATCTTCTTTCTGGTCACCGGCCGTTTCGGGGGCAGCGCCTTCTGCGGCAGCCACACCAGGGCATCGCGGCGGGGCGCCATTCAATACAATGGCGCCAACTCAAAGGTCGCGCCCTGGCTGGGCCGTTTCACGTCCCGTCGCCACATGGACACGGCAGTCCGAAAGAAAAGGGGAATTCATTCCCCTGGCCTTCAAGGCTTCTCGCCCCGATACCCCTGCGCCACCACATACATCTCCGCGCTGTCCTTGCGGCTGGCCGGCGGCTTGGCGTGCTTCACCGAGGCGAAGTCGCGCTTCAGCCAGTTCAGCATGTCGCGCTCGGTGCCGCCCTGGAACACCTTGGCGACGAAGGCCCCGCCCGGCACCAGCACCTTGGCGCCGAAATGCAGCGCCAGCTCGATCAGATTCAGGATGCGCAGGTGGTCGGTCGCGTTGTGGCCCGTGGTGTTGGGCGCCATGTCCGACAGCACCAGGTCGGCCGGGCCGTCCAGCGCGGCCAGCACCTCCTGCTCCACCGCCGCATCCTCGAAATCGCCCTGCAGCAGGGTGGCGCCGGGGATCACATCCATCGGCAGCAGGTCCAGCCCCACCACCTTGCCGCGGTCGCCGACGCGCTGCACCGCCACCTGGGTCCAGCCGCCGGGCGCGGCGCCCAGGTCGACCACCCGCTGGCCGGGGCGGAACAGCTTGTACTTCTCGTCCAGCTCGATGATCTTGAAGGCGGCGCGCGACCGCCAGCCGGCGGCCTTGGCGGCGCGGACGTAGGGGTCGTTCAGCTGGCGTTCCAGCCATTTCTGGCTGGCGGTGGTGCGGCCCTTGGCGGTGCGCAGCCGCGTGGTCAGGCCACGCGCCCCGTCGGTCGGCGATTTCACTTCTGGTCTTCCCGTAAACTAAGGCGTCAGGGCGCCGGCTGGCTGGCGGCGCGCCAGGGCGGGCTGCTCCGCTTCGGCGGGCTGCGATCCTGGCGCATCATGCGCAATAGCATCCCTTCGCGCAGCCCGCGATCCGCGACCGTCACGCAGGAGGACGGCCAGACCCGCCGGATCGCCGCATAGATGGCGCAGCCCGGCAGCACGAAGTCGGCGCGCTCGGGGCCGACGCAGGGATGCTGGCGCAGCCCTTCCCGCCCCAGGGTGAACAGGTCGCGCAGCGCCTGGTCGGCATCCTCGCAGGGCAGCACGCGGCCATCGATCAGCGGGCGGGAATAGCGGGGCAGCGACAGCGCGACGCCGGCCAGCGTGGTCACCGTGCCGCTGGTGCCCATCAGCCGCACGCCGCCATCGCGGATCTCGCGGCCGATGCTGTGGACGCGGTCGAAGCAGGCCAGCTGCTCGGCCACCTCGTCGACGACGCGGTCGAAGCCTTCCAGGGTGTAGCAGCCCTGGCCCATGCGCTCGGCCAGGGTGACGACGCCGAAGGGCAGAGAGATATAGCCGATCAGCTCGGCGCGGCCCTGGCTGTTGTCGCCGGCGCCGCGGATCCAGGCGATCTCGGTGCTGCCGCCGCCAATATCAAAGAGCAGGCCGCGGCGGTCCTGCGGGCGCAGCAGGGGGGCGCAGGATTCCATCGCCAGCTCCGCCTCCTCCCGCGCCGAGATGATGCGGATCGGCAGGCCGGTGGCTTCCTGGACGCGGGCGACGAAGGCGGCGCCATTGGCGGCGCGGCGGCAGGCCTCGGTGGTGACGGCGACCAGGCGCTTCAACGGGCGGCGCAGCAGCTTCTGCGCGCAGGCCTGCAGCGCGACCATGGCGCGGTCCATGGCGGTGTCGGACAGCCGGCCCTCGGTGATCAGCCCCTCGCCCAGGCGGACGACGCGGCTGTAGCTGTCGAGCACGCGGAAGGAGCCGGCCTGGGTGGGGGTGCCGACCAGCAGCCGGCAATTGTTGGTGCCGAGGTCGATGGCGGCGAAGGCACCATGCGAGGCCCCCGAAAGGAGGCTGGACGAGGCGACGGCAGGGTTCGACACAATATCTGGCATGGTTTCGGGCCTTTCCCGCGCGGCCTGGGCAGGGGCGGCTTTCGGGGGGCTTCTGTATGATTGGGCCGCGGGGGGCCCGGGGCAAGCAATTTTATCCCGCGATGCGAAACCTTCGATCCGCCCCCTTGCAAGCCCCCGGACCCGGTGCTATTCCCCCGCCCACGCCGTTGGGGAATAGTTTAACGGTAGAACTCCCGACTCTGACTCGGGCAGTCTTGGTTCGAATCCAGGTTCCCCAGCCACCCCCTCCCAGTAAAACCGAAGAAGCTGCACCAACCGGACGGGCCCTGCCCTCGCCGGTTTTCTGCTGTTGGCTTGGGCTTTGCTTTTACCGCCGGATCGGCGGCGGGCCGGGACTTCGCCGATACCGGGTGGCGCAAATGTGGCAGCGCTCCGTGACCAGCCACAGCCTTGCCATTTTTCCGGCGCGCCCGGCTCCCTGTCGTCACCGCAATGATTGATCAAGCATTTCGCCCGGCATCCCGACCCCGCCCCAGACATGGCCAAGGCCACGCCGGGAAGGCCGCCCGCTGGCGAAGACACAGCCAAGTCCCCTTCCCCGCCTCGATCAAGTCGAATCGCCGGCAGCTTGGACACGCGGCACGGTTTCTCTTGCCGGAAGCGTGCCTGGATTGGGGTTTTTCTGCATGGCCAAGCCTGCGCTTGGCGCCCGGAACTGCCTGTTTTCCTTGGGCGCAACCGCGAGGCCGGCCGCAATCAAGGCGGAAATAAGGCGAAAATGTGCCGCCCTGGCGATTTTGTGTCTGGATTATGGCGTCGGCCTGCCGCAAATATGGCGCAGAAGCAGGAGGTCGCCATGTTCTTCCGTAAGCAGATTGCCAAGGATTTGGTTTCCGAGCGCCGCGTCGCTGCCCTTGCCGCCGACCGCGCCCGTGACGACGCCGCCCATGCCGACCGCGTCGAAAGCCAGGCCGCCTGGAACAGCTATGGCGAGCGCAGCACGCTGAGCATGGGCTCCTACGGCCGCTGGTAAGCGGCCGCCTTCGCTTTCCACCCCACCACGCCCACCTCTTTCGGCGGAGACCGGGGCCCCCCAGCCC
>NZ_CACSJM010000160.1 GCF_902706185.1 Roseomonas sp. 18066 | reverse complement strand
GGGCAGGGTCGGTTGCGACATCAGCCCTCCCGTCCCATCGCGGGGCGGGCGCGGAGGGCGGCGGTGTGTGCCGGCTGCGGCCATGGAGTCGCGGGCGACATCGTTCTGATCCTGGAGGCGGGCACGGCCATGGCGCAGCCTGCGCAGCCGAACATCGCCAGTTCGTTAACCGGGAAATTAACGCGGGGGTTCACCCGGAGGGGGGGCATCGGGTCAACCACCGGCGGCAAATCCTTGCACCAGGCTGCCGGCCACCAGCCGCCAGCCATCGACCAGGACGAAGAAGATCAGCTTGAAGGGCAGCGAGATGGCGTTGGGCGGCAGCATCATCATGCCGAGGCCCATCAGCACGCTGGCCACGACGATGTCGATGATCAGGAAGGGCAGGAAGATTAGGAAGCCGATCTCGAAGGCGCGGCGCAGCTCGCCGACCATGAAGGCGGGGACGAGGGCGCGCCAGGGCGTCTGGTTGGCCGCGGTCACCGGCGGCAGGTTGCCCAGGTCGAGGAACAGCGCGATGTCGGCTTCCCGCGTGTTGGCCGCCATGAAGGTGCGGAACGGCTCGGCGGCGGCCTGCAGCCCGGCGATCTCCTCGATCTGGCCATTGGCCATCGGCTGCAGCCCCTGCTGCCAGGACTGCTCCAGCACCGGCTGCATGACGAAGAAGGTCAGGAACAGGGCGAGGCCGATCAGCACCGGGTTGGGCGGCACGCCGCCGGCGCCGATGGCGCTGCGCAGCAGGGAAAGAACGATGCTGATGCGGGCGAAGGCGGTGGCCATGACCAGCAGGGACGGCGCCAGCGACAGCAGGCCGATCAGCGCGGTCAGCTGCACCAGCCGCGTGGTGGCGCCGGCCTCGGTGGTGCCCATGTCGAGGCTGACGCTCTGCGCCAGCGCCAGGCCGGGCAGCAGCAGCACGACGGTCGCGGTCAGCGCCAGGGAGAGGGCGCGGCGCATCAGCCGGCGTCCTGTGCGCAGGCGCGGGGGAGATCGTTCAGGAAAAGGTCCTGCGGCCCGCCGGTGACCAGCAGCAGCTCGCGCCCGTCGCAGCGCAGCAGCAGCAGCCGGCGACGGGTGTCCAGCGCCAGGCTCTCGACCAGCACCAGCCGGCGGCCCTGGCCACGCGCCACGCCCGACAGCCCGCCGGGGACCCCGGGCGCGAAGCCGAAGCGCCGCGCCGCGCGGGCGGCCAGCAGCACCAGGGCCAGCACCAGGATCAGGGCGGCCAAAGCCGTCATCGCCGCTTGGTAGTTCATCCGCGACCTAGGCCTCCTGCCTTGTCCGAACCGCAATGCCAGGCCAGGGCGGCCTTCTGCCGCCGGCAAGATCTGGCCGCCGCAACTAACCAGCGGCCCGTTTCCCCGTTGTTAACCACTTTGTTTCGACGCCAGGGGGCAGGGTTGCGGCATGCGCCGGGGTGGCGCCAAGCGCCGGCCGCAGCATTTCCGCGGGTTTCAGGCGCTTAGGATGCTGCATTGCGGCGGGGCGAAAAGCCGGGAGCCAGGCCCTGGCCGGGCCAGGACCGGCCGGCCGGTTCACTATTTTTCAAAAAATAAACGCGCGACCCCGCCGGGCCGCGCGTGTGTCGTCTCAAATTCCGGAAGAAGCCCGGATCAGGCGCGCAGCGACAGCGCCATCGGCGCGGCGCCCAGCGCATAGGCGGCGGCCGGCACCGGCAGCACATGGCGGCCATAGCCCGGCGTCGCGATGGCCGGCTGGGCGGCGGCGCCGGCGATGGTCTCCAGCACGCGGCCCTGCAGCGCGATGCCCTGGCGCAGGGCGGCGCGGTTGGCCTCGACCTGGTCGCGCAGCCGGTCGACCAGCTGGGCCAGCTGGGCGCCGCCGGCCGCGGCCTCCTCCGGCGTCATCCGGGCGCGGGCGGCGACGAAGCCTTCCAGCGCCGCGATCTTCTTGCCCGACAGCGCCGCGGCGCCCTGCAGGTCGCGCGCCTCGAGGGCGGCCGTCTCGGCCAGGATCACCTCGGTCAGGGCCAGGGTCACGCGCTGCAACTCGATCACCGCCGTCATGGCTTTTCTCCGCTCGATCGCGCCTGCCCTTGGGACTGGAGGCGCATCATGTCGCGGTACACTGCATCTCCTATGCCAACGCCGCCGGCCTTCGCCATCTGCTTGCCGAATTGCTCGACCAGCATCGGCCGCCACTGCGCCTCGGCCGCGCCCCCGCCCATCGGGCCGTTGGTGGGCAGGGTCTCGAACATCGGCTGCAGCATGGCGCCCAGCATCTGCGCCTCGAATTCCTGCGCGGTCTTGCGCATCGCCTCGGGGCTGCGCGACTGCTGCGGGCGGGAAACCTGGCCGGCCGCAGCGGTCGTCCCGGCAGGATTCGTCCCGGCAGGACTTGCCGGGGTGGTGGCGATGGGGCGGGGGGCGGCAAAACCTGCCGGGCGGGTCTCGGCCATGCTCAGCGCACCTCCAGCTGGGCCTGCAGGGCGCCGGCCGCCTTGATGGTCTGCAGGATCGAGATCATGTCGCGCGGCCCGATGCCGAGGTTGTTCAGCCCGGTCACCAGCTCCTGCAGCGAGATGCCGCCGCGCATGATGCCGAGCCGCCGGTCGGACTGGTCGTCGATGTCGATGCCGGTGCGCGGCACCACCGCCGTCTGGCCGCCGGCCAGCGCATTGGGCTGCACCACCTGCGGCGCCTCGGTGACGCGGATGGTCAGGTTGCCCTGGGCGATGGCCACCGTGCTGATGCGCACATTGGCGCCCATGACGATGGTGCCCGAGGCCTCCTCGATGACGACGCGGGCGGCCTGGTCGGGCTCGACGCGCAGCTGCTCGATCTCGGTGGCGAAGCCCACCGGGTCGCGGCCCATCATGGAGACCACGACGGTGCGCGGGTCGCTGGCCTGGGCGGCGCCGGCGCCGGCCATGCGGTTGATCGCGGCCGCCACCCGCCGCGCCGTGGTCAGGTCGGGGTTGCGCAGCGCCAGGCGCAGGTTCGGCTTGTTGGCGAAGGTAAAGGGCACCTCGCGCTCGACGATGGCGCCGTTGGCGATGCGCCCCGAGGTCGGCACGCCGCGGGTGATCGAGGCCGCAGCCCCCCGCGCCGCGATGGCGCCGGTGGCGATCGCGCCTTGCGCCACCGCATAGACCTCGCCATCGGCGCCGTGCAGGGGGGTGACCACCAGGGTGCCGCCGGTCAGGTTGGTGGCATCGCCCAGCGCCGAGACGGTGACATCCAGCCGGTTGCCGTTGCGGGCGAAGGCGGGAAGGTTGGTGGTCACCATGACGGCGGCGATGTTGCGGGTGTCGAGCTGGTTTTCCTGGTCGCGGGTGTTGACGCCGAGGCGCTCCAGCACGCCGATCAGCGACTGCCGGGTGAAGGCGGCGCTGCGCAGCCGGTCGCCGGTGCCGTTCAGCCCGACCACCAGGCCGTAGCCGACCAGCTGGTTGTCGCGCACGCCCTCGATATCGGCGATGTCCTTGATCCGCACGCTGCCCTGCTGGGCGGCGAGCGGGCCCGCCAGCGCCGTCAGGGCCAGGATCAGCAGCAGCAGGGTCCGGAGCATCGGGCGCACGGTGGGGGGATCCCGGTCAGAAGGGCAGGATGACGTCGAGGAACTGCTGGCCGTAGCGCGGCGTCTGCACGTCGCTGACCGTGCCGCGGCCGCCATAGGCGATGCGCGCCTCGGCCAGGCGGTCATGGCGGACGGTGTTGTCGCTGGCGATGTCCTGGCTGCGGATCACGCCGCTGACCTGCAGCTCGCGCAGCTCGTGGTTGACCCGCACCTGCTGCCGGCCGGCGACCACCAGGTTGCCGTTGGGCAGCTGCTGCACGACGGTCGCGGCCACCCGCAAGGTCACCGATTCGGTGCGGTTGATCGAGCCGGTGCCCGAGCTGCCGGAGCCGCTGGTGGCATCGATCAGGTCGCCATTGCCGCCCGGCAGCCGCATCTGCATGCCCAGCAGCCGGCCGATGCCCATGCTCTCGTTGTTGGCGCGGCTGCGCTCGGTGGTGTTCTCCAGCGCGGCGCGGTCGGCGATCTGCACCAGCACGGTGACCAGGTCGCCGACGCCGGCGGCGCGCTGGTCGCGCAGGAAGGTGCGGCTGCCCGGCTGCCACAGGCTGTTGCTCTCCGGGATCGGCTGCTGCCGCGGCGGCATCGGCATCGAGATGTTGCGCAGGCCCTCGGCCATGCCGGGATTCTCGATCGGCGCCATCGAGGGCGCCGAGCCGATCTCGCTCAGCCGGGCCAGGTTGCCGCAGGCCGCCAGCGGCAGCAGGCCGAGCAGCAGCAGCGCGCGGAGGGAAGGGGAGAAGCGGGGGAAGCTCGGGGACATGCAGATTTTCCGCATCAACGTTGCGCCATGGCGCCGGGACGGCCGGGTTGCCCGGGCGTGGCACCCAGGGCCGGGCCGAGCGCGCGGACCCGGCCGGGGCCGATCACCTCGCCGGTCAGGGTGGTGCCGTTCAGCAGGTTCAGCACGGTGATCACCGCGCCGGGGGCGCCATCGGCCAGCGCCTTGCCGCGGGTGGCGAGCGACAGGCCGGCGCTCTCATGCACCAGCTCGACGGCGCTGTCGCGGGCGACGGCCAGCGCCGCGGCCAGCTCGGTCAGCGGCAATTGCGCGCCGGCGGCGATGTTGCGGGTGACGCGGGCGCCGATCGCGCGCTCCAGCGAGGTGGCCATGCCGGGGCGGACCCGCTCGGCGGCCAGGCGCTCGGCACGGACGTCGCGCGGGCCCAGCGTCTCGCCGGCGCGCAGGCTGCGGACGGCCACCACCACCTCGCGCATGGCGACGTTGCGGCCGGCCATGCGCTGGCGCAGCGTCGCCATGCCGTCGGCCAGCACCACCAGGGTGGTGGAGAAGCGGCGGCTGGCGGCATCGTATTCGGTGCCCTCGACCGCCAGGCGCGGATCGGCGCCGGTCGGCACCATCGGCGGCTGGAAGCCGACGAGCTCCAGGTCCAGCTCGGGATCGGCGCCGAGCGCGGAGAGCTCGGCGCGCAGCACCGCCTCGACCTCCTCGCGCGACAGCGGCCGGCCCGGGCGCTCGACCACGACGCGCTCGTCGCCGGCGAGAGGCTGCCAGGACAGGCCGTTGTCGCGGGCGATGATCGCCAGCTGCGGGCTTTCGACGACGAAGCGGCGGCCGGGGGCGGGGGCCGGGCCCAGCACCACGGTCGCCTTGGGGCCGAGGCCGTCGAACAGGTCGCCCAGCGTCACCACGCCGCCCTCGATCACCGCCTGGCCGCGCGGGGCGATCAGGCCCTGCGCCGCCACGGGGGCGGCGGCAAGGTTCGCCGCCAGGCAGAAAATGCCGGACAGGAGGGCGAGGCGGCGGAAGCTGCCGGGCGCGGGGGTCATCAGCCGCGCATCCGCGACAGGGTCGACAGCATCTCGTCGCTCGCCGTGATGACCTTGGAGTTCATCTCATAGGCGCGCTGGGCGGTGATCAGGTTGGTGATCTCCTGCACCACGTTGACGTTGGACGTCTCGACGAAGCCCTGCAGCACCTGGCCGTAGCCGACCGCGCCCGGGTTGCCGAGCTGCGCGTCGCCCGAGGCCGGGGTCGCCATCAGCATGTTGTCGCCGACCGCCTCCAGGCCGCCCTCGTTGGCGAAGACGGCGAGCTGCAGCTGGCCGACATTCTGCAGCGCGGTCTGGCCGTCCATCTTGGCCAGCACCTCGCCGGCGGCGTTGATGGTGACGTCGCGGGCGCCGGCCGGGATGGTGATGCCGCCGCCGACCTGGAAGCCGTCCACCGTCACCATGGTGCCGGCGGCCGACAGGCCGAAGGTGCCGGCCCGCGTGTAGGCGGTCTCGCCGGAGGGCAGCTGCACCGGGAACAGGCCGTTGCCGCGGATGGCGACGTCGAAGGTGTTCTCGGTCTGCGACAGGTTGCCCTGCTCGGAGATGCGGTAGATCGCCGCCGTCTTGACGCCGAGGCCGAGCTGCGCGCCGGAGGGCAGCACCGTGCCCTGGTCGGAGCTCTGCGAGCCGCCGCGGCGCAGGTTCTGGTAGATCAGGTCCTGGAACTCGGCGCGGCGGCGCTTGTAGCCCGTCGTGCTCATGTTCGCGATATTGTTGGAGATGACCTCGACATTGGTCTGCTGGGCCATCATGCCGGTGCCGGCGATATGGAGGCTGCGCATTTTCTTCAGTCTTTCCTGGGATCGAGCGGCGGGGGCGTAGCGGTTACTTGCGCTTCAGGATGCGCTGCACGCTGTCCGACAGCCGCTCCCCCTCGCGCTCGACGAACTGGCTGACGAACTGGAACTCCCGCAGCTCGGCGGTCATCCGGGTCATCTCGACCACGGCCTTGACGTTGCTGCCCTCGACCGAGCCCTGCACCACGGCCGGGCGCTGGATCGGCTCGGCGGCCATCTCCCGCGGCGTGGTGAACAGGCGGTCGCCCTCGGCCAGCAGCTTCTGCGGGTCGGCGAAGCGCACCACGCGCAGCTGGCCGATCGGGCCCTGCTCGGTGGCCACGGTGCCGTCGCCGCTGATCTCGATGCGGCTGGCGCCCTCGGGGATCTGCAGCGCCGTGCCGTCCTGCAGCAGCAGCGGGTTGCCCTGGGCATCGACCACGCCGGAATTCGGCGACAGGGCGAAACGACCGGCCCGGGTGTAGCGTTCCCCATTGGCGGTCTGCAGGGCGAAGAAGCCCTCGCCGGGCAGCGCGATGTCGAGCGGGTTGCCGGTGGCCTGAAGCGTGCCGGCCGAGAAGTCGCGCCAGGTGGCGCGGTCCTGGGTGAAGGCGACCTCGTGGCCGCCGACGCCGTTCGGGGTCTGGGTGCGGTCCTGCCGCGCCAGGTGCTCGGCGAAGACCATCTGGCTGGCCTTGAAGCCAGGCGTGTCGGCATTGGCGAGGTTGGACGCCACGACATCCTGCGCGCGCCGCTGGGCGGCGAGGCGGGAGAGGACGACATAACCGGGGGTGTCCATCGTGGCGCAGCTCCTGGTCGGGGACCGACGGAGCAGGGCATGGCAAGAGGCGTGCCAGCGCGGTCCGGATCGGCCGCGGCGGGGTGATTCCCTTTTGGAATCCCTGACGCCGCGGGGCAGGAGGTACCGGGCAATTATTACCGGATCATTGAGGCAAAAAATGCCGGTTCAAATGCCGTTAACAGACCCCGCTTAAGTCCCGGCGCATTCCAGGATGGAGTGGCCGGGCATGAGCGACGGCGCAGGGGCTGAAAAAGACGCCCCGAAACAGGTGAAGAAGGGCAAGGGCAAGCTGATGCTTGTGGCAGCCCTGGGTCTCGTGCTGCTGCTGGGCGGCGGCGCGGGCGGCGCCTGGTACATGGGGCTTCTGGCGATTCCGGGCCTGGGCGGCCATGCGGAAGGCGGCGAGGGGCAGGCAGCCTCGGCCACGCCCGCGCCGCAGCGCCCGCCGGTCTTCGTCGAGGTGCCGGAGATCATCACCAATCTGAACACCGCGGCCCGCCGGCAGACCTTCGTCAAGCTGCGCAGCCGGCTGGAAGTGGCCCTGCCCGAGGACGCCAAGGCGGCCGAGGCGGCCATGCCGCGGCTGATCGACATGTTCACCACCTATCTGCGCGAGACCCGCCCGGAGGAGCTGCGCGGCAGCGCCGGCACCCACCGGCTGCGCGAGGAGATGGTGGCCCGCGCCAATATCGCCGTCCGGCCGGGCGCCATCACCGACGTGCTCTTCGTCGAGGTGGTGGTGCAATGAGCGGCAGCGCGCCCGATCAGGACGGCGTCCCCCCGGCGGCCGGCGACGGCGACGCGGCGGAGCTGGACATGGCCGCGGCGATGGCGGCCCCCGAGGGCGGTGACGCGCCCGAGGCCAAGCCGGGCGACCCCTTCGACGACGACATGGCGGCCTGGGGCGCGGCGCTGGCCGAATCCGGCGACGCGACCGACGACATGGCCTCCGTCGGCGGCGATGACGGCTGGGGCGAGGCCCTGTCGGCCGCCGTGGGCGAGGCGGCCGCGACAGAGCCGATGGCGGTCGCCATCCCCGAGATCCCGCCCGAGCCGGCCCGGGTGCTGAGCCAGGCCGAGATCGACAGCCTGCTGGGCTTCGGCGATGGCGGCGGCGGCGACGACGACTCGGCCACCGGCATCGAGAAGGTGATCGCCCGCGGGCTGGTCTCCTACGAGCGCCTGCCGATGCTCGAGATCGTCTTCGACCGTCTCGTCCGCATCATGTCGACCAGCCTGCGCAACTTCACCTCCGACAATGTCGAGGTCTCGATCGAGGGCATCACCAGCCTGCGCTTCGGCGACTACCTGAACACCATTCCGCTGCCGGCCATGCTCGTGGTCTTCAAGGCCGAGCAATGGGACAATTACGGCCTGGTGGTGGTCGATTCGGCGCTGATCTACTCGGTGGTCGACGTGCTGCTGGGCGGCCGCCGCGGCACCACCGCCATGCGCATCGAGGGCCGGCCCTACACCACCATCGAGCGCGGCCTGATCGAGCGCCTGACCGAGGTGGTGCTGGCCGACCTCTCCGACGCCTTCGGCCCGCTGGCCGAGGTCGACTTCCGCTTCGAGCGGCTCGAGGTGAACCCGCGCTTCGCCGCCATCTCGCGGCCCTCCAACGCCGCCGTGCTGGCGCGCATGCGCGTCGACATGGAGAGCCGCGGCGGCCAGCTGCAGCTGCTGCTGCCCTATGCCACGCTGGAGCCGGTGCGCGAGCTGCTGCTGCAGCAGTTCATGGGCGAGAAGTTCGGCCGCGACTCGATCTGGGAGACCCACCTTGCGGAGGAGCTCCGGCAGACCGAAGTGGCGCTCGACGTGGTGCTGGACGAGCAGACCATGCCGCTGACCGACGTGGTGCAGCTGCGCATCGGCGACCTGATCACGCTGGGCGTCGGCCCCGGCGCGCCGGTGCGGCTGCGCTGCGGCGACACCTCGCTGTTCGAGGGCCAGGTCGGCGGCCGCAAGGGGCGCCTCGCGGTGCGCATCGACCGCGCGCTGCCGCGGCACGGCGCCGCCGGCGGGCTGCATCGCGACCTGAAAGAGCGGGCGGAGGGCGCGGCATGAACTGGATCGAATGGATTCTGCAGGCCGGCCTGGTGCTGGGCCTGGCCACCGCGCTGCCGGTGGCGCTGAAGCTGGAACGCGCGCTGACCGCGCTGCGCAAGGACCGCGCGCAGCTGGCCGCCACCGTCCAGGGCTTCACCGACGCGACGCGCGAGGCCGAGGCCGCCATCGCCCGGCTGCGCGCCGCCGCCGAGGGCGCCGGCCGCCAGGTCGCCGACCAGGTCAACGCGGCGCATTCGCTGCGCGAGGACCTGCGCTACCTCACCGACCGCGCCGAGGGGCTGGCCGACCGGCTCGATGCCGGGGTTCGCGCCAGCCGCCCGGCCGAGGGCGCGCCGTCGCGCGCCCCGGTCTCCTCCGCCGCGGCGCCCTCGCCGCGGCCGCGCGCCGAGCAGGACCTGCTGCGCGCGCTCGGACACAGCATCAGCCAGGGCCTGGGGCGCGGATCATGAATGTCGTCTTCGCCCTGCGCGGGCTGCTGCTCATGCTGACGGTGCTGCTGGGCATCAAGGGCGCCGCCCTGGCCGGGCTGCTGCCCGACTGGCCCCCGGCCGCGCTCGCCGCGACCCCGGGCGCGACGGAGGCCACCGCCCCGGCCGCCGCGCCGCAGCCGATGCGCGTCGCCGCCCGCGCCAATGCCCAAGGCAACGCCCAAGGCAACACCCAAGGTCCGGCCGAGACCCCGGCTGCCGGCACCGAGCCGCGCCGCGTCGCCGCCGTCCAGGCGCGGCCGGCCGCGCCGCAGCCGGTCTCGCCGCCGGTCGGCCCCGGCCCCGGCCCCGGCGCCGCGAGCCCGGCCCCGGGCTCGGACGACGCGGTGGCGCTGGCGCTGCGCGGCCGCCGCGAGCAGCTCGACGAGCGCGAGCGCATGGTCGCCATGCGCGAGGCGGTGCTGGCCGCCACCGAGCAGCGGCTGCAGGGCCGCATCGACAGCCTCTCCGGCCTGCAGTCGCGGCTGGAGGAGAACGAGCGGCAGATGAAGAACCGCGATGAGGCCCATTGGGCCAGCCTCGCCAAGCTGTACGAGACCATGCGCCCGCGCGAGGCGGCGATGGTCTTCAACGAGCTCGATCTGCCGCTGCTCGCGCAGATCGTGAACCGCATGCGCGAGCAGAAGGCCGCCCCGGTCTTCGGCGCGATGGAACCCGAGCGCGTCCGCGCGCTGACCGCCGAGCTCGCGCGCATGCGCGGCGCCCGGCCCGGGCTCTGACCGCGCGCGCACTGGACCGCCCCTGGCCTGCCGCCGCCACCACTTAGTTCCGCTGGAGAAGACGACCCCATGACTCTCGACCGCAACATCAAGGTCCTCGTTGTCGACGACTACAAGACCATGACGCGCATCATCCGCAACCTGCTGAAGCAGATCGACTTCCACGACGCGGACGAGGCGGCGGACGGCCACGAGGCCCTGGCCAAGCTGCGCAGCGGCAATTTCGGCCTGGTGATCAGCGACTGGAACATGCAGCCGATGACCGGCCTGGACCTGCTGAAGGAAGTGCGCGCCGACGCCCGGCTGAAGCACCTGCCCTTCATCATGGTCACCGCCGAGAGCAAGACCGAGAACGTGGTCGCGGCGAAGCAGGCCGGCGTGTCAAACTACATCGTCAAGCCGTTCAACGCCGAGACGCTGCGCGACAAGATCGAGAAGGTGATGGCCCATGGCTGACCTCGCCGCTGACCCTGCGAATGCCGCGATCAACGATCTGCGCGGCAATCTGACGGCGACCGCTGCCACCCTGCTGCAGGAGCTGGAGGAGGTCGGCCGCGTCATCGCCAATGCGCGGGCCGAGGTGATCGCGCTGCGCGCCGAGGGCCTCGACGACAGCGCCATCCCGACGGCGACCGACGAGCTGGCGGCGATCGTGCAGCACACCGCCCAGGCGACGCACGAGATCATCGACACCTGCGAGCAGCTGGAGACCCTGGCGGGCCAGGTGCCGCAGGCCGCCGATGCGCTCTTCGCGGCGACGACGCGCATCTACGAGGCCTGCGCCTTCCAGGACATCACCGGGCAGCGCATCGCCAAGGTGGTGACCGCGCTGCAGACCATCGAGAACCGCATCGGCAAGGCGCGGTCCAGCATGGCGGCCGCGAATATCCAGGCGCCGCCGGTGCAGACGCCGGCCGCGCCGCCGCCGGGCGACGGGCTGCTGAACGGCCCGCAGATGCCGGGGGCCGCCATCAGCCAGTCGGCCATCGATGCGCTGTTCGACTGACCATCGCCGCGCGCTGCGCGGATGCCCGGCCTGGGTGCTGGCGCTGCTGCTGGGCGCTGCCCCGCTGCCGGCGCTGGCCGCCCTGGCCGAGGCAGCCGCGCCGCGGGCGGCGTTGTCGGCCGAGCTCGACTTCCTGCGACCCGGGGCAGGGCAGGGCGCCTTTCCCCGCCTGGCCCAGGCCACCATGCCGGGGGCGGCCGACAGCGACGCGCCGCCACCGCAGGTCATGCCCTCCACCGGCCCTGGCGAGGCCGCCACCGCCACCGCCGCGCCGCGCCCCGCGCGCGCGCCCGCCGCCCGGGCGCCGGACCGCGTCACCGTGCGCATCGGCATCCATCCGGGCTTCGGCCGCGTCGTCTTCGAATGGCCGGAGCTGCCGGGCTATACCCTGGCGCAGACCGGCGACGAGGTGGAGCTGATCTTCGGCCCGGCCGGGACGCTGGCCTTCGAGGCCGCCGCCGTCCGCCTGCCGCGCAATGTCCGTGGCATCGAGCCGCTGCCCGGCGGCATGCGCCTGCACCTGGCCGAGGGCGCCCGCGCCCGCCATTTCGTGCTGGGCCGCCGCGTCGTGGTCGATGTGCTGGACCCGCCGCCGCCGCCGAGCCAGGCGCCGGCCCCGCGCGCCGCCGCGGCCGCCGCGGCGCCCACCTCGCAGCCGTTGTTCCCCCAGGCGCTGCCGCCCGGCGCCAACGCGCTGCCGCCGCCGGCGCCCGGCACCCGGCCGGGGCTAATCCCGCCCGGCACCGCCGTCGGCCGCGCCGGCACCGCCACGCCCCAGGCCGCGGCCCCGCCGCCGGTCGCCCCCGGGCCGGCCCCGCGCGCCCCGGCGCCGCAGGTGGCGGCGCCGGTGGCGCCGCAGCCCATGCCGCCGCAGCCCGTGCCGCCGCCGGCCGTGGCGCCCCAGGCGGCGGCACCCGCCGCGCCGTCCCCGCGCGGCCGCCCGCCGGCGCCGCGCCCTGGCGAGCCGCAATTGGCCCCGCAGGCCTCGATGGACGCGCTGACCGCCATGGTCGAGCGGCTGAGCGAAGGCGCGCCCGCCCGCCCGGCCGCGCCGCAACCGGCCGCGCCGATTCCCGCTGCCCCGGCGCCGCTGGCCCAGATGGCGCCGCAGGCGGTCGTGCCGCCGGTCGCCGTGCCGCCCGCGGC
>NZ_CACSJM010000159.1 GCF_902706185.1 Roseomonas sp. 18066 | reverse complement strand
GAGAAAGGTGGGGTGGTCGGTCATCAGGGCGGCATCCCGGCGGCGGTGGAGGGCCCCAGGCTCCGCCCGGCCGCCCGCCCCGTCAACCGGAAGCCGTGCCATGGCAGCGCTGCGCCATGGCACGGGGGCAGAGCGTCAGCCCTTCAGGCTGGCGGTCACCAGGCGCAGCATCTCCGGCATCGCCGCCGGGTCGAGCCAGCGGAAGGTCGCGACCAGATCGTGGGCGGGGTCGATCCAGATATAGTTGCCGCCGGCGCCCTGGGCCAGGAAGCTTTCGCGGCTGGCGCTGGGGTAGCGGCCATTGCCGTTCAGCCACCAGAGCAGGCCGTAATCCTTGTTCAGCGCGCAGGCGGTGGTCGAGGCCTTGACCCAGCCCTCGGGCAGCAGGCGGCGGCCCCCCCAGACGCCGTCCTGCAGCATCAGCTGGCCGATGCGGGCCTGGTCCTCGGCATGGGTGATGACGCCGCCGCCCCAATGCCCGCCGCCCGAGACCGACTGGATCTTCGTGCCGTCGATGTCGACGAAGCTGGTGCGATAGCCTTCCCAGGTGAAATCGGCGCTGCTGCCGATCGGGCTGGTGATCCTTTCCGCGAAGACTTCGGGCAAAGGACGGCGGAACCGCTCCAGCAGGGCAAGGGAAAGAGCATTCACCCGGACGTCGTTGTATTCCCAATAGGTGCCCGGGGTCTGCATGGCGCGGTCGATGCCCTTGGGGCCGGCGCCCTCGCGCTTCAGGTCGCGGCCGCGATCGATGCGGTCGGCCTTGCCGAACAGCGTGCCTTCCCACTCGCTGGTCTGCTCCAGGATCATCCGCCAGGTGATCGGGCGGTTCTGGTCGCTGTGGAAGGCCTCATGCGCCACGCTGTCGCTGATGCGCGACTCCAGGCTGTCGATCAGCCCGTCGCCCAGCGCGATGCCGGCCAGCATGGCCAGGTAGCTCTTGGCGACGCTGAAGGTCATGTCGGCCTGGCGGGTGTCGCCCCAGGACGCCACCAGCCGGCCGCGGCGCAGGATCAGCCCGTTCGGGTCGCCGCGGGACGCGGTGCGGCCCAGCACCTCGTTGTCCGGGGCGGGCTCGAAATAGCCGGCCTCCAGGTGCTTCAGGATGTCGCGCGGGAAGGGGCTGTCATGGCCTTGGGCGAAGGCGACGGCGGCGGCGAGGGCGCCGGCGTCGAAGCCGGCCTCGCCAGGGTCTTGCGGCTGGAAAGCGGTGTCGGTCTGCATGGGGCGCGAGCCTCGCCCCAGCTTCGGCGTGGCGCAAGCGGGTGGGCCCAGGGATGGGGCTGTGCAGCGGCACGGCGCCACCCCATGTCTGGCGCCTGCAGAGAGAAGGAGGCCGCGCCATGGCCGACACATCCGCCCGCGAGACCGCCATCCTGGGAGGTGGCTGCTTCTGGTGCCTGGACGCCGCCTATCGCCAGCTGAACGGGGTGATCGAGGTCGAATCCGGCTATGCCGGCGGCCATGTCGAGCATCCGAGCTATGAGGAGGTCTGCGGCAAGAAGACCGGCCATATCGAGGTGGTGCGCGTCGACTTCGACCCCTCGGTGATTTCCTATGCCGACCTGTTGCGGGTGTTTTTCACCCTGCACGACCCGACCACCCGCGACCGCCAGGGCGCCGATATCGGCCCGCAATACCGCAGCGCCATCTTCGCCACCTCCGACTCGCAGGCCGAGACGGCGCGGGCGGTGATGGCCGAGATCGCCGCGGCCGGCATCTGGCCCGACCCGATCGTCACCGACCTGCTTCCCGAGGCGCAGGTCTGGCCGGCCGAGGCCGAGCACCAGGATTATTTCACCCGCAACCCCTGGGCCGGCTATTGCCGCGTCGTGGTGGCGCCCAAGGTCGCCAAGTTCCGCCAGAAGTTCGCCGCCCGGCTGAAGGCCGCCGCGGCCTGACGGGCGGCGGAGTCGCGCTGCCGGGCGGGGCCTTGCCGTCCCGGCGGGCGCGGATTCGTCAGTGGAAGATGAATTCCCGCTCATGCCGCAGCAGGAATGTTCCATTTCCCTTTGGTGCAATGCAACATTCGGGGATGGCGATGCATTGAAGCGGTGAGGGGGCCCGGCATCGTGGCCCGGACAGCGCCAGGCCTGCTTTCCAGGGCCCAGAATCGCGGACGGCGCCCTGGCAATGCCGGGCGCCGTCGTCACGCTTTCCGTCCCTTTACGGGATCGTTCCTCCCCAAACTCGGCCTGCAGAGCAATCCCGAGAGACCTCACCCTAACAGGTCTTGTATAAGACACAAGTCTATCTTTACGGCTGCCTTGATCCGGCCACGCAGATCGTGAACACAGCCTTTACGCACCGCAGCATTCAACCTGCTCTTTCAGGAGGCCGGCCACCCGCCATGCCCATCACCGACGCCCCGCCGCAACGGCTGGACGCCCGACCGCTCTACCGGCAGGTGGAAGACATCCTGATCGGCCGGATCGTTGGCGGCGACTGGCCACCCGGACACCTGCTGCCGGCCGAGCCGGAGCTGGCGGCCGAGCTCGGCGTCTCCCAGGGGACGGTGCGCAAGGCGCTGGCCGGGCTGGAGCGGCGCCACCTGATCGACCGCCGCCAGGGCCGCGGCACCACCGTCGCCAAGCACACCAGCGAGACCGCGCGCTTCACCTTCTTCCGGGTGCGCGACCTCAGCGGCCGGGCGGTGGTCTCGCGGATCGTGGTCACCTCCTGCAGCCCGGGCGAGGCGGATGCCTGGGAATCGGCCGCGCTGCAGCTGCCGGCCGGCGATCCGGTGTTCCGGCTGCGGCGAATCCGCCTGCTGGACGGCAGCCCGCGAATCTTCGAGCGCTGCGTGCTGCGCGCGGCGAGCTTCCCCGGATTCTCCCTGCCGCTGGGCGAGCTCCCGACCGAGCTCTATGTGCATTTCCAACGTGCCCATGGCGTGACCATCGCGCGTGCCGAGGAGGAGCTCGCCGCCTGCGGCGCGGATGCCGAGACGGCGGCCGCGCTGGACCGTCCGCCGGCCACGCCGATGCTGATGGTTCAGCGCACCGCCTACGATGTTGCCGATCGGCCGGTGGAGGTGCGGCTGTCGATGATCGACACCGCCAGCCACCGCTACGCCGTCCGGCTGGACTGAGCCGGCGGCGCCGGCGCCCCCCTTCCGCCCCTGCATGCCGCGGCCTGGCCCTGCGCCAAAAGCTTGCACGCCGGGGGGTGGGGTGGTAATGGCGCCGCCTTCCTTGATTTACGCTGACTAGCACAGCACGTTGAAAAGAGAGGCCCGGCGCCATGGCCGTTCCGAAGAAGAAGGTTTCGCCCTCCCGTCGCGGGATGCGTCGCAGCCACGAGGCTCTGCCGACCCAGGCTCACCTGGAGTGCGGCAATTGCGGCGAGCTGAAGCGCCCGCACAACATCTGCGCCTCCTGCGGTCATTATGACGGCCGTGAGGTCGTGGCTGCCGGCAAGCCCCTGAAGGCCGCGGTCCGCACCTGAGCGGCCAGGCCCGCCGGGCGGAATCCGGAATGTCCCAGGTCACGCTGACCTCGGTGTCGGCCGCCTCGGCGTCGGCTGGTGGCTTCGCCCTGGCAATCGATGCCATGGGCGGGGACCACGCGCCGGACTCCGTGCTGGACGGGCTGGAGATTGCCGCCGAGCGGCATCCCCAGGCCCGATTCCTGCTCGTCGGCGACGAGGCGCGGCTGCAGCCGTTGCTGGCCCAGCGGCCGCGTGCCGCGAAGGCCTGCACGCTGCGGCACGCGCCTGCCTCGATTCCCGGCGACATGAAGCCGACGGCCGCCTTGCGCGTCCGCCAGTCCTCGATGCGCGTCGCCATCGACGCGGTTGCGGCGGGCGAGGCGGCGGGCGTCGTCTCCGCCGGCAATACCGGCGCGCTGATGGCGCTGGGCAAGATCGTCGTAAAGACCCTGCCGGAAATCGACCGGCCGGCGCTGGCCGCCATCGGTCCCTCGGCCCGCGGCGACGTGGTGCTGCTCGACCTTGGCGCCAACATCGTCTGCGATGCCCGCAACCTGCTGGAATTCGCGGTGATGGGCGATGCCTTCGCCCGCGCCGTGCTCGGCCTGACGGCGCCGACCATCGGCCTGCTCAATGTCGGCAGCGAGGAGCTGAAGGGCGACGACCGGGTGCGTCTGGCGGCGGAAATGCTGCGCGACTCCATCCTGGCGCCGAATTTCCGCGGCTTCGTCGAAGGCCATGACATCACCGCCGGCACCGTCGATGTCGTCGTCACCGACGGCTTCACCGGCAATGTCGCGCTGAAGACCGGCGAGGGCGCCTTCAAGCTGGTGGGCAGCCTGCTGAAGCAGGTCTTCACCTCCTCCTGGACCGCCAAGCTCGGCTATCTGCTCGCCCGCCCGGCGCTCGACCGGCTGCGCGAATGGATGGATCCGCGCCGCTACAACGGCGCCGTGCTGATCGGCCTGAACGGCGTGGTGGTGAAGAGCCATGGCGGCACCGATGCGCTGGGCTATGCCCATGCGGTCGACGTCGCCATGGACATGGTGACCCACCGCTTCACCGACCGCATCCGCGAGGGTCTGGCCACGCTGCCGCCCCGCGGCAAGGCGGCCGAGGCCGCGCCCATCCCGGAGACGGGCCGGGCGGCGACCGGGCGGACCGAGACGGGGGTCACCACCCCCTAACCCTTGGGGCTGGCGCATGGGACAGCGGCCGCCGCCGCCGTGACGCTGCGCTCCCGGATATCTGGATGCTCGCCGCATGATCCCTCGCGCCATTATCGCCGGCACCGGTGGCTACCTGCCGGAGCTCGTCCTCGACAATGACAGCCTGGCGGCGAAATACGGGCTCGACACCTCCGACGCCTGGATCCGCGAGCGCACCGGCATCCGCCAGCGCCACCTGGCGGCCCCGGGCGAGAAGGCCAGCGACATGGCCGCCGCCGCGGCGCGCGCGGCGCTGGCCCAGGCCGGAATCGAGGCGTCCTCCGTCGATGCGGTGATCGTGGCCACGGCGACGCCGGATTCGGTCTTCCCCTCGACGGCCGTGCGGGTTCAGGCGCTGCTCGGCATCACCCAGGGCTTCGCCTTCGACATCGCCGCCGCCTGCACCGGCTTCGTCTATGCCCTGTCGGTGGCCGATGCGATGGTGCGGGCCGGCCAGTGCCGCTGCGCCCTGGTGATCGGCGCCGAGGTCTTCTCCCGCATCCTGGACTGGACCGACCGTGGCACCTGCGTGCTGTTCGGCGACGGTGCCGGCGCCGTGGTGCTGCGCGCGGCGGAGGAGGGCGAGGCCGGCCGCGGCGTGCTGTCCTGCCACCTGCATGCTGATGGCCGGCATGGCGACATCCTGCAGGTGGAGGAGGGCATCCTGAAGATGTCCGGCCGCGAGGTGTTCCGCCACGCCGTCTCCAAGCTGGCCTCGGTGGTCGACGAGGCGCTGGCGGCCAATGGCCTGGCCAAGTCCGACATCGCCTGGCTGGTGCCGCACCAGGCCAATCTGCGCATCATCGACGCCATGGGCCGCAAGCTGGGCCTGCCGCCGGAGCGGGTGGTGGTGGCGGTCGACCGCCATGCCAACACCTCCGCCGCCTCGATCCCGCTGGCGCTGGCCGAGGCCACCCGCGACGGCCGCATCGCCCGCGGCGACCTGGTGCTGATGGAGGGCATCGGCGGCGGCCTGACCTGGGGCGCCGCCCTGGCCCGCTTCTGATTCTTTTCAGGGTGGCTGCCCCGACAGGCAGCCACGGCGCGTCGCAAGGCCGTCTCCCGCGAGGGTGGCGGCCTTTTCTTTTTCACGCCCAGGTTGATGGTATTGCGCCTCGGTTGAGGGCGATGGACGCCTTCCTGCAAGTGGGCACCGCGCCCCGCTTCCGCCATTGCCACACGAGCCTCGCCCGGTAGCCGTCTCATTTCGCTTAACATCTGAGAAATGCCGCAGAATCAGCAGCCTGCTGATCGGCTTCGATGGGTGGACCCCATTGCACGAATCCCTCTCATAATTGATAAAAATGGCGCTTATTTCGGTTGCCCCGCAGCCGCGCGTCGCCAATTCTGAGCCAGGGCGCCGCCGCCGGCGCGTGGAGCGAGCACGGGAGGATTCTCGATGGCTGATGAGATGCGTCAGGCCGCATTGCGGCCCGCTGGTGTTCCTGCCGCCGGGCCGCCCGGATCGGCGCGGCCGCTGCCGGCCGGTGCCGCGCCGGAGGGGCCGAGCGAATGGACCAAGCGCCCGGCCTTCCACCCCGAGGAGGGCGAGGCCGACCGCTCTGACTGGTTCACCTTCGTCAAGAGCATCGGCCTGATCGTCGGCGTGCTGGCGATCATCGCCTTCCTGCTGTCGCGCTGACCCATGCAGCACCGGCCCTGCCCGAAAACAGGACAGGCTGCCGTTAATACCGGCAGAACAGCCGGTTGCTCTGAAATTTCATGAGGCCTGCCCTGCCACTGCCTCTTGGCTTGGCGGGGGGCGCCCCTGTATGGTCCGGCCGCCTTGCGGGGAGGGTCCTAAACCCGGTTCCGCACGGCCGGGGGATCGAACAAACATGCTGATCACAGTGCCGCCTGACTACCGGCCTTCGGATTCCGAAGAGTTCATGAACTCCCTCCAGCAGGAATACTTCCGCCAGAAGCTGTTGCGCTGGCGCCAGGACCTTCTGCGTGAGGCCGGCGATACCCTGGCCAGCCTCGGGGAAGGGGGCATCGCCGAGGCCGATCTGACCGACCGCGCCAGCGTCGAGACCGACCGTGCCTTGGAGCTGCGCACCCGTGACCGCGCCCGCAAGCTGATCTCGAAGATCGATCAGGCCATCGAGCGCATCAACAACGGCACCTACGGCTATTGCGAGGAGACCGGCGAGCCCATCGGCCTGCGCCGGCTCGAGGCGCGGCCCATCGCCACCATGTCGATCGAGGCGCAGGAGCGCCACGAACGCATGGAACGCGTCCACCGCGACGATTGATTTTCTGGTTTGACGCCCGCCGCTGGCGGGCGTCGCGTTTCTCGGGGCTCAGGCCCGCAGCAACCCGCTCTTCGGCCCGACCTGCTTGCTGTCGGGGAAGGCGGCGTCCAGCGCCTGCGCCGGCAGCCGCAGATGATCGCGCAGCAGCGTCTTCGCCACCTCCCGCAGGTCCAGGCTGGGCTGCAGGTCGCGATCCTCGAGCAGCTTGCCCTGGCCCAGGCCCGGCCAATCCGCCATCACCCGCCCGCCGGCGACCGCGCCGCCCAGCAGGAAGGCCGCGCCGCCGGTGCCATGGTCGGTGCCGCTGTTGCCGTTGATGCGGACGGTGCGGCCGAACTCGGTCATCACCAGCACCGCGCAGCGCTTCCAGGCCTCGCCCATCTGCTCGCGCAGCGCGCCGAGCCCGGCGTCGAGCTGCGCCAGCTGCCCCTTCAGCCGGTTCAGCTGCGATACATGCGTGTCCCAGCCGCCCATCTCCAGCGCCGCCACGCGCGGCCCGTCGGCCGCCGCCAGCAGCCGCCCGGCCGAGCCGGCGAGGTAGAGAAAGCCGCCGCCGCGCGACTCCTCCTTGTCCAGCACGCCGCTGGCGAAGCCGCGGGCGCGCAGCCCCTCCCGCACCGCCGGGCCCAGCAGCGGATCGTCATGCGCGAGATCGGCCAGCCGGGCATAGAGCTCGGGCGGGGGCGCCTCGCCCCGGGGCGGCGCGAACATGCTGACCGGCCGCGGCCCGCGCAGCAGCAGCGGCATGTCGAGGCCGAGCGCCAGGGCGGCGCGCGCGCCTTGCGCGTCGGCATCGGCCGGCAGGCTCTGCAGCGCGCGGTTCAGCCAGCCGGAGGACAGCCGGCTGTCGGCGCCGCTCTCCAGCATGTCCTGCGCGTCGAAATGGCTGCGGGTGCGATAGGGGCCGGCGATGGCATGCAGCACCAGCGCCTCGTTGGCGCGGAACATGGCATGCAGGTTGGTCATCGAGGGATGCAGGCCGAAATAGCCGCCGAGGTCGAGCACGCCCTCCTCGGCGCCGGGCTCCGGCAGGGCCAGGCCCTGGCGCAGGTCGCGGAAGGCCGGGTCGCCATAGGCCTGCACCGCGGCCAGCCCGTCCAGCGCGCCCCGCAGCAGCACGACGACCATGCGGGCCTCGCCACGGCCCTGGGGGGCGGCGCGGCGGGCGGGGGCGGCGACGGCCAGGCGCGACTGCCCGGCGACGGCCAGCGCGGTCAGCCCGAGCAGCAGGCCGCGGCGGCCGAGCTTCGGCTGGTGGGGAAGCGTCTTGCTCATCGGCGCTGGAACTCCGGGCTGGCCAGGACAAGGGTCAGGCCATCGCGCTGCGAGCCGGCGCGGCGGGCGGCCGTCAGGGTCTCGGGCCGGGCGAGGGGGCCGAGCACCACGCCGGCCAGGGCCATCGGGTCCTCGCGGCTGAAGCGGCCGGCCATGTCATGCGCCTGCTCCATCCGTTGCAGCACGCCTTCGGGGGTGACCCAGTCCTCGGCGCGGTCGGGCCAGCCGATCGGGTCGGCGGCCAGCCAGACCTGCTGGCCCAGGCTGCCCGCCACCCGCAGCGCGATCGGCGCCAGCCGCGGCCCGGCGCCCAGCCCGCGCAGGGCGGCGAAGGCGAATTCCTGCGGCGTGCGCATCTTGGTCAGCGGCTTCTGCCAGGTCTCCGGCATCTCCACGAGGGTCCGCGCCGCCGCGCCGATGTCGCTGCGGGTGTCGCGCAGGGTGGAGAAGATCTTCTGGATGGCGGCGGGCGGCGGGGTGTCGTCGATGAAATGCCGCGCCAGCTTGGTCGCCAGGTGGCGCTGGGTGGATTCCTGCACCGCCAGCCAGCGCAGCGCCCGCTCGATCTCCGGCGCGCCCTCGCCGAATTCCTCGCCGAAGACGCGCTTCGGGCCGGGCTCGTGGCGGCTGGCGGCGAAGATGGTGCCGGTGCCGTCGCGGCGCTGCACGGTCAGCCCGGTCAGCAGCCGGGCGAAATTGGTGACATCGGCCTGGCTGTAGCCGGCGGCGGGGGAGAGGGTGTGCAGCTCGAGGATCTCGCGGCCGAGATTCTCGTTCAGCCCGACCCGGCCGCGCTGCCCGGTCGGGCTGTTCGGCCCGACGGAGGAGCTCTGGTTCAGATAATAGAGCATCGCCGGGTGCCAGGTGGCGGCCACCAGCATGTCGCCGAAGCTGCCGGTGACATGCGGGCGGATGGCGTTGCGCATATAGTCGCCGAGGAAGCCGGCCACGTTGCCGCCGCGGCGGCTGGCGGTCAGGTGGTTGGTCCAGAACAGCACCAGCCGCTCGCGGAAGCTGTCCGGGGTGGCGATGCAATGCTCGGCCAGGGCGCGCATCTCCTGGCCGGCCAGGATGTTGCGCGGCCGGGCGCGGCCCATCACGCCGGGCATCCTGCCCTCCTCGCCCCAGACTTCCATCACATCGGCGATGGTCGGCTGGTGGTCCCAGCCCTCGGGCAGCGGCAGCGGGCCGGGGGGGCGCGCCAGCTCGGCCAGCAGGGCCGCCTTCGGGTCGTCGGGCAGCGGCTGGTCCGGCCGGGCGCCGAGGCCGAAGCGGATGGCGGCATGGTGGCGGCTGAAATCCATCGCCCATTTATAGCAGGCGTGCCGGGCGCTCCCTGCAACAAAGGGTGACCCGTGCCGGCGCGCCGCTAAAACCCGCGTCATCGGGATTGACCTGCCGCCGCAACGGTCCGGCCGCCCTGGCGCGTGGCGCCGCCGGGTCATCCGGGGCCGCTTCTGCCGCCCTGCGGTGTCTTACCGCTTGCAAAGCAGGCCGATCCGGTGCATCTGCGGCCCCGACGGTGGGTGCGGTGAATCGGCGCAGGGACAGTCCTGGCCATGATCCGCCCCCGTCGGTTCCGGGACACCGCGTGGGTTTTCGGCGGCGACGAAGGGGACATTCCCCCTTCGCTGGCGCCGGGCAGCACCGGCGGTCCGCAGGAACTGGCAGAGAGATTTAAGCGAGCGCGCGGGACGGGAAGCCGCGCCTGGCTCGCATCACGATTCCCGCGCGGCTCGCGCCGCGACGCGTATGGAGGCCCACGTGGCGCGCACCCCGCTCGATCACATCCGCAATATCGGCATCACGGCGCATATCGACGCCGGCAAGACGACGACGACCGAGCGGATTCTTTATTATACCGGCAAGTCCCACAAGATCGGTGAGGTCCACGAGGGCAACACCACGACCGACTACATGGAGCAGGAGCGTGAGCGTGGCATCACGATCACCTCCGCTGCCGTGACGGCCGAGTGGAAGTCGCACCGGATCAACGTCATCGACACCCCGGGCCACATCGATTTCAACATCGAGGTGAACCGCTCGCTGCGCGTGCTGGACGGCGCCGTCTTCATCATCGAGGGCGTGGCCGGCGTGCAGCCGCAGTCCGAGACGAACTGGCGCCTGGCCGACCGCTACAACGTGCCGCGCATCATCTTCATCAACAAGCTGGACCGGACGGGCGCCGACTTCTACCGCGCCGCCGCCACGCTGACCGAGAAGCTGGGCATCAACTGGATCGCGCTGCAGCTGCCGATCGGCATCGAGGACACCCTGAAGGGCGTCGTCGACCTGGTCGAGATGAAGGCGCTGATCTGGGAAGGCGACGAGCTCGGCGCGCAGTATCATGAGGCGCCGATCCCCGAGGACCTGCTGGAGAAGGCGGCCGAGCACCGCCAGATCCTGCTCGACACCGCGCTGTCGGTCGACGACGCCGCGATGGAAGAGTATTTCGACAAGGGCGACGTCTCGGTCGAGACCCTGAAGCGCTGCATCAAGCGCGGCACGATCGACGGCACCTTCCGCCCGGTCTTCTGCGGCTCGGCCTTCAAGAACAAGGGCGTGCAGCCCCTGCTCGACGGCGTGATCGACTACCTGCCGGCGCCGACCGATGTCCCGGGCATCAAGGTCGCGCTGGAGGAAGGCGCCGAGGAAGATCCGGCGAACCCCGCCCGCATCATCCCGGCCCGCGAGGACGCGCCCTTCGCCGCGCTGGCCTTCAAGATCATCAACGACAAGTACGGCAACCTGACCTTCGTCCGGGTCTATGCCGGCATCATCCGCTCCGGCGACACCTTCATGAACACCACGAAGGGTCACAAGGAGCGGATCGGCCGCATGTTCCAGATGCACGCCGACAAGCGTGAGGAAGTGAAGGAGATCTACGCCGGCGACATCGTCGCCATCGTGGGCATGAAGGACACCGGCACGGGCGACACCCTGGCCGATGCCGCCGACCCGGTGGTGCTGGAGCGCATGGCCTTCCCGGTGCCGGTCATCGACATCTCGGTCGAGCCGAAGTCGAAGGACGGCGTCGAGAAGATGACGCTCGGCCTGCAGAAGCTGGCCGGCGAGGATCCCTCGCTGCGCCTGAAGACCGACCAGGAGACCGGCCAGACCATTCTGTCCGGCATGGGCGAGCTGCATCTCGAGATCATCGTCGACCGTCTGCGCCGCGAATACGGCGTCGAGGCGAATATCGGCGCGCCGCAGGTGGCCTATCGTGAGACGATCACGAAGGCGCATACCGAGACCTATACCCACAAGAAGCAGTCGGGCGGTTCGGGCCAGTACGCCGAGGTGAAGATCGTCTTCGAGCCGCGCGAGCGGAACGAGGGCATCGAGTTCAAGAACGGGACCGCCGGCGGCTCGGTGCCGAAGGAATACATCCCGGCTGTCGAGAAGGGCATCAAGGTCCAGGCCGACACCGGCGTGCTGGCCGGCTTCCCCACGGTCGACTTCCGCTACACCCTGGTGGACGGCAAGTACCACGACGTCGACTCCTCGGCCCTGGCCTTCGAGATCGCCGCCAAGGCCTGCTTCCGCGAGGGCATGAAGAAGGCCGGTCCGGTCATCCTCGAGCCGATCATGGACGTCGAAGTGACCACCCCGCAGGATCACGTCGGTGACGTGGTGGGCGATCTCAACCGTCGCCGCGGCGTGATCCAGAGCCAGGACATGGCCGGCACCTCGGTCATCGTCCGCGCCCATGTCCCGCTGAAGGAGATGTTCGGCTACATCTCCAACCTGCGTGGCATGACCAAGGGCCGTGCGTCCTTCTCGATGTCCTTCCACCACTACGATCCGGTCCCCCGGAACGTGGCGGACGAGATCATGAAGCAGTCCGCCTAAGGTCTGCTGCTGACGTGAAGGGGGCGGGCAAGCAATTGCCCGCCCCTTTTTTGTCTAATGGATAGAAAAAAGATGGGGGCCCGGGGGAATTCTTTCCCCCGGCCTTGCTTACTCTAGGTGGGCAAGCAGCGAATAATATCTCGATGCCCCCTGGCTAAAACGGCCTTGGTCCCCTCCGGACAAGCCGCCGCCGCATCCCGCCGCGCCGGCGTCAGCCCCTGGTCCCAGGGCGTCCGATCCATGCCGCGGTCGCAGCGCCCTGGCACCCCCTTCACCGGCGAGCCCCCATTGGGACAAAGCCAGCGGCGGATCGCCTCCAGCTGGGCGGCATTGGGCCGGCGGATCGGCTCGGCCAGGGCGGGGGCCAGGGC
>NZ_CACSJM010000158.1 GCF_902706185.1 Roseomonas sp. 18066 | reverse complement strand
GAATGCCATCCCCCCCGAGGCGCCCGGTCGGGGGGGACCGGGCGCCTTTCTCTTGCGCGGGGCGTAAATCGCAGCAGCCGGGCGGCAGCCCCGTGGCGCCCCCCCTGGCGGCCCGCGGCCTCGCTCTCTAATGCTGGGGCATGCCCAAACTTCGCCTGCTGACCTGGAACATCAACTCCGTCCGCCTGCGCATGCCGCTGCTGGCCGAGGTCGCGCGCCAGCTCGATCCCGACGTCATCTGCCTGCAGGAGACGAAGTGCCCGGACGAGTTCTTCCCGCACGAGGCCATCGCGGCGCTCGGCTACCCCTATCGGGCGGCGCGCGGGATGAAGGGCTACAACGGCACCGCCATCCTGTCCCGGGTGCCCTTCGCCGAGCGCGCCACCGACCCCAACTGGTGCGAGCGCGGCGACTGCCGGCATGTCGGCGTCGATCTCGACGTGCCGGGCGGGCTGGAGCTGCACGACTTCTACGTCCCCGCCGGCGGCGATATCCCGGACCGGGAGCTCAACCCGAAATTCGCCCATAAGCTCGACTTCCTGGCCGAGGTCACCGCCTGGAACGCCTCGCGCGGGGCCGCCAAGCGCGCCGTGCTGGTGGGCGACCTGAACATCGCGCCGCTGGAGGACGATGTCTGGAGCCACAGGCAGCTGCTGAAGATCGTCTCCCACACCCCGGTCGAGGTCGCGGCGCTGAACGCCTGGGCCGCCGCGGGCGAATGGCACGATGCCATCCGCCATTTCGTGCCGCCGCCGGAGAAGCTCTACACGTGGTGGTCCTACCGCGCGAAGGACTGGCTGGCGGCCGATCGCGGCCGGCGGCTGGACCATATCTGGTGCAGCCAGGACCTGGCCGGAAAGCTCGCCCGGCACCACATCCACAAGGAAGCGCGGGGCTGGACCCAGGCCAGCGACCATGTTCCGGTGCTGCTCGAGCTCGCGCTTTGATCACAGTGTCGTGTGCTGCAGGGGGCCGCGCTCTCCTCACGCTTACGCTGCGATAAATTCTTGATTCGGGGGCGCCTTTGCCGCCAAAGCCCTGCCCCGGACACCGATGAAAATTTCTCCCCGGCCTTGCCAAGGCAGGTCCGGGCCTCCCGAAAACGGGGGATGCATGCCGCGGCGGCGCCCGGCAGACTGCGAGAAACACTCCCCTGAGGAAGTTTGATGGCGCGATTTCTGGTGACCGGTGGGGCTGGCTATGTGGGCAGCCATGTGGTGCTGGCCCTCATCGAGCGGGGCGACGAGGTCGTGGTGATCGACGACCTGCGCCAGGGCCACCGCGCCGCCGTGCCCGCCGGCGTGCGGCTGGTCGAGATGGACCTGGCCGACCGCCGGCAGCTGACGGAAGTCTTCGCCGGCTGGAAGTTCGACGGGGTGCTGCATTTCGCCGCCCTCTCCCTGGTCGGCGAGAGCATGCGCGACCCGCTGCGCTACCTGTCGGAGAACCTGACCAACACGCTGGGCCTGGCGGATGCCGCGGTGAAGGCGGGCTGCCTGCGCTTCGTGCTGTCCTCCACCGCCGCGCTGTTCGGCTTCCCGGAAAAGCTGCCGATCGACGAGGGCGCGACGCTGCTGCCGGCCTCGGCCTATGGCGAGAGCAAGCTGATGGCCGAGCGCGGCCTGGACTGGGCCGACCGGGTGCATGGGCTGCGCTCCACCGCGCTGCGCTATTTCAACGCCGCCGGCGCCGATCCCCGCGGCCGGCTGGGCGAGGACCATGACCCGGAAAGCCACCTGATCCCGCTGGCGATCAATGCCGCGCTGGGCCTCGGGCCGGAGCTGACGGTCTTCGGCACCGACTATCCGACCATCGATGGCACCTGCATCCGCGACTATGTCCATGTCACCGACCTGGCGGACGCGCATCTGCGGGTGATGGACCGCCTCGTCGCCGGCGGTCCCAGCCGCCGCTACAATGTCGGCAATGGCAGCGGGTATTCCGTGCGCCAGGTGATCGAGGCGGTGGAGCGTGTCGCCGGCCGCCCGGTGCCGCACCGCATCGGCCCGCGCCGCGCCGGCGATCCCGGCGTGCTGGTGGCGAGCAACGCGAAGCTGCGGCAGGAGACCGGCTGGACGCCGCGCTTCGACGCGCTGGACGATATCGTCCGCACCGCCTTCCAGTGGCGCGTCGCGCATCCGCGCGGCTATGACGACCGCGCGCCGCCCGCCCAGGCGGCCTGATTCTTCCTCCGATCGGCGCGGCGGCCGGAAGTTTCCGGCCGTCCCGAAAATAAGCCGGGCGGCCAGGGCCTTGGCGAAGTGGCCGGCGGGGTCATCTGCCCTTGATGCCCCGTTCTCGCCCTGCCCCCGCCACCGCCCCGCATGTCGTCGTCATCGGCGCCGGCCCCGGTGGCCTGGCGGCCGCCATGCTGCTGGCGGCGCGCGGCGCCCGCGTCTCCCTGCTCGAGAAGGACGGCGTTGTCGGCGGCCGCAGCCGGCGGCTGGAAACGCCGGAAGGCTACCGCTTCGACCTCGGCCCGACCTTCTTCCTGTATCCCCGCATCCTGGAGGAGATCTTCGCCGAATGCGGCGAGCGGCTGGCCGACCATGTCCGGCTGACCCGGCTGGACCCGCAATACCGGCTGGTCTTCGACGGCGGCGCCGGGCCGGTGATCGATGCCACCCCCGATGCCGCGCGCATGGCTGCCGAGATCGCCCGCATCGACCCGCGCGACGCCGCCGCCCTGCCGCGCTTCCTGGCCGACAACCGCCGCCGGCTGGCGCTGTTCCGGCCGATCCTGGAACGCGGCTTCGCCTCGGCCGCCGACCTGCTGGCGCCGCAGGTGCTGCGCGCCCTGCCGCATCTGCGCCCGCATTTGTCGCTGGATGCCGAGCTGAAGCGGCATTTCCGCGACCCGCGCACCCGGCTGCTGTTCTCCTTCCAGAGCAAGTACCTGGGCATGAGCCCGTTCCGCTGCCCCGGCCTGTTCAGCATTCTGTCTTTCCTCGAATACGAGCACGGGGTCTTCCACCCCGAGGGCGGCTGCAACGCGGTGGCCGAGGCCATGGCCCGCGTCGCGGCGAAACAGGGCGTGGCGATCCATCTCGGCCAGCCGGTGGACCGGATCACCTTCCAGGGCCGGCGCGCCAATGGCGTCGTGGTGAACGGGGAAAAGATCGAGGCCGATGCGGTGGTGATGAATGCCGACCTGGCGCATGCCCTGCCGAAGCTGGTGCCGGAGGCGCTGCGGCCGCGCTGGACCGACCGCAAGCTGCAGGCTGCCCGCTATTCCTGCTCGACCGTCATGCTCTATCTTGGCGTCGAGGGCCGCTTCCCGCAGCTGCCGCACCACACCATCCTGCTCGCCGAGCAGTACCGGCAGGGGCTGGAGCAGATCGGATTGGGAAAGATCCCGGACGAGCCTTCTCTCTATGTCCACAACCCGGTCGCGACCGACCCCTCGATGGCGCCGCCCGGGCATTCCTCGCTGTATCTGCTGATGCCGGTGGGCAATCTGCGCGACGGCGATGTCGACTGGGCCGCGGCGCGGCCGCGGCTGCGGGCCACGCTGCTGGCCCAGCTGGTCGCGCTGGGCATCCCGGATATCGAGGCGCGCATCCGGCATGAGCGGATGGTGACGCCACTGGACTGGCAGGAGGATTTTGCGGTGGGCTATGGCGCGACCTTCAATCTGGCGCATGACCTGGGGCAGATCCTGCATCGCCGCCCGGGCAACCGCTTCGGCGACACCGAGCACCTGTACCTGGTCGGCGGCGGCACCCATCCGGGCAGCGGCCTGCCGGTGATCTACGAGGGCGCCCGCATCAGCGCCGGGCTGCTGGCCGATGACCTGGGCCTGCCGGGCAAGGCCCTGCCCGGCCTGCCAAGCGGGGGCCTGCCAAGCGGGGGCCTGCCGGGCGGGGGCATCGCCGCATGAGCCGGCTGGTCGTCATCGGCGCCGGGCTGGGCGGGCTGGCCGCCGCCGTCACCGCCGCCGCGCGGGGCCATCGCGTCACCCTGTTGGAGAAGAACGACTGGCTCGGCGGCAAGGCCGCGCTGCTGGAGCTGCCGGTGCCCGGCGGCAATGGCGCCTATCGCTTCGACATGGGCCCGACCATCCTGACCATGCCGCGGGTCCTGAAAAGAATTTTCGCCGAGGCGGGGCGGCCGCTGGAGCAGGCGCTGAAGCTGATCCGCCTCGACCCGCAATGGCGCTGCTTCTTCGACGATGGCCGGCAGATCGACCTGCGCGAGGATATCGGCGCCATGGCCGCCAGCATGGAGGCCTTCGCCGCCGGCAGCGGCGAGGGCTATCGCCGCTTCCAGGCCATCTCGCGCGAGCTGCACGAGATTTCCGAGCGCTTCTTCTTCTGGAAGTCGGTGGGCGGCGTCATCGACACCATGGACTGGCGCGCCCAGTTCAGCGGTGGCGCGCTGCGCGACCTCAAGGCGCTGCGCATGGGCCAGAGCATGGCCGGCGTGGTGCGCAAGGAGGTGCCCGACCCGCAGCTGGCGCAGATGCTCGACCATTTCTGCCAGTATGTCGGGTCGTCGCCCTATCTGGCGCCGGCGGTGCTGGCCGGCATCGGCGACATGCAGGTCTCCGAAGGCGTCTGGTACCCGGAGGGCGGCACCCGCGCCGTCGCCGTGGCGCTGGAGAACCTGGCCGGCGAGCTCGGCGTCGAGCTCCGCCCCGGCTGCGCCGCCACCGGCATCGAGCTGGAAGGCGGCCGGGTGGTCGCGGTGAAGGCCGGCGCCGAGCGCATCGCCTGCGACGCCGTGGTCTCCAACGCGGACGCCATCCGCACCATGGTCGAGCTGCTGCCCGAGGGCGCCATCCGCCCGCCGAAGCACGAGCCCGCCTGTTCCGGCGTGGTGCTCTATCTCGGCCTCGACCGCCGCTATCCGCAGCTGGCGCATCACAGCTTCGTCTTCTCGGCCGATCCGGAGGCCGAGTTCGACGCCATCTACCGCCAGGGCATCCCCGCCCCCGATCCCAGCGCCTATCTGGCCGCCCCCTCGGTGACCGACCCCTCGGTCGCGCCGGAGGGCGGCGAGGCGCTCTATGTCCTGGTGCACACCCCCTATATCCGCCCCGGCCAGGACTGGGCGGCGATGATGCCGGGCTACCGCCGGGTGATCCTGGACAAGCTGGCCCGCACCGCCGGCCTCGAGGATCTGGAGCGCCACATCGTCGTCGAGCGCCACCTGACACCGCCCGATATCCGCGACCGCTACGCCACGCTGGACGGCGCCATCTATGGCCTGGCCAGCCATGGCCGCTTCACCGGCGCCTTCAAGCCGGGCAACCGGGTCAAGCGCATCCCCGGCCTGTACCTGGCCGGCGGCGCCGCGCATCCCGGCCCCGGCATGCCGATGGTGCTGATGTCGGGCTGGATCGCCGCCGACGCGCTGCATCGTGACCTGGCGGCCTGAGCGGCGGCCCACGGCGCCGGCCGAAGAATGCGGATGCGCAATGATGCGGTGCGAGACAGGGGGGATTAATCCCCGGCCACTTGTCCTCTAGCCTGGGCGACGTGGATCCCCTCGCCTTGCATTCGCCGCGCCTGCTGCGCCTGGCCGGCGCCGTCTTCACCGCCACGGCGCGGCGGCGGATGCGCGCGCCGCGCCTGGCCTGCTGGGGCGCGCCCGCGGTCACCGAGGGGCCGATCGTCGTCTTCGCCAGCCATGCCAGCTGGTGGGACGGGATTTTCTTCATGGCCCTGGCGCAGCGGCTGTTCCCGGCGCGGCGCGGCTTCGTGCCGATGCAGGCGGCGGCCCTCGGGCATTATTCGCTGTTCCGGCGCCTCGGCGCCTTTCCGGTCGACCCGCGCGACGGCGCCGAGCCCTTCCTGGCCACCGCCGCCCGCGTGCTGGCCCGCGACATGCTGTGGATGAACGCCCCCGGCCGCTTCGCCGATGCCCGGCGGCGGCCGCAGCCGATCGCCGCCGGGCTGGTCCGCCTGGCCGAGCGGGTGCCGCAGGCGCAGTTCATCCCGCTCGCCATGGAATACCCGTTCTGGAGCGCGCGGCGGCCGGAGATGCTGGCCGCCTTCGGCCCGCCCTTGCCAGGCGCGGCATTGCAGGCCATGCCTCGGCCGGCGCGGCGCGCGGCCCTGGCCGGGGCGCTGGGCGCCACGCTGGACCGGCTGGCGGGCGACGCCATGGCCCGCGATCCGGCGCGTTTCCTTCCGGTGGAGCAAGAGCGGGACGGCATGGGCGGCTTCTTCGACCGGCGGCGCAAGGCCGCCTCCGCCCGCGGCCTGGACCCGGAGCTCGGCCGATGACCTGGCTGGCCGTCTTGTCCTGCGCCCTGGCCGCGCTGCCGGCCCTGCTGGCCGCGCAGAACATCCGGCGCCAGCGCCGCGCCGGCGGCCGGCCGCCTGGGCCCTGCCTGGTCTCCATCCTGATCCCCGCCCGCGACGAGGCGGCGCGGCTGCAGCCCTGCCTGGACGCGGCCCTGGCCAGCGAGGGCGTCGCCATCGAGCTGCTGGTGATGGACGACAACAGCAGCGACGCGACGCCGGCCATCATCCGCCGCGCCGCCGCGCTGGACGAGCGGGTGCGGCTGCTGGCCGCGCCGCCGCTGCCGCCCGGCTGGACCGGCAAGGTGCATGCCTGCGCCCGCCTGGCCGAGGCCGCCCGCGGCACCCATTTCCTGTTCATCGACGCCGATGTGCGGCTGGCCCCGCATGCCGCGGCGGCGCTCGCCGCCCATGCCGAGGACCATGGGCTGGCGCTGGTCTCCGGCGTGCCGCGGCAGCGCCTGGGCAGCCTGGGCGAGGCGCTGACGGTGCCCGCCATCAACCTGCTGATGACCGGCTACCTGCCCGGCGGCGGCCGCGCCGAGGGCTTCGCCGGCCGCCACGACGCCAGCCTGGCCGCCGCCTGCGGCCAGCTGGTCCTGGTCGAGGCCGCGGCCTATCGCGCCGCCGGCGGCCATGCCGCCTCGCCCGGCATCCTGCACGAGGCGCTGGCGCTGGCACGGCGGATGCGCGCCGCCGGCCAGCGCAGCGAGGTGGTCGATGGCAGCCGCCTGGCCAGCTGCCGCATGTATACGGGCTTCGCCGAGGCCTGGGCCGGCTTCGCCCGCAATGCGCGGGAAGGCATGGCGACGCCGCGCGGCCTGCCGGTCTGGACCCTGCTGCTGGCCGGCGGCCACCTGCTGCCCTGGCTGGCCCTGGCGCTGGGCGGCGGCGCGCCCGCCCTGCTGGCCGTGCTGCTGTCGCTGGGCACCCGCGCCGCCATCACCTGGCATGCGAAGGAGCCCTGGTGGAGCGTGCCGCTGCATCCGCTGGGGGTGGCCGTGGCGCTGGCCATCCAGTGGCGCGCCCTGCTGGGCCGGCCGCCGGGCTGGAAGGGCCGCCATTACGACAAGGTGGCCAGCACATGACCGCGCCGCCGCGGCCCTTGCCCCCCCTGCCTTTGCCGGACGACGACATCCTGGCCGGCCCGCCGACCCGCGGGCCGACTTCGGAGAATTTCCCGGTCGCCTCGCGGCTGCTGGCGCCGGCGCTGCGCGGGCGCGTCCTGGCCTTCTACCATGTGGTCCGCGCGGCCGATGACATCGCCGACCATCCCGGCCTGTCGCCCGCCCAGAAGCTGGCCCGGCTGGACCGGCTGGCGGCGGCGCTGGAGGACCCGGCGACCAGCCTGCCGATCGCCCGCGCGCTGCAGGCCAGCGGCGACGGGCTGACCGAGGCGCGCATCATGCTGACCGCCTTCCGCCAGGATGCGGCGCAGAGCCGCTATCCGGACTGGGCCTCGCTCGAGGAATATTCCTCGCGCTCGGCGGTGCCGGTCGGGCGGCTGCTGCTGCGGCTGCATGGCGAGGTCGATGCCGGCGCGCTGGAGGGCAGCGACGCGCTCTGCATGGCGCTGCAGATCCTCAACCACATCCAGGACCTGGGCGACGACCGCCGGCAGCTCGACCGCGTCTACCTGCCGCAGGACTGGCTGGCGCTGGCCGGCGGCGAGGCGCGCTTCTTCGCCGATCCGGCGGCGCGCGCCCCGGTGCTGGCCTCGGCGCTGGACCGGGTCGAGGCGCTGCTGGACCGCGCCGCGCAGCTGCCGCGCCGCATCAACACCCGCCGCCTGGCGCTGGAGGCCGCGGTCACCCTGCACCTGGCCCGCCGCCTGCTGGAACGGCTGCGCCAGGGCGACCCGCTGGCCGCCCGCATCGCGCTGACCCGCAGCGACGTGGCCCGCGCCATCGTCGCCGCCCCGCGCCGCGGCGCCGGCGACGCCCGGCTGGTGCGGGCGCGGGTGACGCGCGCCCGCTCCTCCTTCGGCGGCGGCATGGCGGCGGCGCGCGGCGAGGCGCGGCGCGCGCTCTTCGCCGTCTACGCCTTCTGCCGCATGGTCGACGATATCGCCGACGGCGCCATGCCCGAGGCCGAGAAGCGCGCCCTGCTGCAGCAATGGCGGCGCAAGCTGGAGCAGCCGGACTGCCCGGCCTCGCGCGAGCTCGCCTGGGCGCGCATCGCCTTCACCCTGCCGCTGGCCGAATGCCACGCCATGCTGGACGGGATGGAGGCCGATTCCGGCCCGAGCCGCCGCATCGCCGACACGGCCGCGCTCGACGCCTATTGCCGCCAGGTCGCGGGCAGCGTCGGCGCGCTCGCCGTGCGCATCTTCGGCGCGGCCGAGGCCGAGCCCTTCGGCATCGCCCTCGGCCGCGCGCTGCAGCTGGTCAATGTGCTCCGCGACATCGACGAGGATGCGGCGCGCGACCGGCTCTACCTGCCGCAGGACGCGCTGCGGGCGGCCGGCCTGCCCGACGAGGCCCCGGCCCTGCGGCTGGCCGCCGACGACCGCCTGGCCACGGTCGCCGCTGACCTGGCGGTGGCGGCGGAAGACGCCTTCGCCCAGGCGGAGGCGCTGCTGCCGCGCCACCGCCGCGCGGCGCTGCGCCCGGCGCTGCTGATGCTGGCGGGCTATCGCCGGCTGCTGGCGCGGATGCGGGCGCGCGGCTTCGGCGCCCCCCGCCTGCGCGCCCGGCTCGGCACCGGCGACCGGCTGACGCTGCTGCTGCGCGGCTGGCGCGGATGACCGCCGCTTGAGCCAGGGCCTGACGCTGCATGTCGTGGGCGCCGGCATCGCCGGCCTGGCCGCGGCGCTGGAGGCGGCGGCGCGCGGCCATGCCGTGACCCTGCACGAGGCGACCGGCTTCGCCGGCGGCCGCGCCCGCGCCCTGCCGGATGGCGGCGACAACGGCACCCATGTGCTGCTCGGCGCCAACACCGCGGCGCTGGACTTCCTGGAGCGGATCGGCGCCCGGCACCGCTGGATCGAGCCGGAGCCCGGCAGCCTGCCGGTCTACGACCTGGCGACCGGCCGGCTGCGCCAGGTGGCGCTGGACCCGCGGCGCTGGCGCGACCCGGCCCGCCGGCCGCCGGGCATGACCTGGCCCGGCTTCCTGGCCGTGCTGCGGGCCGGGCTGCCCTGGCAGGGCGGCACCGTGGCCGAGGCCTTCGCGCGGCACCCGGTGCTGCTCCGCGGCTTCGTCGCCCCCCTGGTGCTGGCGGCGCTGAACACCGATCCGGCCGAGGCGGGGGTCGCCTGGCTGGGCCCGGTGCTGCGCCGGCTGGCGCGGCCGGGGGCGGGGCGGCTGCTGGTGGCGCGCGACGGGCTGGGGCCGGACCTGGTGCAGCCAGCGCTGGCGGCGCTGGGCCGGCAGGGGGTGCGGCTGCAGCTGGGCCACCGGCTGCGCGGCATCGAGCGCCAGGGCGGCCGCGCCACGGCGCTGGTCTTCGGCGACGGCGCCGTGCCGCTGGACCGCCGCACCGCGGCCATCCTGGCCCTGCCGCCCTGGGAGGCCGCCCGGCTGCTGCCCGGCCTGGCGGTGCCGGCACAGCATGCGCCGATCCTGAACCTGCATTTCGCGCATGCCACCGGCGGGCCGCCGCGCTTCCTCGGCCTGCTCGGCGGCGCGGCGCAATGGGTGCTGCTGCGGCCCGGCGCGGTCTCGGTGACGATCAGCGCCGCCGGCGGCCAGGCCAGCGACGCGCTGGTGCCGGTGGTCTGGTCGGAAATCCGCCGCGTCGCCCTGGCCGCCGGCCTGCCCGGGCCCTGGCCGGAGACGCCGCCGCCCTGCCGCCTGGTGCGCGAGCAGCGGGCGACGCCGCTGCATGGGGTGGAGCGCGCCGGGCCGCCGCGTCTGCGGCCGCTGCGCCACCTGGCGCTGGCCGGGGACTGGATGGCGCCCGGCCTGCCGGCGACGCTGGAAGCGGCGGTGCGCACCGGCCGGCGCGCGGGCCAGGCCTTCGGTTAGGTGGCGATTGCATGGCTGGCAAGCCATGCGAAACGAAATGCTGCACCTGCGAAATGCGCAGCACTCCGTTAACCCGGGCGGGCCTAAGGTTCCTTCGCAGCCGCAGCATCGCGGCGCCCGAAAGGATCAAGGGGTTTACCCATGTCCGACCTGATTTTCCTCTTCGTTCTCGCCACCCTGGTTGGGGGTGGACTTTACGCTCGCTCGTTGATGGAGCTGTCCTGGCCCAAGGGCCTGCCGCGCGCGCACGGCGCCGACTGAGCTTTCCCCGATCGGGGATGCGGGCGGCGGGTTTCGAACCCGCACTCCCCGGGGGGAAGCAGATTTTAAGTCTGCTGCGTCTACCGTTTCGCCACGCCCGCCTGCGGCATCTCTGCCGTGGGGCCTCTCTGCCATAGGGGGCGATGACGGAAAAGAGGGGCGCGCCTTAGCGGGCGCGCCGCACCAGATTCTCGCAGCGATTGTCCTCGCCGATGCCGAAGCGCACCGTCGGCAGGATCGCCAGCGGCAGGGCGATGATGCCGAGGCCCACCGCCGCCCCGGCGCGTGCGCCGAGCTCCAGCAGCTCCGGCCGCACCGAGGGGTTCCTGAACGTCCCGCCGATGTCGATATCGGTGGTCAACGCGCCGATGGTAAAATGCTTGGCCTCGGTGCGCAGGGCGTAGTCCAGCCGTTCCCGCCGCAGGTCGATGGTGCCGGTGCCGGAAATCAGCGAGCTGTCGGTGTCGATCAGCACGGTGTTGGTGTTCAGCACGCCGCGCCGCAGCGCCATGTCGGCAATGAAGCATTCCACCTTGGTGCGGTTGGGCAGGCCCAGCGCCGAGAGAATGGCATTGCCCAGCTGCAGCCCCGACAGATCCACCAACAGAGAAGAAAGATTGCCGCCGGCCATGCCTAGCGTCACCGCGCCATCGCCCTGGCCCAGCATCTCGGCGATGCTGCGGCCGCGGGTGTCGATGCGGGCGGCGCCGCCGATGGCGCCCTGGCCCTCGCCCAGCGGGGTGACGCCCATCAGCCGCGACAGGTCGACGCGCTGGAAGCGCACCTCGCCCTTGGCCGACAGGCCGCCGCCGGCGATCGGGCCGAAGTCGAAATTCCCCTCGATCCGGCCGCGGCCGACGCCGAAGCGCAGCGGCTTCAGCGCGATGGCGCCATCGACGATGTCGAGCTTCGCATGCACGTCGTCCAGCGGCGTGGCGCTGCCCAGGATATGGCCGCCGTCGTAGGTCAGGTGGATATCGGCGGCCTCGAGCTTCGGCAGGTCGACCGGCGTGTCGGGCAGCACCCGGTTGCGCGCGGCCTGGCGGCGGTCGGGGGCCTCGCCCGGCTTGGCGCCGATGAAGCCGCCCAGATCGTCCAGATCCACCCGGCGCGAGCGCAGCGTCGCCTCGACCAGCGGCCGCGTGTTGGCGCGCGGGGTGACGGCGATGTCGCCGCCAAGATCGCTGCGGCCGACCACGCCCTCGATGCCGGTGAAGCGAATGGCGCCGGCGGCATAGTCCAACCTGCCGGCGATGCGATAGGGCGGGGTCGGCGGGATCGGCACGCCGGTCAGCGGCGTCAGCCGCGCCATGTCCGGCCCCTCCAGCCGCAGCCGGATATTGGCGCCGGCGAAGCGCAGCGGGTCGGACAGCGTGCCCTCCAGCGCCACCTTGGTCGGGCCATTGGCGACATCCAGCTTGATCGGCCAGGGATTGGCGGCGTCGCGCAGCGACAGCACCGCGCCACCGGTCAGCTCGCCGGTGATCGGCTGGCCGGCATAGGTGCCCTCCGCCGTGACGCGGATGCGCGACGGCTGGCCCGCCGGCTCCTCGGTGGCGATGGCCATCCGCATCTCGGAGCGCAGCTGCGCCAGGCTGACCTGGGCGCGGCCGTCCTGGATGCGCAGGGCGCCGATCTGCGGCTGCTCCTCGGGCGGCGTCGGCGGCGCGTCCGGGTCGCCGGCCAGGCTGGGGAAGGAGAAGTTGTTCTTGCCGTCGGGGTTCTGGATCAGCCGCAGCGCTGGCTGGGCCACGGCGATGTCGGGGATGACGATGCGGCGGTGGCGGATGAACTCCATCACGTCGATCCGCACGGCCAGCTGCTGCAGGGCGGCGAAGGGCGGCTCCTCGGGGAAGCCTTCCGGATTGGCGACGCGCAGCCCGCCGACGCGCACCTCGGTCACCCGGCCCAGATCGACATCGAGATCGGCGATGGTGACGGCGCGGCCCAGCGCCGCGGAAGCCTGGCGCTCGGCCAGCGGGATGAACCAGGCCCAGGACCAGAAGACGAGCAGCAGCAGGACCACCAGCACCGGGATGCCGGTCCAGATCAGGATGCGCCGCATGGCCATGGCTGGTTCCTCTCCCCTGCAGAGAGGAAAAAGCCGTGCCGGGCGCAAATAGTTGCGGCCAGGGGTGTTCCCCTGGCCGCGATCAGGCGACGGAAAGGCGCGGGGGCTTAGCCGCCGCGGCCGGCATCGAAGCCGAGGAAACCGCGATCCGGCTGCGGCGTGCCGCCATCGGCGGCGCCATAGCGCGGCGCGGGGGCCGGCTGCTGGGCGCGCTGGGTGGCGGCGGCACGGGCCGGGCGCGGCGCCTCGGCGACAGGGGCCGGGC
>NZ_CACSJM010000157.1 GCF_902706185.1 Roseomonas sp. 18066 | reverse complement strand
CCCCGGTTCCGCCCCTGGCGCCACCACCCCGCCGCAGCCCGGCGAGGTGCTGCACCTCGCCTGGGACCCGGGCGATGCCTGGCTGCTGCCCGAGCCCGGCCTCGCCGCCTCCAGCGCCGCGGCCGCCGCCGCCGCCCGCGCGGCGCTGCTGCCCGCCTGAGACCCGTGCCTGCCGTCACTGCCTTGCCTGTCGCCCATCAGAGGAGCGCGCCATGACCGTCACCCGCCGCGGCCTGATCCTGGCCGGAACCGGCCTTGCCCTTCCCCTCGCCGCCCCCGGCATCCTGCGCGCGCAGACCGTGCGGGAGATCCGCATGATCGAGGCCGGCGGCAGGTCCGGCGACTCCATGGAGCCCTATATCCGCCCCTTCACCGCGGCGACCGGCACCAAGGTGGTGCGCGAAAGCCCCAACCCCTTCGGCAAGCTGCGCACCCTGGTGCAGGCCGGCCGCCCGCCGGTCGCGCTGTTCGAGGTCGGCAGCACCCAGGTGAAGCAGGGCGAGGCGCTGAAGCTGCTGGAGCCGCTCGACTGGGCCGCCATCGCGCCCGACGAGATGTATCCGGAGGCGAAGTCGCCGCTCGGCTTCGGCTGGCAGTATTATTCGACGCTGATGGCCTGGCGCAGCGATGCCAAGGCGCCGAAGAGCTGGGCGGATTTCTTCAACACCCGCGACTTCCCCGGCAAGCGCAGCCTGCAGGACCGGCCCTATACCCTGGCCTTCGCCCTGCTGGCCGATGGCGTGCCGGCCGACAAGCTGTTCCCGCTCGACATGGACCGCGCCTTCCGGGTGCTGGACCGGATCAAGAAGGACGTCGCCGTCTGGTGGACCGCCGGCGCCCAGCCGCCGCAGCTGCTGCGCGACAACGAGGTGCAATACGCCGCCGCCTATTCCGGCCGCGTCGCCGCCACGCCGGGCATCAGCTACACCTTCGAGGCCGCGGCGCTGGACTGCGCCTACCTCGTGGTGCCGCGCGGCGTCGACCCGGCCGAGAAGGCGGCGGCGATGCGGCTGCTGCGCGAGTTCAGCCGCGCCCCCGCCCAGGCCGAGGCCGCCGCCATCATCTCCTATACCGGCCCCAGCCCGGCGCTGACCCCGCTGCTGCCGCAGGACAAGCTGGCCGAGTTCCCGACCGCGCATCGCGACAAGCAGTTCCAGCACGATGTGAACTGGTGGTACGACAATGCCGAGGTGGTCGAGCGCCGCTGGCAGCAGTTCAAGCTGGGCTTCTGACGCGCATGTCCGCCGCAGCCCCCGCCGCCGGCATGGCGCCGGTCCGCGCCGCGCCGCGCCGGCGGCTGGGGGCCGGCGCCTATGCCATGCCGCTGCTGGCGGTGATGCTGGTCGCCTTCAACCTGCCGATCCTGGCGATGCTGGCGCAGAGCTTCCTCAGCCCCGAGCCCACCGTCGCGCATTGGGCGGAGCTGGTGCAGACGCCGATGTATCTGCGGGTGCTCGGCAACACCTTCTGGATGGCGGCGATCACCGCCGGCGTCTGCGGGCTGCTCGGCTACCCGCTGGCCTTCTGGATCCGGACGCTGTCGGGCCGGGCGCAGCTGGTGGCGCTGACCCTGGTGCTGATGCCCTTCTGGATCAGCGTGCTGGTGCGCACCTATGCCTGGATCGTCGTGCTGGGCAATGCGGGCATGGTCAACCGCGCGCTGCTCGGCCTCGGCCTGGTCGAGGCGCCGGTGCCGTTCCTCTACAACACGCTGGGCGTGACCATCGGCACCACCAACGTGCTGCTGCCGTTTCTCGTGCTGCCGCTGCTGGCGGCGATGATGAAGCTGGACGAGCGGCTGTTCCAGGCCGCCGCGACGCTCGGCGCCAGCCAGCGCGCCATCTTCTGGCGGGTCTTCTTTCCGCTGACCCTGCCGGCCTTCGCGGCGGGTATTCTTTTGGTTTTCATCCTGACGCTGGGCTTCTACGTGACGCCGGCCATCCTCGGCGGCGGACGGGTGCCGATGATCGGCAACATGCTGGACGTGCTGATCAACCTGATGCCGCGCTGGGAGCTGGCGGCGGCCATCTCCACCCTGCTGCTGGTGGCGACGCTGGGGCTCTTCGCGCTGTATCGCGTCATCGGGGCGCGCGGCGCATGAAGGCCGGACCGCTCGCCACGCTGACCGCGCTGCTGTCGCTCGGCTTCCTGCTGGTGCCGATCGTCATCGTCATCATCATGTCCTTCTCCAGCGCCAGCTCGCTGCAATTCCCGCCGCCCGGCCTGTCGCTGCGCTGGTACGACAGCTTCTTCGCCGATCCGCGCTGGGTCGAGGCGCTGCTGACCTCGGCGATCCTGGCGCTCGTCTCCAGCGCCATCGCCCTCGTCCTCGGCAGCCTGGCCGCCTATGCCATCACCCGCGGCACCTTCCGCGGCCGCGGCTGGCTGGAGGCCAACTTTGTGGCGCCGATGATCCTGCCGGCCATCGTCATCGCCGTGGCGCTGTACCTGTTCCTGGCGCGGATCGGGCTGCTGGGGAGCGCGGCCGGCCTGGTGCTGGCGCATGTCATCCTGGCGGTGCCCTTCGTCGTGCTGATCGTCGGCGTCGGCATCCGCGGCCTCGACCCGCGGATCGAGCAGATCGCCTTCACCCTCGGCGCCTCGCGGCCGCAGATGCTGTGGCGGGTGCTGCTGCCCAACCTGGTGCCCAGCCTGGCCTCGGCCTATATCCTGGCCTTCATCAGCAGCTTCGACGAGGTGATCGTCACCCTCTTCGTCGCCGGCACCTGGCAGACCGTGCCGAAGCGCATGTTCAACGAGCTGATGCTGGAGGTGAACCCGACCATCACCGCCATCGCCACCATCATGATCGGCCTCAGCCTGGCGGCCATCGCCGGGGTCGCCGCCATCGCCGGGCGGCGCGGGATGCGCTCGATGATGGGGGATGGCGGCAGTTAGCGCTTGCCGGGCGCGCTCAATCCATACAATAGAGGGTGATTGCATGGATTGATCACCCGATGCCCGGCGCGCCGACCACAACCTGGGCCCCCGCGGTGGACCGCGCCGAGGGCCCGCTCTATCTGGCCATCGCCGAGGCGATCGCCGCCGATATCGCCAGCGGCCGCCTGGCCCCCGGCCAGCGCCTGCCGCCGCAGCGCAGCCTGGCCCAGCGCCTCGGCATCGATTTCACCACCGTCAGCCGCGCCTATGCCGAGGCCGCCCGCCGCGGGCTGGTCGAGGGCCGCGTCGGCCAGGGCACCTATGTCCGCAGGCGGGCCGCCGCACCGCTGCCTGCGGCCAGCGGGTTGGTCGATATGAGCATGAACCTGCCGCCGCGCTTCGCCGATCTCGGGCTGGAGGCGCGGCTGTGGGAGGGCGTCGCCGGGCTGGAGCAGGATGGCGGCATGCCCCTGCTGCTGCGCTACCAGGAGCCCGGCGGCAGCGGCCGCGACCGCGAGGCCGGGCTGGCCTGGATCGCCCCCCGCCTGCCGCAGGCCGAGGCCGCCCGGCTGCTGCTCTGCCCCGGCGCGCAGGGCGCGCTGCTGACCGTCTTTTCCCTGATCACCCAGCCCGGCGATGCGGTTGCCGCCGAGGCGCTGACCTATCCCGGCTTCCGCGCCTTGGCCGCGCATCTCGGGCTGCGGCTGCTGCCGGTGGCCATGGATGCCGAGGGGCTGCTGCCGGACGCCTTCGATGTTGTCTGCCGCGCCGAAAAGCCCAAGGCGCTGTACTGCACGCCGACCTTGCAGAACCCGACCACCGCCACCCTGCCCCTGGCGCGGCGCGAGAAGCTGGTCGCCATCGCCCGCCACCATGGCGTGCCGATCGTCGAGGACGATGCCTATGGCGCCCTGCCCGCCGCCCCGCTGCCGCCGCTGGCCGCCCTGGCGCCGGAGCGGGTCTTCCACATCGCCGGCCTGGCCAAGTGCCTGTCGCCGGCGCTGCGCATCGCCTATCTGCTGCTGCCCGACGCCACGCTGACCGCGCGGGCAGCGGGCGCGCTGCGGGCGACGGCGGGGATGGCCTCGCCGCTCGGCGCCGGCATCGCCACCCGCTGGATCGAGCAGGGCACCGCTGTGGCCATCCGCGACGCGCTGCGCGCCGAGGCCGGCGCCCGCCAGGCCATCCTGGCCGAGGCCCTGTCCGGCCAGGCTTTCGTCGCCGACAGCCAGGGCTTCCACGCCTGGCTGCCGCTGCCCGCCCCCTGGTCGCGCGGCGCCTTCCTGGCCGAGCTCCGCGCCGCCGGCATCGGCGCCGTGGCCAGCGATGCCTTCGCGCTGGCGACGCCGCCGGAGGCGCTGCGCCTCGGCCTCGGCGCCGCCGAGGGACGCGGCGCGCTGCGCCAGGGGCTGGCGGTGGTGGCGCAGCTGCTGCGCCGCGGGCCGGACCGGCCGCGCCTGGTGGTGTGATGGGGCTTGACGCAATCTCCATACATAGAGCATACAATCCCGTATTGACGGCAAGCGCCGCCGCCCCTGCACGGGACCCCGCCCCACCATGTCCGCCGAGACGAAAACCTGGCCGCCGCTTTCCCCCTTCCAGACCGGCATCCGCGGCCGCTGCCCGCGCTGCGGCGAGGGGCATATCTTCGACGGCTTCCTGGCGCTGCGCCCGGGCTGCGAGGCCTGTGGCCTGGATTACGGCTTCGCCGATCCCGCCGATGGCCCGGCCTTCTTCGTCATCTGCTTCGCCTGCGTGCCCAGCGTGGTGCTGGCGCTGTGGATCGAGGCGCGCTTCGAGGCGCCCTTCTGGGTCCACCTGCTGACCAGCCTGCCCTTCATGCTGCTGACCTGCATCCCGCCGCTGCGGCCGTTGAAAGGCTGGCTGGTCGCCAGCCAGTTCTTCTTCAAGGCAGGTGAGAGCCGGCTGAAGGGTCCCGTCACCGGCCAGATTTCAAGCCCGTCATAATCGAGGGGGCATTTCTGTCAGTTCAGTGAAAAACCGGCTTGGCAGCCGGGGCGTCGCCATGGCCTGATGCCGGCTCGAAGTTTTCTGAGTTGGGAGATATGGGCATGCTGCAGCGTCGGATTTTGCTGGGGGCGGTCGCCGCCCTGGGAGCGGCGGCCAGCTCAGCCAGGGCGCAAAGCCAGGTGCTGAAGGTGGGCTCGACGCCGACCGGCATCCCCTTCACCTTCCTCGACACCAAGACCAACACGATCACCGGCTTCATGGTCGATCTGATCACCGCGATCGGCAAGGACCAGGGCTTCGGCGTCGATGTCCAGGCGACGCCCTTCGCCGCGCTGATCCCGTCGCTGACCACCAATCGCATCGACATCATCGCCGCCGCCATGACGGCGACGCCGGCGCGGCGCGAGCAGATCGACTTCTCTGAGCCCGTCTATGCCTATGGCGAGGGCGCGGTGGTGAAGGACGACGACAGCGTCGCCTTCACCAGCATGGACCAGATGAAGGGGCTGACCGCCGGCGCCCAGCTCGGCACCACCTATGCCGAGGCCGCCAAGAAGGCGGGGATGGAGGTGCGCACCTATGACAGCACCGCCGATGTCATCCGCGACGTCTCGCTCGGCCGCATCAAGGTGGGCTTCGGCGACGGGCCGATCGTCGGCTACCAGATCGCCCAGGGCGCCTTCCGCGGCGTCAAGCTGCTGCCGGGCTACAAGCCCAGCGTCGTCGGCAGCGTCAATATCGGCACCCGCAAGGGCGACCCGGCGATGGCCAGGATCAATGCCGGCCTGACCAAGGTCATCGCCGACGGCACGGTGGACAAGCTGATCGCCAAGTGGAACCTGCCGCCTTCCGTGCAGGGATGACCTTCTCCGGATTCCTGCAATCGGCGATCGACTTCCTGCCGATCCTGCTGCAGGGCGTCTGGGTGACCGTCGCGGTCACCCTCTGCGCCCTGGTCATCGCCACCTCGCTCGGCATGGTCTGGGCGCTGATGCGCACCTCCGGCATCGCCTGGCTGGAATGGCCGGCGAAGACGGTGGTGAACATCCTGCGCGGCATCCCGATCATCGTGCAGCTGTTCTACATCTACTTCGTGCTGCCCGAGATGGGCATCGACCTGACCGCCTTCCAGGCCGGCGTCATCGGGCTGGGCGTCGCCTATTCCGCCTATATGGGCGAGGTGTTTCGCTCCGGCATGCTGGCGGTCGACCCGGGCGCCATCGAGGCGGCGGAAAGCCTCGGCCTGCCGCGCTGGCGCATCCTGACCCGCGTGGTGCTGCCGCAGGCGGTGCGCATCGTGCTGCCGCCCTATGGCAACATGCTGATCATGATGCTGAAGGACAGCAGCCAGGCGAGCGTCATCACCGTTGCCGAAATCTCGACGCAGTCGCGCCTGATCGCGTCCTCGACCTTCAAGAACCAGGAGGTCTTCACCCTGGCAGCGCTGCTTTACCTGGCTTTGAGCGTCCCGCTGATCATCCTGGTCGGCCGCCTCGAAAAGAAGTTTGGCCGCGCATGATCGAGATCGAAGGGCTGCAGAAAAGCTTTGGCAGCAACAGGGTCCTCGACGGGATTTCCCTGAAGGTGCCTGAGGGAAAGGTGGTCTGCGTCATCGGCCCCTCGGGCTCCGGCAAGTCGACGCTGCTGCGCTGCGTCAACGGGCTGGAAAGCTACGAGGGCGGCGATGTCCGCGTCGACGGCCTGCGCGTCGACCGCGCGCAGAAAGAAATCCGCGCCGTGCGGCAGCGGGTCTGCATGGTGTTCCAGCGCTTCAACCTCTTCGGCCATCGCACCGCGCTGGAGAATGTCACCGAGGGCCCGATCTATGCGCTCGGCGTCGCCCGCGACGTGGCCGAGCGCGAGGCCATGGCGCTGCTGGCCCAGGTCGGGCTGGCGGGGAAGGAGACCAGCTATCCGGCGCAGCTCTCCGGCGGGCAGCAGCAGCGCGTCGCCATCGCCCGCGCCTTGGCGATGAAGCCGCGCGCCGTGCTGTTCGACGAGCCCACCAGCGCGCTGGACCCCGAGCTGGTCGGCGAGGTGCTGCGCGTCATGCGCGACCTGGCCCGCGGCGGCATGACCATGATGGTGGTGACCCACGAGATCGGCTTCGCCCGCGAGGTCGCCGATCATGTCGTCTTCATGGATCGCGGCAAGGTGGTCGAGGAAGGCCCGCCCGCCGAGGTGCTGGTCGCCCCCCGCGCGCCCCGCACCCAGGATTTTCTCCGACGTGTGCTGCGTCCCCTGGAGGACAAGGAATGACGTCTTCTCTGCCCCCCAGCCTCTATGCGCAGACGGCGGAGCCGGGGCTGACCTTCCCGCCGCTGCAGGAAGAGCTGCGCGTGCCGGTCGCCATCATCGGCGGCGGCTTCACCGGCCTGTCGACCGCGCTGCACCTGGCCGAGCACGGCGTTTTCGCCGCGCTGATCGAGGCGGCCGAGCCCGGCTGGGGCGCCTCTGGCCGCAATGGCGGCCAGGTCAATCCGGGGCTGAAGCCCGACCCCGACCAGGTGGTCGCCGACCATGGCGAGGATCTGGGCGAGCGCATGCTGGCGCTGTCCTACGGCGCCCCCGACGCGCTGTTCGACCTGGTGCGCCGCCACCAGCTGCGCTGCGACGCGCGGCAGCAGGGCACGCTGCGCGCCGCCAACCGGCCGCAGAATGCCGCGGCCGCCGAGGCCACCGCCGCGCAATGCGCCCGCCGCGGCATGCCGGTGGAATATCGCGACGCCGCCGCGGTCGCCGCCATCACCGGCACCACGCGCTATGCCGGCGCCATGTACGACCCGCGCGGCGGCGATGTTAATCCCCTGTCCTATGCCCGCGGCCTGGCGAAAGCCGCGTCGCAATTGGGCGCGCGCCTCTTCGGCGGCACCCCGGCGGTGTCGCTGGCGCGGGAGGGGTCGCTGTGGCGGGTGACGACGCCGCAGGGCGCGCTGCTGGCCGAGCAGGTGGTGCTGGGCACCAATGGCTATAGCGGCGATCTCTGGCCCGGGCTGCGGCAGAGCGTGGCGCCGGTCTACAGCTCGATCGTCGCCAGCGAGCCGCTGCCGGAGGCGGTGGTGCAGGAAATCCTGCCGCTGCGCTGCTCGGTCTATGAAAGCGGCCATATCACCGTCTATTACCGCGTCGACCAGGGCAACCGGCTGCTGATGGGCGGCCGCGGCCCGCAGCGCCCGATCGGCAGCCCCGACCCGGTGCAATACCTGGTGCGCTATGCCGAGACCCTGTGGCCGGCGATGAAGAACCGCCGCTGGACGCATGGCTGGAACGGCCAGGTGGCGATGACCGCCGACCACTATCCGCATCTGCACGAGCCCGCCCCCGGCCTGCTGATGGGGCTGGGCTATAACGGCCGCGGCGTCGCCATGGCCACCGCCATGGGCCGCCAGCTGTCCCGCCGCGTGCTGGGCACGCCCCAGGCGGCGATCGACATGCCCTTCAGCCCGATCAAGCCAATGCCGTTTCATCGCTTCTGGAAGCTGGGCGTGGCGGCCACCGTCTGGCAGGGGCGCATCCGCGACCGGCTGGGGCTGTAGCCGGCGTCACGGCTGCTGCTGCAGGCCGAGCTCCTCCGCCGCCGCGGCATGCAGGCTGCGCGCGGCGGCGGCCAGGGCGGCATCGGGGGCCGGGCCGGCATTCTCCACCATGCTGTCCAGCAGCTTCTCGAATTCCAGCGCCGCCAGGCCGACGCGGCGCAGCCCCACCACGCTGGCGGTGCCGGCGACATTATGCGCCAGCCGCAGCGCCAGCTTCAGGTCGCGCCCGTCGCCGCTGCGCCGGCTCTGCTCCAGCGCAGCGTCGAGCTCGCTGAGCTTCTCCCCCAGCCGTGCGGCATAGAGGGCGCGGATCTGCTCCAGCTTCAGGCGAACGGCCTCGCGCGCGGCCGCCTGGGCGGTGTCGTCAGCCATCGGCCTGTCCTTCCATGACCAGGTGCTTGATGTCCTCGAGCCCCATCCCCGCGGTGACCAGGCCGCTTTGCAGCAGCTCGTCGCCGGCGCCGCGGGCGATGCAATGCTCGGGGTGCTGCGCCACCAGCGTATGACCCAGCGCGCGCAGCCGGCCGGCGGCGGTGGTGTCGGCATGCAGGGCGCTGAGCGCCATGACCAGCAGCTTGCGCTCGCCCAGCCCGGGCGAATCCAGCAGCGTCGCCAGCGGCGTCCCGGCCGGGCCCGGCTGCGCCGTCACCTGCAGGGTCGGCGGGCCGCCGCCGGCGAAATGCAGCCGCGCCACCTGGCCGGGCGGCAGCACGGCGACGCGGTCATGGCCCAGCGCCGTGCCGTCCTCGGCGGCGAAGATCGGCAGCGCGATGCGGGTCTCCAGGAAGCGCAGGAAGGGGCCGAACATCGGTGGCGGCAGGTCGGGGGCGACCAGCATCGGCATGCGCAGCCGCTGGATGCCCTGCAGCAGGGTGGACAGCGCCTGCGGCCCGCCCTCCCCGGCCATGGCGAAGGCCAGGTCGTGCTGCTGCAGCCCCAGCGCCGCCGTGCCGCTGCTGGCCGGCGCCGCCTGCAGCCGGGCCTGCTTGCCCCAGTGCTGGATCTTCTCGACCAGGGTCTCGGCGATGGTGCTGAGGTCGACATCCAGCGCCGAGGCGGATTTGCAGACGAAGTCGCTGGCCCCGGCATTCAGCGCGCGGAAGGTCAGCTCGCTGCCGCGCTCCGACAGGGAGCTCAGGATGATGATCGGCACCCGGCGCTGCTCGGTGATCAGCCGGGTCGCGGTGATGCCGTCCATCTTCGGCATGTCGAGGTCCATGGTGATGACGTCCGGCGCCAGCTCGCCGGCCATGGCGACACCCTCGTCGCCATTCTCAGCCTCCCCCACCACCTCGATATCGTCGCGCAGCTCGCACATGGCGGAGATCGCCATGCGCATGAACATGGAATCATCCACGATCAGCAGGCGAGTCTTGCCGGAAGTTGCCATGCCTTGGCTCATGGAATCTCTCGGTCCTGTCATGGCCGGCCGATGCCGGCACGGGAGAGGGCCAGACTAGGGAGGAAAGCCTGACGCAAGCTGAACGCGGCCCGGTTTGATGGAATCCGGACCGCGCCTTCGCTCAGGGGATCAGCGTGTAGGCGTTGATATGCAGCGTGTCGGTCACCGAGGCCGTCGTATGCGTCACATTGTCCGTGGTGGTCGCGGTGATGGTCAGGTCGAAATCCACATTGGCGGTCGGCTTGATGGTGACCGCCGCGAATTGCGCCTGGGTCAGCACGTAGCTGCCATCGCCCTGCAGCGCGCCGGTCGACAGCGTCGCGCCGGCGGCCAGGCCGCTGACATGGATCGAGGCCGTCTCGGTCGGCTGCAGCCCGGTGAGCGAGCTGCCCAGCGCGGTGTTCAGCCCCACCTTGGCATTGACGTTGTGGAACAGCGGCAGGTTGAGCGTCCCCGGATCGGCGGTGTTCAGGATGGTCAGCGCCAGAGTGGTGCTGCTGGTGGCGCTGGTCAGGGTCGAGCTGTCGAAGACCGTCGCCGTGACGCCGATATTGGCCGAGCCCGGCGCCGTGCCGTCGATCTGCAGGCCGCTGAGATCGGAAAGGTTCAGCGTCCAGTCATTGGTCAGCAGGTCCTTCACGCCATGGTTCAGCACGGCGCCGGTGGGCAGGTTGGTCAGCCGGATCGAGCTGTAGGATTCGGTCGCCGCCCCGTTGGACAGGCCGATCGACAGGTTGCTCCAGGCATCCTCCAGCACGGTCAGCGAATTGCCGGCCGGCAGGGTGATGGTCGGCGCATCGGCCACGTTCTGGATGGTGATCGGCAGCGCGGCGATGGCCTTGACCGTGGTGTTGGTGATCGGCTCCGTCACGCTGACCGTGATCTTCAGCGGGATGGTGCCCGGATCCGGCGCGGTGATCGACAGGTTCAGCAGGTTGTTCAGCAGGTTGCTGGGGTCGAGCGTGTAGCTGCCATCAGCCTGCAGCAGCCCGACCGACAGCGAGGCGCCCGCCGGCAGGCCGCTGATATTGACCGAGGCCAGGCTGCCGAGATTGAGGCTGCTCAGCCCGATCGGCAGCATGATCGGCGAATCCTCCCGCCCGATGATGGGGATGGAAGGCAGGTTGATGGTCGGCACATCCGGCACGTCGATGACATTCAGCGCGACATGGGCGGTGGTGCTGGCGGTGGTGTGGCTGCCATTGTCGGTCACCGTCGCCGTGACATGCAGCGTGGTATTGCCCGGATCCGGCGCGGTCAGCGTCAACCCGGCAAGCTGCGCCTGGGTCAGCGTGTAGCTGCCATCCCCATTATGCGTCCCGGCCGAGAGCGTGGCGCCGGTCGGCAGGCCGCTGATATTGAGGCTGACCGTCTCCTGGCTGCCCAGCGCGCCGAGGGTGATCGGCAGGGTGATCGGCACATCCTCGGCGCCGACGATGGGCAGGCCGGGCAGGGTCAGGCTGGGCGCGTCGGCGACATTCAGCACGTTCAACGCCACATGGGCGGTGGTGCTGGCGGTGGTGTGGCTGCCGCTGTCGGTGACCGTCGCCGTCACATGCAGCGTGCTGCTGCCCGGATTGGCCGCGGTCAGCGTCAGCCCGGCGAGCTGTCCCTGGTTCAGCGTGTAGCTGCCATCGGGGTTCAGCGTGCCGGCCGAGAGCGTCGCGCCCACCGGCAGCCCGCTGATGGTGACGCTAACCGTCTCCGACGTCCCCAGCGCGCCGATGCTGACCGGCAGCACGATCGGCAGATCCTCCAGCCCGGTGACGGGCAGAGCGGGCAGCGTCAGGCTCGGCGCATCCGCCAGATTCAGCACGCTCAGCCCCAGATTGGCGCTGGTGCTGGCGGTGGTGCCGCTGGCGCTGTCGGTGACCGTCGCCGTGACATGCAGCGTCGCATTGCCCGGGTCCGGCGCGTTCAAGGTCAGCCCGACGAGCTGCCCCTGGGTCAGGGTGTAGCTGCCATCCGGATTATGCGTCCCCGCCGAGAGCGTGGCGCCGGCAGGCAAACCGCTGATGGTGACGCTGACCGATTCCGTCGGGCTCAGCGCGCCGATGGCTACCGGCAGCAGGATGGCGGTGTCCTCCAACCCCGCCAAGGGCAGCGCCGGCAAAGTGACGCTGGGCGCGTCGGCGACATTCAGCACCTGCAGCGCCAGGTTCGCGCTGGTGGTGGCCGTCGTGTTGCTCGAGGTATCGGTGACAGTGGCCGTCACATGCAGCGTGGTGTTGCCTGGGTCGGGCGCGTTGACGGTCAGCCCGGTCAGCTGTGCTTGCGTCAGCGTGTAGCTGCCATCCGGATTGTGCGTGCCCGCCGACAATGTCGCACCGGCTGGCAAGCCGCTGATGGTGATGCTGACCGTTTCCGAAGCGCCGATGGAAGCCAGCGTGATCGGCACCGCGATCGAATGATCCTCGAGGCCGACCACCGGAACAGCCGGCAAGGTCAGGCCAGGCGCATCGGCGACGTTGAGCACGTTCAGCCCGACATTCGCCGAGGTCGTCGCCGTCGTGCCGCTGGAACTGTCGGTCACCGTCGCCGTGACATGCAGCGTGGTGTTGCCAGGGTCCGGCGAGGTGATCGTCAGCCCGGTCAGTTGCGCCGGGGTCAGCGTGTAACTACCGTCCGGGTTGTGCGTCCCGGCCGACAGCGTGGCGCCGGCCGGCAGGCCGCTGATGGTGATGCTGACCGTCTCCGTCGGCGACAGCGGCGCCAAGGCGATCGGTAAGGCGATCGAGGCATCCTCCAGCCCGGCCAGCGGCAAGGCCGGCAGGGTCAGGCCCGGCGCATCGGCGACGTTGAGCACGTTCAGCCCGACATTGGCGCTGGTCGTCGCCGTCGTGCCGCTGGAGCTGTCTGTGACGGTGGCCGTGACATGCAGCGTGGTGTTGCCCGGATCCGGCGAGGTGATCGTCAGCCCGGTCAGCTGCGCCTGGGTCAGCGTGTAGCTGCCGTCCGGATTGTGCGTCCCCGCCGACAGCGTGGCGCCGGCCGGCAGGCCGCTGATGGTGATGCTCACCGTCTCCGTCGGCGACAGCG
>NZ_CACSJM010000156.1 GCF_902706185.1 Roseomonas sp. 18066 | reverse complement strand
CCCCAGCACATGCATCGCCACTTCCCCGTCGACGCGTTGCAGCGCGATGTCGAGATGGCCATGGCCGAGGGTGACGTTGCGCAGCGTCAGCGACTGCAGGAATCGCGGCAGCACCGGCTGGTCGAATTCGACCGTGCTGTTGCCAGGGTCGAAGCCCAGCCCCAGGCAGGCGCGCAGCAGCGAGAAGGGCGTGGTCGCGGCCCAGGCCTGCGGCGCGCAGGCCACCGGGTACAGGGTGGGGCCTTCGCCGCTGCGGCGGGGGAAGCCGCAGAACAGCTCCGGCAGCCGGCGCTGCTCGGCGGCGGAGGCGGCGTCGAAGATGGCGGTGAAGACGCGGGCCGCCTCGATATGCAGCCCGTAGCGCGCGAAGCCTTCGGCGATCAGCGCGTTGTCGTGCGGCCAGACCGAGCCGTTGTGGTAGCTCATCGGATTGTAGCGCACCTCGCCCGAGGCGAGCGTGCGGATGCCCCAGCCGGAGAAATGCGACGGGTCCAGCAGCGTCTGCGCCACCCGCGCCGCGCGCTCCGGCAGGGCGATGCCGGCGAAGAGCGCGTGGCCGGCGTTGGAGGCGCGCACCCGGCAGGGCCGCTTCCGCCCGTCGAGCGCCAGGACATAGGTGCCGAGCTGCTCGTCCCAGAAGGCGGCGTCGAACTTCTGGCGCAGCGCCTCGGCGCGGGCTTCGAGGGCGCCGGCGCGGTCATGGTCGCCGAAGCGGTTCAGGATGCGGGCGGCGGCGCGCCAGGCGGCATAGGCATAGGCCTGCAGCTCGACCAGCGCGATCGGCCCCTCGGCCATGCTGCCATCGGCGTGGGAGATGGCGTCGTGGCTGTCCTTCCAGCCCTGGTTCAGCAGCCCGTCGGGGCGCTTGCGGCTGTATTCCTGGAAGCCGTCGCCGTCGCTGTCGCCATAGCCGTCGATCCAGGCCAGCGCCGCCTCGATGTTGGGCCACAGCGCCTTCAGCGTGGCGACGTCGCCGCTGCGGTCCAGATAGGCGCCGGCCAGCATGACGAACAGCAGCGTCGCGTCGGCGCTGCCGTAGTAGCGGCGGAACGGCACCTCGCCGAGGATCGCCATCTCGCCCTGCCGCGTCTCGTGCAGGATCTTGCCGGGCTCGGCCTCGGTGGTGGGGTCGGTCTCGGTCGCCTGGTTGGCGGCCAGGAACTTCAGCACGCCGCGCGCCAGCGACGGGTCGTACCAGAGCGTGTGCAGCGCCGCGATCAGCGCGTCGCGGCCGAAGGCGGTGCTGTACCAGGGGATGCCGGCATAGGGGTAGGGGCCCTGCGGCGTCTCGGTGGTCAGCATGGTCAGGTCGGCGCCGGCGCGCAGCATGGCCTCGTTGAAGATGTCGTTGCTGCTCTCGACCCGGGCATGGCTGGCGGCATGGCGGCGCAGCCAGCGCCGCCCGTCGCGCAGCGCCTGGCCGAAGGCGATGCGCGGGCTGCAGGGCGCGGCCTGGCCGGCGCAGCGGATCTCGATGAACAGCGCCCGCCGGCCGCCGGCGGGGATGTCGATCAGATAGGTGGCGCGGTTGCCTTCCAGCTGGCTGGGCGGCGGATCGAAGCGCAGCCGGGTCTCGCGCCGCAGCCCGTCCAGCCCGGTATAGGCCAGCGTCACCGCGTCGCGTTCCAGCGCCGGGCGGTGCATCTGGCCATGCGCCTTGCGCCGGGCGCCGCGCGCCTCGAACAGGTCGGCGAAATCGGCAGCGAAGGACACTTCCAGCCGGATGCGGTGCGGCACCTGGTCGAAGTTGCGGATCGCCAGCCGCTCATGCCAGGCGCCCTGGAACAGGAAGCGGTTGCGCCGCAGGTGCAGCCGGTCGTCCGGCACCGGGGCGGCCCCGGCCTCGGCCGGGGGCAGGTCGGGGTTGGTCAGGTCGCAGCCCAGCGCCGCGTTGTTTTCCAGCAGGGCGGCGCTCAGCAGCATCGGCCGCGTGCCGTTCAGCCGCAGCGAGAAGCGCGACAGGTGCCGGGTGTCGCCGTGATACAGGCCGTTGGCGCCGCCCAGCAGCTCCCCGGCATGGTCGGCCAGGGCGAAGCTGTCGCCGAATTTCAGCGTGGTCGAGCGCCCTTCCTGCAGCGAGGCGGTGGCCGCGACGGGGAAGCCGTCCTGGTCGAGCTCGGGGGTGTCGGCGGGGGTCAGGTCCATGGCCGGGTCAGCCGCCCGCGACCCGGCCGGTTCCCGCGGAATGCAAATCGACCATGCTGGTTCTCCCGCTATCTCGCCTCTTATCCCTCGGTACGGGTCACCGCTTGGTCAAGGCCATCACGCATCACGTAAGTTCATGCACAAGCCTCCGCTGATGCATCCGGGTGACACATCGTCACCCTCTGTCCCCGTGAGGCCCCGGAACCGCCAAATTCCGGCCAATTTTAACTTATCTAATGTTATCACGAAAACGCGAGCGATGCGTCGGGGGCAAGGCCCACGCCGTGGCTTGCAGGGACACGACGCGTGAAACGAGGTCTGAACGGCCAGGCTGAAGGAGACCGTGCGCATGGTGGCTGGAGCGGATTGGTGGCGGGGCGCGGTGCTGTATCAGGTCTATCCGCGCAGCTTCGCAGATAGCAATGGCGACGGCATCGGCGACCTGCCGGGCATCGAGCGTCACCTGGACCACATTGCCGGCCTCGGCGTCGACGCCCTCTGGATCTGCCCCTTCTACGCCTCGCCCGGCCGCGACTTTGGCTACGACGTGTCCGACCACCTGGCGGTCGACCCGCAATTCGGCACGCTCGAGGATTTCGACCGGCTGCTGGCCGCGGCGCATGCCCGCGGGCTGAAGGTGCTGGTCGACCTGGTCGGCGGCCATACCTCCGACCAGCATCCCTGGTTCCGCCGCAGCCGCACCGGCACCGCGGCGCCCGAGGCCGACTGGTATGTCTGGGCCGACCCCTCGCCGGACGGCACGCCGCCCAACAACTGGCTGAGCGTCTTCGGCGGCAGCGCCTGGACCTGGGAGCCGCGGCGGCGCCAATACTACCTGCACCATTTCCTCTCGACCCAGCCCAGCCTGAACCTGCACAACCCCGCCGCCCTCGACGCCCTGCTGGCGGTCGGCGAATTCTGGCTGAAGCGCGGCGTCGACGGCTTCCGCCTCGATGCGGTGGATTTCCTGGCGCATGACCCTGCGCTGCGCCCCAACCCGCCGCGCCCCTTCGCCGGCCCGACACCCGCCAAGCTCTTCGGCCTGCAGAGCCACCAGCACGACATGCTGCATCCGGGCATCGACCACGTCCTGTCCCGCATCCGCGCGCTGACCGACCGCTACCCCGGCACCACGACATTGGGCGAGGTCTCCAGCCAGGACGGCGCCTTCGACCGCGTCCGCCGCTACAGCAGCGGCGACCGGCACCTGCACATGGCCTACACGCTGCGCCCGCTGCGCGGCGGTTTCGACCATGGCATCGCTTCGGCGCTCCTCGCCGAGGCCGATGGCCGCGCCGATGCCGAGGGCTGGCCCTGCTGGTCCTTCTCCAACCACGATGTCGAGCGCGCCGTCACCCGCTGGAACCCTGCCGGCCGCGACGTCGCCCCGGACCCGCGCTTCGCCCGGCTGCTGGTGGCCCTGCTGCTGTCGATGCGCGGCAGCCTCTGCCTCTACCAGGGCGAGGAGCTCGGCCTGCCCGAGGCCGAGCTCACCCTCGAGCAGATCCGCGACCCCTTCGGCCTGACCTACTGGCCCGAATTCCGCGGCCGCGACGGCAGCCGCACGCCGATGCCCTGGCAGGCCGAGGCGCCCGAGGCCGGCTTCACCACCGGCACCCCCTGGCTGCCCGTGCCGGCTTCGCACCGTGCCCTGGCCGTCGACCGGCAGCAGGGCGACGCCGGCAGCCTGCTCGGGACCTGGCGCCAGGCCCTGGCCTTCCGCCGGGCGCATCCGGCGCTGGTCCGTGGCGGGCAGCAGCGGCTGGACCTGCCGGCGCCGCTGCTCGGCCTGGTGCGCGACTATGCGGGGCAGCGGATCGTGGCGCTGTTCAACCTGTCGGACACGCCGCAGCGCTGCGCCCTCAGCGCCGCCACCACCCTCGGGCCGGACTTCGGCGGGACGATCGACGACGGATACGCCCAGCTTCCCGCCTACGGCGCGCTCTTCGCCACGCTGGAGACGGCGGACGCGAAGATCCGCAAGACAGAAGAAGTATGAAAAAGGCCGGGGGAAGGAATTCCCCCGGGCCCCCATCTTTTTTCTGTTCAACGGCCGTTTTCAGACCGACACATCACCAGAAGGCACACCAGGGCATCACGACGGGGCGCTCATGTACAAACAGCGCAACCTGACAGGTCGCGCTGCTGCTGGGCCGTTTCACGTACTGTCGTCACGTGGACACGGCAGTCTGACAGAAAAATCCAGGGGAATTCATTCCCCTGGCCTGTCTCTTGTCTTCGCTTACTGTCCCAGCGCTTTCTTCGCGACTTCAACGTACAGAGCCGACCCGAACGGGATCGCGTCGTCGTTGAAGTTGTAGTGCGGGTTGTGGGCCGAGGCGCCCGGCCCGTTGCCGACGTGGATATACGCGCCCGCGACCTTCTCCAGCATGAACGAAAAATCCTCCGACCCCATCACCGGCTCGCGGGCGCGGTTGACCAGGTCTTCGCCCACCAGGCCGGCGGCCGCGTCCGCGATGGTGGTCGTGCAGGCCGGGTCGTTGATGGTGGGGGCGAAGATCAGGCGGAAGTCGACTTCCGCCGTCGCGCCGAAGCCGGCGGCGACGCCTTCGGCCAAGCGCTTCAGGTTGGTCTCGATCTGCTCGGCCACGGCCTTGCTGAAGAAGCGGGCGGTGCCGGCCAGGGTCGCGGTCTGCGGGATGACGTTGTAGGCGTCGCCGCCGCCGACCTTGGTCACGCTGATCACCGCGGTCTCGCGCGGCGAGATGTTGCGGGAGACGATGGACTGCAAGGCGGTTGCGATATGGCAGGCGGTCAGCACCGGATCGATGCTGGCCTCCGGGCGGGCGCCGTGCGAGCCCTGGCCGGTCACCGTGATGTCGAAGAAGGCGCCGCCGGCCATGAAGGGCCCGGCGCCGATCGCGTATTTGCCGACGTCGAGCCCGGTCGCGTTGTGCATGCCGTAGAGCGCGTCGCAGGGGAAGCGGTCGAGCAGCCCGTCCTCCAGCATGGCCAGCGCGCCGCCGCAGCCTTCCTCGCCGGGCTGGAAGATCAGGTTGATGGTGCCGTCGAAGTCGCGGGTCTCGGCGAGATAGCGGGCGGCGCCCAGCAGCATGGTGGTGTGGCCGTCATGGCCGCAGGCATGCATCTTGCCGGGCGTCTGGCTGGCATAGGCCAGGCCGGTCAGCTCCTCCATCGGCAGCGCGTCCATGTCGGCGCGCAGGCCGACCGCCCGGTTGCCGGGGCGGCCGCGGATGACGCCGACCACGCCGGTCTTGCCGACGCCGCGATGCACCTCGATGCCGAAGGATTCCAGCTGGCTGGCGACGATCTCGGCGGTGCGGTGCTCTTCCATGCCGAGCTCGGGATGCGCGTGCAGGTCCTGGCGCAGCGCGGTCAGCTCGGGGTGGTAGCGGCGGATATGGTCAAGGCTGGACATCAGGGACGGCTCCGATCGGCAGGCACCCGGGCGGCGGACCGCCCGGGCCAGGTTGCAGGAAAGCTCAGGCGCGGCGGACGCCCCAGAAGACGAAGAGCCCGTTGGGGACATCGGTCAGGTGCCGGCGATAGGCGGTCTTGTAGAGGTACTGGCCGGTGGGCACGAAGGGCACCTCGCGCAGCGCCACGGTCTGGATCTCGGCGGCGATTTTTTTCTGTACCTCGACGTCCGGGGCGTCAAGCCAGGCCTCGCGCAGCGTCTCGATGGCGGGGATGTCGGGCCAGCCGAAATAGGCGCGCTCGGCATTGGCGCGTACCACCTGGGCCACCACCGGATTGATCATGTCGAGCCCGGCCCAGGTGGTGTTGAACATCGACCAGCCGCCCTGCTCCGGCGGCGCCTTGCTGGCGCGGCGCTGCACCAGCGTGCCCCAGTCGGACATCGCCGGCTCGACATTCATGCCGAGGCGCTTGAGGGTGTCCAGGCAGACCTCGCCGATCGCCGCCAGCACCGGCTGGTCTGTCGGGATCATCAGAATTATCTTCTCGTTCCTGTAGCCGGCCGCCGCGAGGGCCTTCTTCGAGGCTTCCAGGTCGCGCGGCCTGGTGATCGCCGCGATGCCGGCCTCGTTCGCCATCGGCGTGCCGGGGGTGAAGACGCCGATGCCGGTGCGGCGCAGCGCCGGATCGGTGCCGGCGGCGGCGATCATGCAGTCTTCCTGCGACATCGCCTCCAGCACCACGCGGCGGATGGCGGGGTTGTTGAAGGGCGCGTGCAGGTGGTTGAAGACGCCGGTGCCCATGGTGCCCAGCGGCGTCGCCAGCTGCGTCGCCACGTTGCGGTTGCGCTCCAGCAGCGGCAGCAGGTCGTTGGTCGGGTTCTCCCACCAATCGACCTCGCCATTGATCAGCGCGGCGCTGGCGGTGCCGGGGTCGGGCATCACCTGCCATTCGACGCGGTCGAAATGCACCACCTTGGGCCCCGCGGCCCAGGAGACGGCGCCGCCCTCGCGCGGCTTGTAGCCGGCGAATTTCTCATAGACCACGCGGGCGCCGACGACGCGCTCGTCCGGCTTCCAGCGGAACGGGCCGGAGCCCACCATCTCGGTGATCTGCGTCGTCGGCGAGGTCTTCGCCAGCCGCTCCGGCATGATGAACAGCGCCGAGGGGCCGACCTTGGCCAGGGTGTCCAGCATGGCGCCATAGGGGCGCTTCAGGCGGATGACGAAGCGGCGGTCGTCGGGGGCGGTGATCTCGTCGAGGCGGGCCATCAGCGCCTGGCCGAGCGAATCCCGCTGCGCCCAGCGCTGGATGGAGGCCACGCAGTCGCGGCCGCGCACCGGCTCGCCGTCATGGAAGACCAGGCCCGGGCGCAGGGTGAAGGTCCAGCGCTTGCCGTCCTCCTCGACCGTGTGGCCCTCGACCATCTGCGGCTGCGGCCGCAGCTCGGCATCCAGGCCATAGAGCTGGTCCCAGATCATCAGCCCATGGGTGCGGGTGATGTAGGCCGTGGTCATCACCGGGTCGGTGACGGTCAGGTCGGTCTGCGGAACGTAGCGGAGCACGCGCGACGCGGCCGGCTGCGCCAGCGAGGGGCGCGGCAGGAAGGCGGCGGAGCCGGCGAGGAGAAGGCTGCGGCGATGCATGAACGACCCTGTCTCGACAGTGGAGGAGCAGGACTGGCGTCGGGCGTCTGCGCGCCTTGGGGGACCAGCAAACACGGACCGGGGCCGCCGGGCAAGCGGGGCGGCGGCTTGTGGGCCGGCGTCCCGCCCCGCATGCTGGCGGCCATGCCCAGCGACGCCGCGCCCGACGACAGCCCCCGCCTGCCCCGCATCGCCGTGGTCGGCACCTCGAACAGCGTCGCCGCCGGCGGCTGGGCCCGGGTGGTGCAGCAGGCGACCGAGCGGGTGGCGGCGCGGAATTTCTCCCTCGGCTTCTGCAGCAGCGACCTGTTCGCCTTCCGCCAGGCGGCGATGGACCCGGCCGAGTTCGACCTCTGCCTGGTCGACTTCGCCTGCAACGACGGCACGCTGCTGGCCTCCGGCGCGCATGACGCGGCGCGGATCGAGGCGGCGCTGCGCCATGTCGTCTCGACCACCACCACCGCCGGCTGCCTGCCGGTGCTGATGATTCTGCCGGTGCAGAGCTTCCGCCCCGAGGGCCGCAAGATCGGGCCGCTGTACCGCGCCGCCGCCGAGCGCTTCGCCCTGCCTTTCTTCGACGGCTATGCCTGGCTCGACCGGCTGGAGGCCGATCCCGCCATGGCCGGGGTGCCGCTGTTCAAGGACAACATGCATCTGGAGAACCCGGTCTCGGTGCAGCTCGGGCATCTGGTGGCGGAGCTGCTGCCGGGGCTGGCGGCGGCACGCGACCTTGCCGGCAAGCAAGGCGCCGCGCCGGGCTTCGAGCTCCGCTATTTCCCCGCCGGCGCCGCCATCCGCCGCGCCTTGCCGCGGGTGACGCGGGGCACCGCGTTGCTGCAGCTCGAGCTGGTCGAGGTCGCGGCCGAGACCGGCTTCGACTTCCAGCTGCCCGCCGGCTTCGAGGCCACCGGCATCGTCGCCGATTTCGGCCATAGCCAGGCGCTGGTCACGCTCAGCGGCAGCCGCAGCACGCGGCTGCACGTCGTCTCCAAGCATGCGACCGGGCCCGAGGCCAAGATGGTGATGGGCATCTGGCCGCTGCCGGTGACCGTGCCGGAGCTGGGGGGGACGCTGCGCATCACCGTCGGCCGCGGCAAGGCCTGGGACGTCACCACCGATCATGGGGTGAAGCCGCTGGGGCCGGAGGAGACCCCGCGGCTGGCGCTGGCCGGGCTGGTGGCGCGGCGGCGGGAGCCGGCGCTGCCGCTGAAGCGGCTGCTGGCCAGCGCGCGCGACCTGGTGTCGGAGATTCCCGAGGCGCGGATGCAGGCGGCCCGGGCCGCCCTGCTGAAAGGCGCGAAGGCAGGGGGTTGACTTGATCGTGACTGGTTCGTAATGATCAAGAAATGCAATTTTGAGACGAATTGCGCAGGTTTTGTTAACGCAACGCATGGATTACCCGCTTTTGGCACGCCTGCGATGCGTCTAAAGTAAGCGGGCGGTGAATGCCGCCCCCTTCGTTCCTCCGTCCCGGATAGGGTTCCCGATGCAGTCTGCGCTCGCCGGTCTTTCTATGCTGATCCTCGGGGACAGCCATTTCGGGGCCCAGGGCTACCTGATCACCACGCTGCAGGACCAGCTGATCGCGCAGGGCGCCAAGGTCTCGACCTATGCCGCCTGCGGCTCGCCGGCCAGCGTCTTCCTGACCAGCCGCGTCGCCTCCTGCGGCACGGCGCAGCGTGTCCAGGCCGGCCCGATCCAGCAGAAGCGCGGCAACGACGCGCGCACCACGCCGCTGGCGCAGATGGTGCAGCAGGCCAAGCCGAATGTCGTGGTGATCGCCATGGGCGACACCATGGCGGGCTACGTCCGCCGCGAGCTGCCGGTGGAGAGCGTGAAGGAGGAGGTGGCGGCGCTGACCGACCAGCTGCGCGCCATGAACCTGCCCTGCGTCTGGATCGGCCCGAGCTGGGGCACCGAGGGCGGGCCCTTCATGAAGACCTTCGCGCGCGTCCAGCAGATGTCGGCGCTGCTGGCGACCACCGTCGCGCCCTGCACCTATGTGGATTCGACGCGCATGTCGCAGCCCGGCCAGTGGCCGACCTTCGACGGCCAGCACTACACGCTGGACGGCTACAAGGCCTATGGCGCGCAGCTGGCCCAGGCCCTGTCCGCGCTGCCGCAGCTGCGCGACATCCGCCGCTAGACCCGGCAGACCCCGACCGAAGTGAGGTGAGGCAGGCATGATCTTCGCCTCCTTCGAATTCCTGTGCCTGTTCCTGCCCCTGTTCTTCGCGGTCTATTTCCTGACCCCGAAGCGCTGGCGGAACGTCCCTGTCCTGGTGCTGAGCTGGGGCTTCTATGCCTGGTGGCGCGTGGACTTCCTGGCGCTGCTGCTGGGCGTCACGCTGTTCACCTTCGTCATCGCCCGCGTGATGGAGAAGGCCGGCGCCCAGGGGCCCACGGCCAAGCGCTGGATGCAGTTCGGCCTGGTCGGCAACCTGGCGACGCTGGGCTATTTCAAATACGCCAATTTCGGCGTCGACAGCTTCAACATGCTGCTGGAGGGTGTCGGCCTCGGCCGCATGGGCTGGACCGAGATCGCGCTGCCGATCGGCCTGTCCTTCTACGTGCTGCAATCGGTCAGCTACCTGATCGATATCCGCCGCGGCACCGTGCCGGTCAGCCACAGTTTTATTGGCTACGCCACATACAAGGCCATTTTCTCCCAGCTGATCGCCGGGCCGATCGTCCGCTATGCCGAGATCAAGAACGAGCTGGTGGTCCGGCAGTATTCCTGGGCGCAGTTCGGCATGGGCGCGCGGCGCTTCATGATCGGCTTCGCCATGAAGGTGGTGCTGGCCGACACGATCAGCCCGATGGTGGATTCGGTGTTCCACCTGCCGGCGCCGACGCTGGCCGATGCCTGGGCGGGTGCGCTGGCCTATACGCTGCAGCTGTTCTTCGACTTCGCCGGCTATTCGGCCATGGCCATCGGGCTGGCCCTGATGATCGGCTTCCGCTTCCCGGAGAATTTCGACAACCCCTATCTGTCGGGCTCGATCCAGGCCTTCTGGCAGCGCTGGCACATGACGCTGGGGCGGTTCCTGCGCGACTACCTCTACATCCCGCTGGGCGGCAGCCGGAAGGGGCAGACGCGGACCTCGGTCAACCTGTTCCTGACCATGCTGATCGGCGGCTTCTGGCACGGCGCCAACTGGACCTTCATCTTCTGGGGCGCCTGGCAGGGGGCGCTGCTGGTGGCGCACCGGCACTGGCGGATGGGCCGCGGCCCGATGCCCTGGATCCTGGGCCATGCGCTGACCTTCCTGGCGGTGCTGCTGGGCTGGGTGATCTTCCGCGCCCCCGACCTGCACAGCGCCGGGCGGATGTATGGCGGCATGATCGGGCTGCACGGCACGGCGCTGTCCGACGAGCTCGCCTGGCAGGTGACGCCGGACCAGTGGATCTGCATCCTGGTCGGCATCGTCTTCGTCTACCTGCCGCTGCTGCGCGGCCGGCTGCCCTTCCTGAAGCCGGCCGAAGAGCTCAGCCCGTTCTGGCGGCTGCCCTGGACGGTCGGGCCGCTGCTGGCCTTCCTGCTCGGCATCGTGCTGCTCTACAGCCGCGCGGCCGTTCCCTTCCTCTACTTCCAGTTCTGAGGTCGTCATGGCCGAGACCGAGCAAGCGACGAGCGTGCCGGCCTGGAAGCGCCGCTCGGGCGCTTTCCAGGGGGTGGCAGCCGCGGTGCTGCTGGCGCTGGGCGCCTGGCAGGGGCTGGCGGCGCTGTCGACGACCAGCGCGCAGAACCGCCTGCGCACGGTGATGACCTGGCCGTCGCTGCTGGAGGGCCGCACGACGGGCGCGGTGAACTACGTGCTGGCGCATCTGCTGCCGGCCGACGGGATGCTGCGCGCCGCCGGCGGCGTGCTGCGCTGGGGCATCTTCGATTCTGGCGGGCCGCAGCTGCGGGTCGGCTGCGACGACTGGCTGTACCTGACCGAGGAGCTGCGCCCCTGGCCGGCGGCGGAGGCCAACATGGCCACCCGCGCCGCCGCCATCGGCCGCATCGCCAGCCGCCTGGCGCAGCGCGACATCGCGGTCGTGGTCGCGGTGGTGCCGGACAAGGCGCGGCGGCATGCCGAGCATCTGTGCGGGGCGCCGCGCTCGGCCCAGGCGATCGCGCGCTACGACGCCTTCCTGACGGCGCTGCGGCCGCAGCCGGTGACGGTGGTGCCGCTGCTGGCGGCGATGCAGCGGCAGGACCCGGCCTTCTGGCGCACCGACACGCATTGGAACCAGCCGGGCGCGGCCGCCGCCGCCGATGCGATCGCGGCCGCAGTGGGGGCGGTGACGCCGGCGCTGCCGCTGACGCGGGGCGAGCAGTTCGCGACCATTTCGGCCGACACCGAGACCAACGGCCCGGGCGACCTGCTGCGGCTGATGAGCCTGGACCAGATGCCCGACTGGATAGCGTCCTGGGCGCGGCCGAAGCCGGACCGGCAGATGGTGGAGAGCACCTCCGCCGTCGGCGGCGGCGCGGCTGCGGGCGGCGGCGGCGGGCTGCTGGACGAGACGCCGGCGCCGGAGGTGGTGCTGCTGGGGTCGTCCTATTCGCTGAACGCCAATTTCCACGGCCGGCTGCAGCAGGCGCTGGAGAGCACGGTGGTCAATTACGGCCAGGCGGGGGGCGCCTTCTCGGGCGCCGCCGCGGCCTATTTCGACAGCGAGGCGTTCCGCGACACGCCGCCGAAGCTGGTGATCTGGGAGATGCCGGAGCGGGCCTTGGTGCAGCCGATTTCCGACATGGACCGTAAGCTTTTCGCTCTGTTCGACTGACAGAAAAAAGATGGGGGTTTGGGGGAATTCATTCCCCCAACCTGCCTCTGCCCCTAAATCTCCCCCCTGACATCCTCATCCGCCCCCACGAGGAAGACTTTCTCCTCGGCGATCCCCCAGAAATCCAGGATTGCCTCCGGCGCCTCGGCCGGCACTTCATGGCCGAGGCCCGGCAGGGTGATGCATTCGACGACCCCGCCCCATTCGCGGTGGCCGGCGTCGTGCCGCGAGGGGTGGGCGGGGTCCAGCCCGTGCAGCGGCAGCCACTGCTTCAGCAGCTCTTCGGCATTGGCGGGGCGGACGGTTTCGTCGGCCTCGCCGTGCCAGATCGACAGGCGGGGCCAGGGGCCGGGGTGATCCGAGGCCTCGCGCACCGCGGCCGCGCGTTCCTCGGCCGGGCGGGGCGCGGGGTGGAACATGGCTTCCAGCGCCTGGCCGACGCTGCGGGCGGCGCCGTGCGGCAGGCCGGCCAGGATGGCGCCGCCGGCCAGGCGCTCGGGGTAGCAGGCCAGCAGGGACGCGGCCATGGCGCCGCCGGCGGACAGGCCGGTGACGAAGACGCGGCCGGCATCCAGGCGATGGCGGCGGACCAGGTGGTCGATCATGGCGGCGATCGAGGCGACCTCGCCCTGGCCGCGTGTGGTGTCGCCGGGCTCGAACCAGTTGAAGCAGGTGTTGCCGTTGTTCTCGCGCCGCTGCTCGGGCAGCAGCAGGGCGAAGCCGCGGCGGGCGGCGAGCTGCGACCAGCCACAGGCCGCGTCGAAGCCGGCGGCGTCCTGGGTGCAGCCATGCAGGGCGACGACCAGGGGGGCGCGGTCGGGCAGGGCTTCGGGCAGGCAGGCCATCAGCCGCAGCTGGCCGGGATTGGCCTCGGTATCGGCCAGGAAGTCGCTGTCCTCGGTCAAAGCG
>NZ_CACSJM010000155.1 GCF_902706185.1 Roseomonas sp. 18066 | reverse complement strand
CCACCAAGCCGGACACAACACCTTGTCTTGCATCGACGCAGTTCACCACCGCGGGGTGGAGCAGCCCGGTAGCTCGTCAGGCTCATAACCTGAAGGTCACAGGTTCAAATCCTGTCCCCGCATCCCAAATCGACACATCACAAAAAAGCTGCCCAGGCCAACAAGCCCTGGGCGGCTTTTTTGCGTGCGCGAGGCGCCAGTGCTAAAGGCCCGCCCGTGAACCCGGGATCGACGCTCCGCCTCCATCGCCTGATGCTGCAGGATTTCCGCAGCTATCCGCGGCTCGATCAGGAATTTTCTGCCAAGCTCGTGGCCATCGCCGGCGCCAATGGCACCGGCAAGACCAATCTGCTGGAGGCGATCAGCCTGCTCGGCCCCGGCCGTGGCCTGCGCGCCGCCAAGGGCGCCGAGCTCGGCCGCCGCGACGGCGACCAGGGCCTGTCCTGGACCGTCGCCGGGCATTTTGATGGCCCGCTCGGTCCCGTCACCATCGGCACCGGCAGCGAGGCCGGGCAGGATCGCCGCAGCTTCCGCCTCGACGGCAATGCCATCCGCAGCCAGGCGGAGCTCTCGAGCCATGCCGCCGCCCTCTGGCTCACCCCGCAGATGGACCGGCTGTTCCAGGAAGGCGCCAGCGGCCGGCGGAAATTCCTCGACCGGCTGGTCTGGGCGCGCGAGCCCAGCCATGCCCGCGACGTCGCCGCCTTCGATTCAGCCATGGCCCAGCGCAACCGCCTGCTCGCCGAGGGCCGGCGCGACGCCCGCTGGCTGGCAGCCCTCGAGGACACCATGGCCCGCCATGCGGTGGCCGCCATCGCCGCCCGCCGCTCGGCCGCCGGGCAGCTGAACACGGCGCTCGCCCAGGGCGTCGCCGGGCAGTTCCCCGCCGCCCGGCTGGAGCTGGTCTGCCCGATCGCCGCGGCGCTGGCCGAGCAGCCGGCGCTGGCCGTCGAGGAGACGCTGCGCGATGGCCTGGCCGCCGACCGCGCCCGCGACACGGCGGCCGGCGGCGCGAGGCAGGGCGCGCACCGCACCGACCTGCGCATGGTGCTGCTGCCGAAGGAAATTCCCGCCGAGCTCTGCTCCACCGGCGAGCAGAAGGCGCTGCTGGTCAGCACCATCCTGGCCCAGGCCGCGCTGGTCGCCGGCCATCGCGGCTTCGCCCCGCTGCTGCTGCTGGACGAGGTCGCCGCCCATCTCGATCCGGGCCGCCGCGCTGCGCTGTTCGGGGCGCTCGCCGCGCTGCCGGCGCAATGCTTCCTGACCGGCACCGAGCCCGCGCCTTTCGAGCCCTTGCGCGGCCAGGCGCAGCTTTTCGCCGCCATCCCGGGCGGGCTGGCCGAGGTCGCCGATTTCCCCGTGCCGGCCCCGGCATAAGCTGCTATAAAATCCTGTCTTTCAGACCGCCTCGATCAGGAGTTTCCCGCCGGCATGAGTGAGTCCGCGCGTGCGCCGATCCCCGCCTCCGACGCTTCGGCGGAGGCCTATGACAGCGCCTCCATCACCGTCCTCCGCGGCCTGGAAGCCGTTCGCAAGCGGCCCGGCATGTATATCGGCGACACCGATGACGGCTCCGGCCTGCACCACATGGCCTTCGAGATCATCGACAACGCGGTGGACGAGGCCCAGGCCGGCTACGCCACCCGCTGCGACGTGGTGCTGAACGCCGATGGCTCGGTCACCGTCACCGATGACGGCCGCGGCATCCCGACCGACATCCATGCCGAGGAAGGCGTCTCGGCGGCCGAGGTCGTGCTGACCCGGCTGCATGCCGGCGGCAAGTTCAACCAGAATTCCTACAAGGTCTCGGGCGGCCTGCATGGCGTGGGCGCGGCCGTGGTCAACGCGCTGTCCGAATGGATGGATGTGGTGATCTGGCGCGACGGCCAGGAGCATTTCATCCGCTTCGAGCATGGCGACACCGTGCAGCCGCTGAAGATCGTCGGCCCTTCCGAGCATGAGAAGGGGACGCGCGTCACCTTCAAGCCCTCGGCCGGCACCTTCACCCGCACCGAATACGAGTTCGCCATCCTGGAGAAGCGCCTGCGCGAGCTGGCCTTCCTCAATTCCGGCCTGGCCATCAACCTGCGCGACGACCGCCCGGTCGCGCTCGGCGAGGCGGCGCGCGAGACCAACTTCCGCTTCGATGGCGGCCTGGTCGCCTTTGTCGAATGGCTGGACCGCAACAAGGACCCGATCTTCAAGCCGCCGATCAGCCTGAAGGCCAAGGAAGGCAGCGGCATCCAGGTCGAGCTGGCGATGTGGTGGAACAACAGCCCGCATGAGCAGGCGCTGTGCTTCACCAACAACATCCCGCAGCGCGACGGCGGCACCCATCAGGCCGGCTTCCGCCAGGCGCTGACCCGCGTGGTGATGAAATACGCCGAGGAGCTGGCCAAGAAGGAAAAGGTCGAGCTCTCCGGCGAGGATATGCGCGAGGGGCTGACCGCGGTCATCTCGGTCAAGGTGCCGGATCCGAAGTTCTCCTCGCAGACCAAGGACAAGCTGGTCTCCTCCGAGGTGACGCCGGTGGTGCACATGGCGGTGGCCGATGCGCTGAGCCACTGGTTCGAGACGCATCCGAAGGAAGCCCGCGCCGTCCTCGACCAGGTCGTCCTCGCCGCCGCCGCCCGCAAGGCGGCGCAGCTGGCGCGGGAGAAGGTCGGCCGCAAGAACGCGCTCGACATCTCGACCCTGCCCGGCAAGCTGGCCGATTGCCAGGAGAAGGATCCCACCAAGTGCGAGATCTTCTTCGTCGAGGGTGATTCCGCCGGCGGCTCCGCCAAGCAGGGCCGCGACCGCCGCTTCCAGGCGATCCTGCCGCTGAAGGGCAAGATCCTCAATGTCGAGCGCGCCCGCCTCGACAAGATGCTGTCCTCGGCCGAGATCGGCACGCTGATCACGGCGCTGGGCACCGGCATCGGCACCGGCCCGGTGGAGCGCGGCGGCTTCTCGGCCGACAAGCTGCGCTACCACCGCATCGTCATCATGACCGACGCCGATGTCGACGGCTCGCATATCCGCACGCTGCTGCTGACCTTCTTCTTCCGGCAGATGCCGGAGCTGCTGCATCGCGGGCATCTCTACATCGCGCAGCCGCCGCTCTACCGCGCCAAGCGCGGCCAGGAGGAGCGCTACCTGAAGGATGACCGCGCGCTCGAGGACTTCCTGCTCGAGAAGGCGCTGCACAACGCCACGCTGCGCTATGCCGACGGCCACCAGGCCCAGGGCGACGAGCTGACCGAGGTGGTCGAGCAGTTGCGCCAGGTCGCCAGCCGCATCCGCCGCCTGTCGACCAACCTGCCGACCGAGCTGGTCGAGCAGGCCGCCATCACCGGCGCGCTGTCGCATGACACCGAGCGCGCCTTGGCCGCGGCGCCGGAGCTGGCCCGCCGGCTCGACGCCCTGGCCCGCCCGACCGAGCGCGGCTGGGTCATCGCCCCCGGCGCCGACGGGCTGGTGATGGGCCGCACCGTGCGCGGCGTCGCCGACCGGCACCGGCTGGACAATGCCGCGCTGCGCAGCCCGGAGGCGCGCTGGCTCGGCGAGCGCCAGGCCGCGCTGGCCACCGCCTGGTCGCAGCCGGCGGTGCTGACGCTGGACGGCCATCCGCATGAGGTGGCCGGCCCGCTGGCGGCGCTGGACAAGATCCTGGCGCAGGGCCGCAAGGGCCTGTCGATCCAGCGCTTCAAGGGGCTGGGCGAGATGAACCCGGACCAGCTGTGGCAGACCACGCTGGACCCGGCGGCGCGCACCCTGCTGCAGGTGAAGATCGAGGACATGGAAGACGCCGAGCAGGTGTTCTCCACCCTGATGGGCGATGTCGTCGAGCCGCGGCGCGAGTTCATCGTCGGCAATGCGCTGAAGGTCGCCAACCTCGACGTCTGACGCCCTCGGCGTCGGGTCATAGAAAAAGGGCGGCGCCGGAAGGCGCCGCCCTTTCGCGTTTCAGGCGTGCCGGATCAGACGTGCAGGCCGGGGGCTTCCTGGCCGGTGCGCGCGACATATTCGGTGTAGCCGCCGTCATAGACATGCGGCCCTTCCGGCGTCAGCTCCAGCACCCGGTTCGAGAGTGCTGCCAGGAAATGGCGGTCATGCGAGACGAACAGCATGGTGCCCTCGTACTGCGCCAGCGCCGCGATCAGCATCTCCTTGGTGGCGAGGTCGAGATGGTTGGTCGGCTCGTCGAGCACCAGCAGGTTCGGCGGGTCGTAGAGCATCATCGCCATGACCAGCCGCGCCTTCTCGCCACCCGACAGCACGCGGCACTTCTTGTCGATCTCGCCGCCGGAGAAGCCGAAGCAGCCCGCGAGACTCCGCAGCGAGCCCGGATTGGCGCGGGGGAAGGCGTCGTCCAGCGCCTCGGCGACGCTGCGCTCGCCATCCAGCAGCTCCATGGCGTGCTGGGCGAAATAGCCCATCTTCACGCTGCCGCCGAGCGTCACGCTGCCGGCATCCGGGGTCGAGCCGCCGGCCACCAGCTTCAGCAGCGTCGACTTGCCGGCGCCATTGGTGCCGAGGACGCAGCAGCGCTCGCGGCGGCGCACCAGGAAGTCGAAGCCCTCGTAGATGACGCGCTCGCCGTAGCGCTTGTGCACGCCCTTCAGGCTGACCACGTCGTCGCCCGAGCGCGGCGCCGGCAGGAAGTCGAAGCTGACCGCCTGGCGCCGCTTCGGCGGGTCGACCCGCTCGATCTTGTCGAGCTTCTTCACCCGGCTCTGCACCTGGGCGGCGTGCGAGGCGCGCGCCTTGAAGCGCTCGATGAACTTGATCTCCTTGGCCAGCATCGCCTGCTGCCGCTCGAACTGCGCCTGCTGCTGCTGCTCGTTCAGCGCGCGCTGCTGCTCGTAGAAGCCATAGTCGCCGGAATAGCTGGTCAGCGCGCCGCCATCGATCTCGATGACCTTGTTGATGATGCGGTTCATGAACTCGCGGTCATGCGAGGTCATCAGCAGGGCCCCATCGTATCCGCGCAGGAACTGCTCCAGCCAGATCAGGCTTTCCAGGTCCAGATGGTTCGACGGCTCGTCGAGCAGCATGACGTCGGGGCGCATCAGCAGGATGCGGGCCAGCGCCACGCGCATCTTCCAGCCGCCCGACAGCTTGCCGACATCGCCATCCATCATCGCCTGGCTGAAGCTGAGCCCGGCCAGCACCTCGCGCGCCTTGCTCTCCAGCGCATAGCCGCCGAGCTCCTCGAAGCGGGCCTGCACCTCGCCGAATCTTTCCACCAGCTCGTCGATGCGGTCCAACTGGTCGGGGTCACCCATCGCCGCCTCGAGGGAAGCCAGCTCGGCGGCGGTCGCGCTGACGTCGCCGGCGCCGTCCATCACCTCGGAGACGGCGCTGCGGCCGGCCATCTCGCCGACATCCTGGCTGAAGAAGCCGATGGTGACGCCGCGCTCGACCAGCACCAGCCCCTCATCCGGCTCGTCCCGCCCGGTCAGCATGCGGAAGAGGGTGGATTTGCCGGCGCCGTTGGGGCCGACCAGCCCGACCTTCTCGCCCTTCTGCAGCGCGGCCGAGGCCTCGATGAACAGGAGCTGCTGGCCGTTCTGCTTGCTGATGTTGTCGAGGCGAATCATGGCAATCCGGCAATGCTGGAGGGGGGGAGGCGGGCGGCTTATGCCCCGGCGGTATGCCATGCGGGGCCGCGCTTCGCATGCGCGAAATCCGCGCGGCGCCCATCTCCGCCCGGGTCGTCATCCGGCGCCGGCCGGCCTATGCTGGCGCCATGCTGCTCGACGAAGAACCCATCCCCCTTCTCCTTGGCCGCCTGCCGCCGGGGACCCGCGCGTGAGCGCGCAAGCCCTGCTGCCAGCCGAGCGGCTGGCGGAGCTGGAAGGGCTGGCGGTGCGGCTGCAGGACGGCGTCGCCGGGCTGCGCGCCGCGCTGGAGGCCGAGACGGTGCGCGCCACCAGCCTGGAGCGCGAGCTGGCGGTGACCGAGGCGAAGCTGCTGGTCGAGACCATGCACAGCGCGGGCCTGGCCGCCCAGGCCACCCGGCTGCTGGCCGTCGGCCCCGAGGCGGCGCTGGAGGAGGCGGAGGGCCATGCCGGCCAGACCCTGCTGGCCGTGGTCTATGAGCAGGCCTTCGATGCCAAGGGCCGTGAGCTCGGCCTGGACGACCCCGCCCGCTTCCGGGTCGGCTGAGCCGCCGGCTTTTCCATCCGCCGGAAAGCAGCGGCAGCAAAATCTGCCGTCTGCCCTGCGGAATACGCATAAGATGCGTGACCACCCCCGGCATTGCCGCCGAATGCGCCGATGCCGGCGCCCTAGCCTTCCCGCCTGGGGCGCCCGTGCCGCGCCCGCCGAGGGGAGTTTGCGATGCTGGAAAACCTGACCCGGACGCAGGAGGCGCTGGCGGCGCGGCAGCAGGATGTGCCGCGCGGCGTGCTGACGGCGCATCCCCTGGTGCTGGAGCGGGCGCTGGGCGCCGAGGTCTGGGATGTCGACGGCAACCGCTTCCTCGATTTCGTCGGCGGCATCGGGGTGATGAATGTCGGCCACAACCACCCGCGGGTGGTGGCCGCCGTGCAGCAGCAGCTGACCCGCATCACCCATGCCGCCTTCCAGGTCGCCGCCTATCCGCCCTACCTGGCGCTGGCGGCCAAGCTGAACGCGCTGGTCGGGCAGGGCGAGGCCTTCAAGACGGTGTTCTTCACCTCCGGCGCCGAGGCGGTGGAGAATGCGGTGAAGATCGCCCGCAGCCACACCAACCGCCCTGGGATCATCGCCTTCCGCGGCGCCTTCCATGGCCGCACCCTGCTGGGCACCACGCTGACCGGCATGAGCGCGCCCTATCAGCAGAATTTCGGGCCCTTCGCGCAAGGGGTGCACCACGTGCCCTTCCCCGACGCCTATCGCGGCATCTCGACCGAGGCGGCGCTGGCGGCGCTCGAGACCTGCTTCGCCACCGAGGTCGCGCCGGAGCGCGTCGCCGCCATCCTGCTGGAGCCGGTGCAGGGCGATGGCGGCTTTCTCCCCGCGCCCGCGGAATTCCTGCAGGCGCTGCGCGAGATCGCGACGAAGCACGGCATCGTGCTGATCCTGGACGAGATCCAATCCGGCTTCGGCCGCGCCGGTGCCATGTTCGCGCATCAGACCGCCGGCATCCGCCCCGACCTGGTGACCCTGGCCAAGAGCCTGGCGGGGGGCCTGCCGATCTCCGCCGTCTCCGGCCGGGCCGAGATCATGGAGGCGCCGACGCCGGGGGGCCTGGGCGGCACCTATGGCGGCAATGCGCTGGCCTGCGCCGCGGCGCTCGCCGTGCTCGAGGTCTTCGAGCAGGAGGACCTGCTGGCCCGCGGCAACGCCCTGGGCGAAGCGCTGGCCCGGGGGCTGGCGGCGCTGGCCGAAAAGCACCCGCGCATCGGCCAGGTGCGCGCCACCGGCTGCATGTGCGCCATCGAGATGGTGGCCGACCCCGCCGGCCGCGCCCCGGATGCGGCGCTGGCCCAGGCGGTGATCGACGCGGCGCGCGAGGGCGGGCTGCTGGTCATCAAATGCGGCGTGCAGCGCAACGTGGTGCGCTTCCTGCCGCCGCTGGTGACGAGCCAGGCGCAGCTCGACGAGGCGCTGACCATCCTCGGCGCCGCCCTGGCCACCGCCGGCGCCTGATTCCCGATCCGGACGGAGCCCGCGATCGCGCCCCGTTCCGCCTGCCTGTCGCAACGTGCCTGCCTGGATGCCAACGAGCATCCAGGACTGAAAGAAAAAAAGAGACGCGAGCACGGATCAAAAAGGGGGCTTCGACGATGGGTGACGACCACAACTACCTGAAGCTGGTGGGGCCGGCCGAGGCCGCGCGGCTGCAGACGGCGCTGCGCCAGGGCGCCTCGCGGCGCGACCTGATGCGGCTGCTGGGCGCCGCGGGGATGGGGGCGGCGCTGGCCGGCTCGGTCGCCGGGGCGGCCGGCACGGCTTACGCGCAGACGCCGCGGCGGGGCGGGCGGATCCGCGTCGCCGGCACCTCGACCTCGACCGCCGACACGCTGGATCCGGCGAAGCAGTCGCTGTCGACCGACTATGCCCGCTGCAACATGTTCTATAACGGGCTGACCGCGCTGGATGGCAGCCTGACGCCGCAGCCGGCCCTGGCGGAAAGCTGGACCACGACGGACGGCAAGTCCTGGAGCTTCAAGCTGCGCAGCGGCGTGACCTTCCATGACGGCAAGACGCTGGACGCCGAGGACGTGGTCTATTCGCTGACCCGCCACAAGGACCCGGCGACGGCGTCGCGCGCCCGGTCGCTGGCGCTGCCGATGGTCGAGATCAAGGCGGCCGGCCCGCTGGAGGTGCAGATCACCCTGGATGCGGCGAATGCCGACCTGCCGGTGGTGCTCGGCACCTTCCACTTCATGATCATCAAGGCGGGCACGACGGACTTCGCCACCGCCATCGGCACCGGCCCGTATCTGTGCAAGGAGTTCACGCCCGGCGTGCGCTCGATCGCCACCCGCAACCCGAACTACTGGAAGCAGGGCCGGCCCTATCTGGACGAGATCGAGTTCGTCGGCATTCCCGACGAGCAGGCGCGCGTCAACGCGCTGCTCTCGGGCGACGTGCAGCTGACGGCGGGGATCAACCCGCGCTCGGTGCGGCGCATCACCGGCACGCCGGGCTTCGCCGTCTTCGAGACCAAGTCGGGCTACTACACCGACCTGGTGATGCGGGTGGACCAGGCGCCGGCCAGCAACCCGGATTTCGCGCTGGCCATGAAATACATGCTGGACCGCCAGCAGATGCTGACCGCGGTGCTGCGCGGCCATGGCGTGGTGGCCAACGACCAGCCGATCGACCCCAGCAACCGCTTCTACTTCGCCGGGCTGCCGCAGCGTCCCTATGACCTGGACAAGGCGAAGTTCCATTTCCGCAAGTCGGGCATCGGCAACACGGCGCTGCCGCTGGTCTGCTCGCCGGCGGCCGAGCATTCGGTCGAGATGGCCATGCTGATCCAGGAAAGCGGCAAGCAGGCGGGGATGAACATCGACGTCCGTCGCTTGCCCGCCGACGGCTACTGGTCGAACCACTGGTTCAAGCATCCGATGGGCTTCGGCGCCATCAACCCGCGCCCCAGCGCCGATATCCTGTTCACCCTGTTCTTCAAGTCGGACGCGACCTGGAACGAGAGCGGCTGGAAGAACGAGCAGTTCGACCAGCTGCTGCTCGCCGCGCGCACCGAGACGGACGAGGCGAAGCGGCGCCAGATGTATGCCGACATGCAGGTGCTGGTGCACGAGCATTCCGGCATCGGCGTGCCGCTGTTCTTCAACCTGCTGGACGGCCATACCAGCAAGCTGAAGGGGCTGGGCGCCATCCCGCTGGGCGGGCTGATGGGCTACAGCTTCGCCGAGAACGTCTGGCTCGAGGCCTGAGGCCACGCCCTGGCCGCCCACCGCGGCTGGGCGTGATCCTTGCATGCGGGGGACCGGGTCCTGCACCCTGTCCCCTGCCTTGCCCCCTGCCCAGGGAAGAGCCCGATGAAAAGTAACGCTCTGCTGCGGATGGTGGCGGCCCGGCTGGCGCTCGGCCTGCTGTCGCTGCTGCTGGTCTCGCTGGCGGTCTTCGCCATCACCGCCCTGCTGCCCGGCGACACGGCGCAGGAGCAGCTCGGCCAGGCGGCGACGCCGGAGGCCGTGGCGGCGCTGCGGCTGCAGCTCGGCCTCGACCAGCCGGGATGGCTTCGCTACCTGCGCTGGCTCGGCGGGCTGGCCTCGGGGGATGCCGGGCGCTCGCTGGTCAATGGCCAGCCGGTCGCCGCGCTGATCGGCGCGCGATTGCCCAATTCACTGCTGCTGGCGGCGGCGACGGCGGTGGTCTCGGTGCCGCTGGCGCTGGCCATCGGCATCTCGGCCGCCATGTGGCGCGGCACCGCCTATGACCGCGGCGTCAGCATGCTGACGCTGTCCGTCGTCTCGGTGCCGGAATTCCTCGTCGCGACCGCCGCGGTGCTGGTCTTCGCGGTCCACCTGCGCTGGCTGTCGGCGCTGTCCTATGTCAGCAGCATCGACAGCTTCGCCCAGTTCATCCGCGTCTTCGCCATGCCGGTGCTCAGCCTGTGCTGCGTCATCGTGGCGCAGATGGTGCGGATGACGCGCGCCGCGCTGATCGACCAGCTGCGCGCGCCCTATGTCGAGATGGCGGTGCTGAAGGGCGCCGGGCCGATCCGCGTGGTCTGGTCGCATGCTTTGCCCAACGCGGTGGGGCCGATCGCCAATGCGGTCGCGCTCAGCCTGTCCTACCTGCTGGGCGGCGTCATCATCGTCGAGACCATCTTCAACTATCCCGGCATCGCCAAGCTGATGGTGGACGGCGTCTCCACCCGCGACATGCCCCTCGTCCAGGCCTGCGCCATGATCTTCTGCGCGGCCTATCTCTTCCTCGTGCTGGCGGCGGACCTATGCGCAATCCTGTCCAACCCGCGTCTGCGCCACCGGTGACCGGCGAGGTCCTGGCGGAAGTCCCGCCGCCGCGGCCCCGGCGGCGCTGGCCCCTGCTCGGCCTGCTGGGCGGCGGCATCGTCTTCTTCTGGCTGGCCATGGCGGTCCTCGGCGGGCTGGTGGCGCCGCATGACGGCGGCCGCATCGTCGACATGGATGTCTTCACGCCGATGACCGCGGCCTTCCCGCTGGGCACCGACTATCTGGGCCGCGACATGCTCAGCCGCATCCTGCACGGCACCCGCTACACCGTCGGCGTGGCGCTGGCGGCGACGCTGTTCGCCAGCGGCTGCGGCCTGGTGCTGGGCATGGCGGCGGCGACGCGCGGCGGCTGGACCGACATGGCGCTGTCGCGCTTCCTCGACACGCTGTCGGCCATGCCGTCGAAGATGTTCGCCCTCGTCGTCGTCGCCGCCTTCGGCTCCTCGGTGCCGGTGCTGGTGCTGGCCTCGGGCATCATCTACACGCCCGGCGCCTATCGCATCGCCCGGTCGCTCGCCGTCGGCATCGACGCCATGGATTACGTGCGGGTCGCCCGCGCCCGCGGCGAGGGCACCGCCTATATCCTGCGCGAAGAAATCCTGCCCAACATGACCGGGCCGGTGCTGGCGGATTTCGGCCTGCGCTTCGTCTTCATCGTGCTGCTGCTCAGCGGACTTTCCTTCCTCGGCCTCGGCGTGCAGCCGCCCAATGCCGACTGGGGCTCGCTGGTGCGGGAGAATATCGGCGGCCTGGCGGAGGGCGCGCCGGCGGTGCTGATGCCGGCGCTGGCCATCGCCAGCCTGACCATCGGCGTCAACCTGCTGATCGACAACCTCGGCGCCTTCCGCCGCCGCGGCGGGGAGGGGGCGTGATGGCCGGGGCCTTGCTCGAGGTCGAAGGCCTCCACGTCACCGCCCGCAACGCCGAGGGCCAGACCGTCAGCATCGTCCGCGATGTCGGCTTCCAGCTGGCGCGCGGCGAGGTGCTGGCGCTGATCGGCGAAAGCGGCTCCGGCAAGACCACCATCGCGCTGTCGCTGCTGGGCTATGCGCGGCCCGGCTGCCGCATCGCGGGGGGACGCATCCGCCTGGGCGAGACGGAAATTCTCTCCCTCTCCGCCAGCGGGTTGCGCGACCTGCGTGGCCGCCGCGTCGCCTATGTCGCGCAGAGCGCCGCCGCCGCCTTCAACCCGTCGCGCCGCATCATGGACCAGGTGGTGGAAGCCGCCCTGATCCACGGCACCGCCAGCCGCGCCGAGGCCGAGACCGAGGCGGTCGAGCTGTTCCGCGCCCTGGCCCTGCCCGAGCCCTTCCGCATCGGCGCGCGCTATCCGCACCAGGTTTCCGGCGGGCAGCTGCAGCGGCTGATGGCGGCCATGGCGCTGATCGCCCGGCCCGACCTGGTAATCCTGGACGAGCCGACCACCGCGCTCGACGTCACCACCCAGATCGAGGTGCTGCGCGCCTTCAAGAATGTCGTGCGCCAGCGCGGCACCACCGCGGTCTATGTCTCGCACGACCTGGCGGTGGTGGCGCAGATGGCCGACCGCATCATCGTGCTGCGCGACGGGCAGATGCGCGAGGAAGGGCCGACGCCGCAGATCCTGGAGACGCCCACGCATCCCTATACCCAGTCGCTGCTGGCCGCCGCTGCGCCACGCCCGCGCGCCCCCGACAGCCTGGCCGGGGCGGCGCCGCCGGTGCTGCGCGTGGAGAACCTGACCGCCGGCTACGGCCCCGCCGATTCCTCCGGCATGCCGCTGGTCCCGGTGCTGCGCGACGTCAGCTTCGAGATCCGTCGCGGCGCGGCCCTCGGCGTCATCGGCGAGAGCGGCTGCGGCAAGTCGACGCTCGCCCGCGTCGTCGCGGGGCTGCTGCCGATGGGCCGCGGCACCATGCGGCTGGGCGAGGAAAGCCTGCCGCCCGACATCGCCCGCCGCAGCGCCGACCAGCTGCGCCGCGTGCAGCTGGTCTTCCAATCGGCCGACACCGCGCTGAACCCCAGCCGCACGGTGGCGCAGATCCTCGGCCGGCCGATCAGCTTCTTCCACCAGGCCCGCGGCGCCGAGCGCGACCGCCGGGTGGCGAAGCTGCTCGACCTGGTGCGGCTGCCCAAGGTCCTGGCCGACCGGCTGCCGGGCGAGCTGTCGGGCGGGCAGAAGCAGCGCGTCAACCTGGCCCGGGCGCTGGCCGCCGAGCCGGAGCTGATCCTCTGCGACGAGGTGACCTCGGCGCTGGACACCGTGGTCGGCGCCGCCATCCTCGACCTGATGGACGAGCTGCGCCGCGAGCTGGGCCTGGCCACCATGTTCATCAGCCACGACCTGCACACGGTGCGCGCGGTCTGCGACGAGGTGATGGTGCTCTATGCCGGGCAGCGGGTGGAGCTCGGCGCCGGGGCGGCGATGGCCGAGGCGCCCTGGCACCCCTACACCGACCTGCTGGTCGCCTCGGTGCCGGAGCTGCGCCCCGGCTGGCTGGAACAGACCGCCGCCCCCCGCACCCC
>NZ_CACSJM010000154.1 GCF_902706185.1 Roseomonas sp. 18066 | reverse complement strand
GGGCGAGGGCGGCGGGCATGGGAAATAGATAGAGACCTAATTATCAGCGGAGAATAAATCCATGCTGCGCCGCAGCCATGCGTCAATTGCGCGACAGCAGCGTCTGGACTCTGCCGAAGGGAAGGGATATACGCCCGCCTCCCGCCGTGACCCGAGTTGCGCGTGCTGTTGCGCGCGCGGAAGGTTGCGGCGTTCTCTTCAGGGACGCGGGAGGCCCGGCCAGGGCCGACAGCACCGCGCGCCTCTGAAAGCGCAGAGGAACGACTATGGCGAAGAAGATCGTCGGCTACATCAAGCTGCAGATCCCGGCTGGCAAGGCGAACCCCTCGCCGCCGGTCGGCCCCGCGCTGGGTCAGCGCGGCCTGAACATCATGCAGTTCGTGAAGGAATTCAACGCGGCGACGCAGCAGATGGAGCCCGGCACCCCGACGCCGGTCGTCATCACCGCGTTCTCGGACCGGACCTTCTCCTTCATCACGAAGACGCCCCCGAACACCTACTTCCTGCTGAAGGCGGCCAAGCTCGAGCAGGGCAGCCAGACGCCGGGCAAGGGTGGCGTGATCGGTCGTCTGACCAAGACGCAGCTGCGCGAGATCGCGGCGATCAAGATGAAGGACATGAACGCCAACGACGTGGAGGCCGCCGTGCGCATGCTGGCCGGCTCCGCCCGTTCGATGGGCATGTCCGTGGTGGAGGGCTGATCCATGGCCAAGCAGGGCAAGCGTCTGAAGGCCGTCTATGCCGGCCTCGACATCGACAAGCAGTATGCGCTGGCTGAGGCCATCGCGACGGTGAAGTCGGTCTCCAAGGCGAAGTTCGACGAGACGGTCGAGATCTCGATGAACCTCGGCATCGACCCGCGCCATGCCGACCAGATGGTCCGCAGCGTGGTGTCGCTGCCGCATGGCACCGGCAAGACCGTGCGCGTGGGCGTCTTCGCCCGCGGCGCCAAGGCCGAGGAAGCCACCGCCGCCGGCGCCGACGTGGTCGGCGCGGACGACCTGGCCGCGCTGGTGCAGGAAGGCAAGATCGAGTTCGATCGCTGCATCGCGACCCCGGACATGATGGGCCTGGTCGGCCGCCTGGGTAAGATCCTGGGCCCGCGCGGCCTGATGCCGAACCCGAAGCTCGGTTCCGTCACCATGGACGTCAAGGGCGCGGTCACCGCGGCCAAGGCCGGCCAGGTGGAGTTCCGCGCCGAGAAGGCCGGCATCGTGCATGCCGGCATCGGCAAGGTGTCCTTCGGCACCGAGCAGCTGGTCGAGAATGCGCGCGCCTTCGTGGATGCCATCCAGCGCGCCAAGCCGACCGGCGCCAAGGGCACCTACGTGAAGAAGGTGGCCGTGTCCTCCTCGATGGGCCCCGGCCTGAAGGTGGACGTCACCACGCTGCAGGCCTGAGGCCTGGCGTGACGAGATACGCGCCCTGATCGGAAGGTCGGGGCGCGGGCAGGGGGCCGGTCATCCGGCGGGTCCCCGCAACCTGTCCGAGAGCGCATGTGGCCCCAAGGGGCCTTAAGGGGGCGTCAGCCCCGCAGGCGTGAGATGGGAAAGCCGAGAGATCCGGGTCGCGGCCGCTTCGGCGGCGCGGCGTGATGGACTTGGTCTTCCGCAGACTCAGACAGTCTTAGTCGGGGTGTTGCCGGGCTCGCGCCCGGGGATGCCCCCGTGTGAACCGGTCGGGGCCCTTCCAAAAGGCATCGACCACCGTTTGGAGACGGGAGTTGGATCGTACGGAGAAGCGTGCGTTCGTTGCCTCCCTCGCAACGGTGTTCGCCGAGACGAACTTCGTGCTGGTCGCCCAGAACAAGGGCATGACCGTGGCCGAGGTCTCGAATCTGCGGCGCCAGATGCGGGCGGCGGGCGCGACGTATAAGGTCGCGAAGAACCGGCTGGCCGCCCTCGCCCTCGACGGCACGCGCTTCCAGGGCATCTCGCCGCTGCTGAAGGGTCCGACCGCGCTCGCGTGGTCGACGGATCCGGTGGCTGTGGCGAAGACGGCCATGGATTTCGCCAAGGGTAACGACAAGTTCGTGATCCTGGGCGCGGCGCTCGGAACCCAGATGCTGAACGCCGAAGGCGTCAAGGCTCTGGCCGCGCTGCCGTCGCTCGAAACCCTGCGCGGGCAGCTGGTGGGTCTGATTCAGACCCCGGCCACCCGGATCGCCGGCGTGCTTCAGGCACCGGGCGCTCAGGTTGCGCGGGTTCTGGCGGCTTATGCCAAGAAGGACGAGGCGGCCTAACAGGCTACCTTTCGCGGAAGACCTCCCGTTGGCCGGACTATGCCAACCGGGGATTGCATTCATCACGCCAAGCGATTACATCGAAGGATAGAGAAAATGGCCGATCTCGTGAAGCTGGTTGACGAGCTCTCCAGCCTGACCGTTCTGGAAGCCGCTGAGCTGTCCAAGCTGCTGGAAGAGAAGTGGGGCGTTTCCGCTGCCGCTCCGGTGGCCGCTGCCGCCCCGGCCGCTGGCGGCGCCGCCGCTGCCCCGGTTGAGGAGCAGACGGAGTTCACGGTCATCCTGGCGAGCGCCGGTGACAAGAAGATCAACGTCATCAAGGAAATCCGCACCATCACCGGTCTCGGCCTGAAGGAGGCCAAGGATCTGGTCGAAGGCGCGCCGAAGACCGTGAAGGAAGGCGCCACCAAGGACGAGGCCGAGAAGATCAAGAAGGTCCTCGAGGAGAACGGCGCGAAGGTTGAGGTCAAGTAAGACCTTCCCGGCGGGGCCGGTCCCCATGCGGGGCCGGTCTGCCGGGGCCGACTGAAGCGCGAAACGGGCAGGAACCCATCCGGGGGCCTGCCCGCGACTGCGTTGCACCGAGCGATCCCACCCGGGGTGGCGGCGCGGCGCAGCTGACAGGGTACCCGCCGGCCGGGGCGGTTGGGCCGGAGCGAAGGGAAGCAGGACGGGCATGAACGCAATCACGAAGTCGTTCACCGGGCGGAAGCGCATCCGGAAGTCTTTCGGGCGGCTGCCCGAGGTGGCGCCGATGCCGAACCTCATCGATGTGCAGCGCGCCTCCTACGAGGCCTTCCTGCAGATGGGGGTCGATCCCGATGCCCGCACGAACACCGGGCTTCAGGAAGTGTTCAAGTCGGTCTTCCCGATCGACGATTTTGCCGGCCGCGGCCGCCTGGAGTTCGTCCAGTACGAGCTCGAAGAGCCGAAATATGATGTCGAGGAGTGCATCCAGCGCGGGCTGACCTTTGCCGCCCCGCTCAAGGTGCGCCTGCGCCTGATCGTCTGGGACGTCGACGAGGACACCGGGTCCCGCTCCGTCCGCGACATCAAGGAGCAGGATGTCTACATGGGCGACATGCCGCTCATGACGGACAACGGCACCTTCATCATCAACGGCACCGAGCGCGTCATCGTCAGCCAGATGCACCGGTCCCCGGGCGTCTTCTTCGACCATGACAAGGGCAAGACGCACAGCAGCGGCAAGTATCTGTTCGCCGCCCGCGTCATCCCCTATCGCGGCTCCTGGCTCGACTTCGAGTTCGACGCCAAGGACATCTGCTACGTGCGCGTGGACCGGAAGCGCAAGCTGCCCGCCACGACGCTGCTCTATGCCCTGGAATCCGCCCGCACCGAGGCGCTGCGCGCCGAGCGTGGCGGCCCGCTGGAATCCGGCGAAGTCCGCGGCATGGACGGGGAAGAGATCCTCAACACCTTCTACAAGCAGGTGATCTTCAGCCGCGGCCAGAAGGGCTGGAGCCGTCCCTTCGAGCCCGACGCCTTCCGCGGCCTGAAGCTGATCGAGAACCTGGTCGACGCCGGCACGGGCGAGGTGGTGGCCGAGAAGGACACCAAGCTGACGCCGCGCCTGGCGCGCAAGATCGCCGAGAACGGCACCAAGGAAGTGCTGGTCGGCCGCGCCGACCTGCTGGGCCGCTATGTCGCCGTCGACCTGGTCGACCTGGCCACCGGCGAGATCTGGGCCGAGTCCGGCGACGAGCTGACCGAGCCGAAGCTGGCCGCCATCGAGCAGGCCGGCATCGACGCGCTGCCGACGCTGGCGATCGACCAGACGGTCGGCCCCTGGCTGCGCAACACGCTGGCGGTGGACAAGAACACCGGCCGCGACGAAGCGCTGATGGACATCTACCGGGTGATGCGCCCGGGCGAGCCGCCGACGCCGGAGACCGCGGAGACGCTGTTCAAGGGCCTGTTCTTCGACGGCGAGCGCTACGACCTGTCGACGGTCGGCCGCGTCAAGATGAACATGCGCCTGGGCTTCAGCCTGGAGGATGTGCCCGACACCGTCCGCACCCTGCGCAAGCAGGACGTGCTGGCGACGCTGCGCACCCTGCTGGAGCTGAAGGACGGCAAGGGCCAGATCGACGACATCGACAACCTCGGCAACCGCCGGGTGCGTTCGGTCGGCGAGCTGATGGAGAACCAGTACCGCGTCGGCCTGCTGCGCATGGAGCGCGCGATCAAGGAGCGCATGGGGTCGGTCGATATCGACACCGTCATGCCGCATGACCTGATCAACGCGAAGCCGGCCGCCGCCGCGGTGCGCGAGTTCTTCGGCTCCTCGCAGCTGTCGCAGTTCATGGACCAGACCAACCCGCTGTCGGAAGTGACGCATAAGCGCCGCCTCTCGGCGCTTGGCCCGGGCGGTCTGACCCGTGAGCGCGCCGGCTTCGAGGTGCGCGACGTCCATCCGACGCATTACGGCCGCATCTGCCCGATCGAGACGCCGGAAGGCCCGAATATCGGCCTGATCAACAGCCTCGCCACCTTCGCCAAGGTGAACAAGTACGGCTTCATCGAGACGCCCTACCGCCTGGTCAAGGACGGCAAGATCGTGGGCTCGCCGCGCTACCTCTCCGCCATGGAGGAGGAGAAGCTGGTGGTCGCCCAGGCCGATGCCGAGGTGAACGCCGAGACCGGCGAGTTCCTCTCCGACCTCGTCTCGGTGCGCCAGGGCGGCGACTTCCGGCTGGTCAAGCCGGAGGAAGTCACGGCGATCGACGTCTCGCCGAAGCAGCTGGTCTCCGTCGCCGCGGCGCTCATCCCGTTCCTCGAGAACGATGACGCCAACCGCGCGCTGATGGGCTCCAACATGATGCGGCAGGCGGTGCCGCTGGTGCGTTCCGACGCGCCGCTGGTCGGCACCGGCATGGAGGCCGCGGTCGCCCGCGACTCCGGCGCCACCATCGTCGCCCGCCGCGAAGGCGTGGTGGACAGCATCGACGGTGCCCGCATCGTCGTGCGCGCCACCAACGAGGACAGCACCACGCGCGGCGTCGACATCTATCGCCTGCGCAAGTTCCAGCGTTCCAACCAGTCGACCTGCATCAACCAGCGCCCGCTGGTGAAGGTGGGCGACCAGGTGGCGTCGGGCGACATCATCGCCGACGGTCCCTCGACCGAGCTCGGTGAGCTGGCGCTGGGCCGCAACGTGCTCGTCGCCTTCATGCCCTGGAATGGCTACAACTTCGAAGATTCCATCCTGATCAGCGAGCGCATCGCCAAGGATGACGTCTTCACCTCGATCCATATCGAGGAATTCGAGGTCATGGCCCGCGACACCAAGCTGGGCCAGGAAGAGATCACCCGCGACATTCCGAATGTCGGCGAGGAAGCGCTCCGCAACCTCGACGAAGCCGGCATCGTCTATGTGGGCGCCGAGGTGAATCCGGGCGACATCCTTGTGGGTAAGGTTACCCCCAAGGGCGAGAGCCCGATGACCCCGGAAGAGAAGCTGCTGCGCGCCATCTTCGGCGAGAAGGCTTCCGACGTCCGCGACACCTCGCTGCGCCTGCCCCCCGGCACCACCGGCACCATTGTCGACGTCCGCGTCTTCAACCGCCGCGGCGTCGACAAGGACGAGCGCGCCATGGCGATCGATCGCGCCGAGATCGAGCGGCTGGCGAAGGATCGCGACGACGAGAAGTCGATCCAGGAGCGGTCGTTCCACTCGCGGCTGCGCGAGCGCCTGCTGAACCAGAAGGCCTCGGGCGGCTTCAAGGGCGTCAAGGCCGGCACCCCGGTTACCGACGAGGTGCTGGAGCAGTTCGCCAAGGCCACCTGGCGCCAGATCGGCGTCCAGGACGACGCCATCATGGTCGAGATCGAGGCGCTGAAGCGCGAGTTCGACGCCGCCGTCGAGAAGCTGCAGAAGCGCTTCGAGTCGAAGGTCGAGAAGCTGCAGCGCGGCGACGAGCTGCCGCCTGGCGTGATGAAGATGGTCAAGGTCTTCATCGCGGTGAAGCGCAAGCTGCAGCCGGGCGACAAGATGGCCGGCCGCCACGGCAACAAGGGCGTCGTCTCCCGCGTCGTGCCCGTCGAGGACATGCCCTTCCTGCCGGACGGCACCTCGGTGGACCTGGTTCTGAACCCGCTGGGCGTGCCCTCGCGCATGAACATCGGCCAGATCCTGGAGACCCACCTGGGCTGGGCCTGCGCCAATATCGGCAAGTCGATCGGCGAGCTGGTCGAGGACTACCGCCGCGCCGGCAATGCCCGCGAGGCGCTGGTCGAGAAGCTGCGCGACGTCTACGGCGAGGAGATCTTCGCCCGCGACATCGAGGACATGACCGAGGAGCAGCTCATCGAGCTGGGCGAGAACCTGAAGAAGGGCGTGCCCATCGCGACGCCGGTCTTCGACGGTGCCCGCATCCCGGACATCGAGGCGATGCTGACCAAGGCGGGCCTGGCCACCTCCGGCCAGACCACGCTGATCGATGGCCGCTCCGGCGAGCCCTTCGAGCGCAAGGTCACCGTCGGCTACATCTACATGCTGAAGCTGCACCACCTGGTCGACGACAAGATCCACGCGCGCTCGATCGGTCCCTACTCGCTCGTCACCCAGCAGCCGCTGGGCGGCAAGGCGCAGTTCGGTGGCCAGCGCTTCGGCGAGATGGAGGTCTGGGCGCTCGAGGCCTACGGCGCCGCCTACACCCTGCAGGAAATGCTGACGGTGAAGTCGGACGACGTGTCGGGCCGCACCAAGGTCTACGAAGCCATCGTGCGCGACCAGGACAGCTTCGAGGCCGGCATTCCGGAATCCTTCAACGTTCTGATCAAGGAGCTGAAGTCCCTTGGCCTGAACGTGGACCTGGAGAACCGGCCCAGCTGATGCTGACCGCTTCGCACATGATTGTTCAACTTTGCTCAGCCGCGTCGGGGTTTCCCCGGCGCGGCGGCCGCACCTTTGAGAGGATGGCCGCATGAACGAGCTGATGAAGATCCTGGGCCAGACCGGCCAGGCCGTCACCTTCGATCAGATCAAGATCACCATCGCCAGCCCGGAGCAGATCCGGTCGTGGTCCTATGGCGAGATCAAGAAGCCCGAGACGATCAACTACCGGACCTTCAAGCCGGAGCGGGACGGGCTGTTCTGCGCGCGCATCTTCGGTCCGATCAAGGACTACGAGTGCCTGTGCGGCAAGTACAAGCGGATGAAGTTCCGCGGCATCATCTGCGAGAAGTGCGGCGTCGAGGTGACGCTGGCCAAGGTCCGGCGCGAGCGCATGGGCCATATCGAGCTGGCCAGCCCCGTCGCGCATATCTGGTTCATGAAGTCGCTGCCTTCGCGCGTCGGCCTGATGGTCGACATGTCGCTGAAGGAGCTCGAGAAGATCCTGTACTTCGAGTCCTATGTGGTGCTGGAGCCGGGTCTGACCGACCTGAAGCTTCACCAGCTGCTGACCGAGGACCAGTTCGTCTCGAAGCAGGATGAGTTCGGCGAGGACGCCTTCTCCGTCGGCATCGGCGCCGAGGCGGTCAAGCAGATGCTGGCCGGCATCGACCTCGACAAGGAAAGCACGCAGCTGCGCGCCGACCTGAAGGACACCTCCTCCGAGGCGAAGCGCAAGAAGTACGTCAAGCGGCTGAAGATGATCGAGGCTTTCGGCGAGGGCGGTGCCCGGCCGGAATGGATGATCCTCGACGTCGTGCCGGTCATCCCGCCCGAGCTGCGCCCGCTGGTGCCGCTGGATGGTGGCCGCTTCGCGACCTCGGATCTGAACGACCTGTATCGCCGCGTCATCAACCGCAACAACCGCCTGAAGCGGCTGATCGAGCTGCGCGCCCCCGATATCATCGTGCGCAACGAGAAGCGCATGCTGCAGGAATCGGTCGATGCGCTGTTCGACAACGGCCGCCGCGGCCGCGCGATCACGGGCGCCAACAAGCGCCCGCTGAAGTCGCTGTCCGACATGCTGAAGGGCAAGCAGGGCCGGTTCCGGCAGAACCTGCTCGGCAAGCGCGTCGACTATTCGGGTCGTTCGGTGATCGTCGTCGGTCCCGAGATGAAGCTGCACCAGTGCGGCCTGCCGAAGAAGATGGCGCTGGAGCTGTTCAAGCCCTTCATCTACTCGAAGCTCGAGAAGTACGGCCACGCCACCACCATCAAGGCCGCCAAGCGGATGGTGGAGAAGGAGCGTCCCGAGGTCTGGGACATCCTCGAGGAGGTGATCCGCGAGCACCCGGTCATGCTGAACCGGGCGCCGACGCTGCACCGCCTGGGCATCCAGGCCTTCGAGCCGGTCCTCGTCGAGGGCAAGGCCATCCAGCTGCATCCGCTGGTCTGCACCGCCTTCAACGCCGACTTCGACGGCGACCAGATGGCCGTGCACGTGCCGCTGAGCCTCGAGGCGCAGCTCGAAGCCCGCGTGCTGATGATGTCGACCAACAACATCCTCAGCCCGGCCAACGGTAAGCCGATCATCGTGCCGAGCCAGGACATCGTCCTCGGCCTCTACTACCTCTCGCTGGAGACGCCCGAGTTCCGGGTGGCCCAGAAGGAGCTGGAGGAGATCCGGGCGGCGATCAGCGGCGCCAATGGCAAGACCGTCGACAAGCTGTCGGCGGCCGAGCTGAAGGCGCTCGAGCATCGCCCGCATGTCTTCGGCGACCTGGGCGAGGTCGAGCAGGCGCTCGCCGCCGGCAGCATCACGCTGCACACGGCGGTGATGGCCCGCGTGGCCGGCCCGACGGTCGAGAACGCCAAGCGGCTGGAGACGGTGCTGACCACCGCCGGCCGCATGATGATGGGCGCCCTGCTGCCGCGCGACCCGCGCACGCCCTATGGCCTGGTGAACCGCCAGCTGACCAAGAAGTCCATCTCGGACGTCATGGACGCGGTCTACCGTCATTGCGGCCAGAAGGAGTCGGTGATCTTCGCCGACCGGCTGATGGCGCTTGGCTTCCGCCAGGCGGCCAAGGCCGGCATTTCCTTCGGCAAGGACGACATGATGATCCCGGCCGAGAAGGAAGGGCTCATCGCGCGCACCAAGGGCGAGGTGAAGGAGTTCGAGCAGCAGTATCTCGACGGCCTGATCACCGCCGGCGAGCGCTACAACAAGGTCGTCGACGCCTGGTCGCGCTGCACGGACGAGGTCGCCACCGCGATGATGAAGGAGATCTCCCGCCAGGAGGTCGGCCGCGTCACCAACAGCGTGTGGATGATGTCGCATTCCGGCGCGCGTGGCTCGCCCGCGCAGATGCGCCAGCTGGCCGGCATGCGCGGCCTGATGGCCAAGCCCTCGGGCGAGATCATCGAGCAGCCGATCATCGCGAACTTCAAGGAAGGCCTGTCCGTCCTTGAATACTTCAACTCGACCCACGGCGCCCGCAAGGGCCTCGCGGACACCGCGCTGAAGACCGCGAACTCCGGCTACCTGACCCGCCGCCTGGTCGACGTGGCGCAGGACTGCATCATCGTCGAGGTCGATTGCGGCACCGAGCGCGGCATCACCGTGCGCGCCGTGATGGATGGCGGTGAGGTCGTCTCCTCGCTGTCCGAGCGGATCCTGGGCCGGACCGTGCAGCGCGACATCCATGATCCCGTCTCCGGCGAGCTGATCATGGCGCGCAACACGCTGGTCGAGGAGCCGGATGCGGAGCGGGTCGAGAAGGCCGGCGTCGAGGAATGCTACATCCGCTCGGTGCTGACCTGCGACGCGCGCTCCGGCGTCTGCGGCCATTGCTACGGCCGTGACCTGGCCCGCGGCACGACCGTGAACATCGGCGAGGCCGTCGGCGTCATCGCGGCGCAGTCGATCGGCGAGCCGGGCACGCAGCTGACGATGCGCACCTTCCACATCGGCGGCGCCGCCCAGCGTGGCGCCGAGCAGTCGGCGGTGGAAGCCACCGGCGACGGCACCGTCATCGTGGTCAACCGCAACGTCGTGGCGAACAGCCAGGGCGCCGCCATCGTCATGGCGCGTAACTGCGAGATCGTGCTGTCGGACAGCAACGGCCGCGAGCGCGCCCGCTACCGCGTGCCCTACGGCGCCCGGCTGCTGGTGGGCAAGGACGGCCAGGCCGTCACCCGCGCCCAGAAGCTGGCCGAATGGGATCCGTTCACCCTGCCGATCATCACCGAGAAGGGCGGCATCATCGAATATGCCGACCTGATCGAGGGTGTGACCCTGGTCGAGCGGCAGGACGATGTGACCGGCCTCTCCTCCCGCGTGGTGGTCGACTACAAGCAGGCAGCCAAGGGCGCCGATCTGCGCCCGCGCATCATCCTGAAGGATGAGAAGGGCAATATCGTCCGCCTGGCGAATGGCGCCGAGGCCCGCTACTTCCTGTCGCCCGACTCGATCCTGTCGGTCGACAATGGCGCCTCGGTCCAGGCCGGTGACGTGGTGGCCCGCCTGCCGCGTGAATCCTCGAAGACCCGCGACATCACCGGCGGTCTGCCGCGCGTCGCCGAGCTCTTCGAGGCGCGCCGTCCGAAGGACCACGCGATCATCTCCGAGATCGACGGTCGCGTGGAGTTCGGCAAGGACTACAAGGCCAAGCGCCGCATCCTGGTGGTGCCGGAGCAGATCGGCGACGAGCCGCCTGTGCCGCGCGAATACCTGGTGCCGAAGGGCAAGCACGTCTCGGTGCAGGAAGGCGACTACGTCAAGGCCGGCGATCCGCTGGTCGACGGCCCGCGCGTCCCGCACGACATTCTCCGGGTGCTCGGCGTCGAGGCGCTGGCGAACTACCTGGTGAACGAGATCCAGGACGTCTATCGACTGCAGGGCGTGAAGATCAACGATAAGCATATCGAGGTGATCGTCCGTCAGATGCTGCAGAAGGTGGAGATCCTGGATCCGGGCGACACCACCTTCCTGGTCGGCGAGACGGTCGAGCGCATCGAGTTCGAGGTCGAGAACGAGAAGCTGCTCGCCCGCAAGGAGCGCGTCGCGCGCGCCGAGCCGGTGCTGCAGGGCATCACCAAGGCCTCGCTGCAGACGACGTCCTTCATCTCGGCCGCCTCCTTCCAGGAGACGACGCGGGTGCTGACCGAGGCGGCGGTGGCCGGCAAGGTCGACTACCTGGCGGGCCTGAAGGAGAACGTCATCGTCGGCCGCCTGATCCCGGCGGGCACGGGCTCGGTGATGAACCGTCTGCGGGCGCTTGCCGCCCAGCGCGACGGCCAGCGCCTGCCGGCCGGCCAGGGCGCGCTGCCCAAGCCGGGCGCGCAAGCGGCCGAGTAAGGAAATCGGCGGGGGCGGCATGCTGCCCCCGCCAAAAATCTCGCAGCAGGCGCCGCCTCGGTTATAAGGCAGGCCGCTTGCGGCGCCCCCGACTCGGGGGCAGGAGGCGGCCGGGGAAGAGCCCGGCCTTTTTGCATGGGAGACGCACCCGTTTCGGGGGCGAATTCGATGGTCTTGAGGGGCGGCGTGCTTGACTCATGGTGAGTCGGCGCGTAATTTCCGCGCCCTCGACGGGGTTCTGTTCGCCATATGAACAGGATCTGCGGAGTTCTAGACGACAGGTTCTGAGCATCCGGTGCCGCCATCCTGAATGGCTGAGACCGGGGGCAGGGCAGTACCCGATGGGGTGGCGCGACGCGCCGTCCGGTCGGGTCTTCCTGCTTGGCGAGGGGCCTGGGCGTTGGAAAGTTAGGGCACGAAGGGGCGTCATGCCGACGATCAACCAGCTCATCGCCAACGGGCGTGAGCCCAAGCCGAGCCGCAACAAGGTTCCGGCCTTGCAGGGCTGCCCGCAGAAGCGCGGCGTCTGCACGCGCGTCTACACCACCACCCCGAAGAAGCCGAACTCGGCGCTGCGTAAGGTGGCCAAGGTTCGCCTGGTGAACGGCCAAGAGGTCGTGAGCTATATCCCGGGCGAGGGGCACAACCTGCAGGAGCACTCGGTGGTTCTGATCCGTGGCGGTCGCGTCAAGGATCTTCCCGGCGTGCGCTACCATATCCTGCGCGGCGTGCTGGATACGCAGGGCATCGCCAAGCGGCGCAAGCGGCGCTCGCTGTACGGCGCGAAGCGGCCGAAGTAAGGGATAGAGAGCGATGTCGCGTCGCCACAGCGCCGAGAAGCGCGAAGTTCTGCCGGACCCGAAGTTCGGCGATCTCGTCCTCAGCCGTTTCATGAACGTGCTGATGTATGACGGCAAGAAGAGCACGGCCGAGCGTATTGTCTACGCCGCCATGGACACCCTGAAGCGCCGCGGCGGTCCGAACAGCGACCCCCTGCGCCTGTTCCATGAAGCGATGGACAACGTGAAGCCGGCTGTCGAGGTGCGCTCGCGCCGCGTCGGCGGTGCCACCTACCAGGTGCCCGTCGAGGTCCGCCCGGAGCGCCGCCAGGCTCTCGCCATCCGCTGGCTCATCGAGTCCGCCCGCAAGCGCGGCGAGCACACGATGGAAGAGCGCCTTTCCTCCGAGCTGATGGACGCGGCGAACAACCGCGGATCGGCCGTGAAGAAGCGCGAAGACACGCACCGGATGGCCGAAGCCAACAAGGCCTTCAGCCACTACCGCTGGTAACGACACCCGATCGGGGACGAAGACGATGGCGAAAGCTAAGTTTGAGCGGAACAAGCCGCACTGCAACATTGGTACGATCGGGCATGTCGACCACGGTAAGACGTCGCTGACCGCGGCGATCACCAAGATCCTGGCGAAGGCCGGCGGTGCGACCTTCACCGCCTATGATCAGATCGACAAGGCTCCCGAGGAGCGCGCGCGCGGCATCACGATCTCGACGGCCC
>NZ_CACSJM010000153.1 GCF_902706185.1 Roseomonas sp. 18066 | reverse complement strand
GTGCGGGGGCGCCCGAGGCCCCTGCCCCGGCCGCCCCCGCACCCGCTCCGTGAGCGGCGAGCGAGAATATCCGGACCGGCCCTGGGTGGGGATCGGCGTCGTCGCCTTGCGCGGCGACGACGTGCTGATGGTCAAGCGCGGCCGGCCGCCGCGCCAGGGCGACTGGTCGATCCCCGGCGGCGCCCAGAACCTGGGCGAGACCGCGGAACAGGCCGCCCGGCGCGAGCTGCGCGAGGAGGCGGGGATCGAGGTCGGTCCCCTCGCCCTCGCCGTCGTCGTCGATGCGGTGAACCGCGACACGGCGGGGCGCATCCGCTTCCACTACACCATCATCGATTTCGCGGGCGAATGGCTGTCCGGCGAGCCGGTGGCGGGCGACGATGTCGACGACGCCCGCTGGTTCACCCCGGCCGAGCTCGCCGCCCTGCCGCTCTGGTCCGAGGCGAAGCGCGCCATCGCCGAGGCGCGCCGCCGCCTGCGCGCGGCGCCTTAGAACAAGTTGTCTTCGGAAGAACGAAGACAACTTGTTCCGGCTGTTCGTCTGGTCGCGTGATTCAGGCTTTTCGGTGATTCCACCTCAAGCCATCACGCTTCAAGCGTAAAGCCGCTCGCTTTGCAGGCCGGTATAGAGGCCGGCGACGAAGTCCCCATAGCCGTTGAACAGCTTGGTCGGCACCCGCTCGTTGCTGCCCAGCAGCCGCTCATTGGCCTGGCTCCAGCGCGGATGCGGCACCTCCGGGTTCACATTGGCCCAGAAGCCGTATTCGGCATCCTGCAGCTTTTCCCAATAGCCGACCGGGCGCGCCTCGACGAAGCGGATGCGGCTGATCGACTTGCTGCTCTTGAAGCCGTATTTCCAGGGGAACAGGATGCGCATCGGCCCGCCATTCTGCGCCGGCACCGGCTTGCCGAAGAGGCCCACCGCCATGAAGCAAAGCTCGTTATTGGCCTCGGCGATGGTGCAGCCGTCGCTATAGGGCCAGGGATACCAACTCTGCCGCAGGCCGGGCATGGTGGCGCGGTCGGCGAGCGTCTCGAAGACCACGTATTTGGCGCTGCCGAGGGGTGCGGCGATCTTCATCAGCTGCGAGACGGGGAAGCCGGTCCAGGGCGCGGTCATCGCCCAGGCCTCGACGCAGCGGTGCCGCAGCACCCGCTCCTCCAGGCTGACCTGCTTCAGCAGCCCGTCGAGGTCGAGCTCCATCGGCTTCTCGACCAGGCCTTCGATCTTGATGGTCCAGGGCTTCATCGGCAGCCGCTGCGCCGCGGCGCTGATGCTCTTGCTGCTGCCGAATTCGTAGAAGTTGTTGTAGCTGGTGACCTCGCGCTCGGGCGAGACATCGCGTCCCGGCACGAAGCGGTCGTTGCGGGGCGCCGCCATGGCGCCCTGCGCCCGGGCCTCGCCCGCCGGCAGGCCCAGCGCGCCGCCGATCAGGCCACCCAGGCCCAGCGTCAGGCCACGCCGCCGGCCGAGCACCAGATGCTCCGGCGTGACGGCGGAGTCCGGCAGTTCCCAGCCGCGTGGAATGCGGATCGGCATGGCTTCGCTCTCCCTGGTCGCTTGTCCAGCATACAACCGGCGCGCGGCAGATTCGATGCGTATCGGGTGTCGGAAGGTTTCAGCGCCGGCGCGTCAGCGACGGGCGGGCAGCACCACCAGCGGCGGGTCCTCGGCGGCGACCGTCACGTCGTGCAGGCGGTAGCGCTCGGCCTCGATGCCCTTGCGGGCGCGGGTGACGCCGCCGAGCTCGGTCGCGCCGGGCCAGAGCGGCGCGCCGTCCCGCCGCTCGCTGCGCACCAGCAGGCCGCGGGCGCCATCGGCCGGGCGCGCCATGTCGAACAGGTCCCAGCGGTCGCCCAGCGCCACCACCCGGGTGCCCGGCGGCAGGTGCAGCGCCAGGATGCTGGCCAGGCCGTATTCCTCGGCGGCGATGAAGCCGGCGCCACGGGTCTTCCGCTCGGCCTCGAGCGCCGCCGCGAAGGCCGGCCAGCCGCCGAGCCGCGCCAGGGTCGGGTCATGGCGGCGCGCCAGCGGCAGCGGCGCGAAGGCGGCCTGGACCAGCACCAGCAGGGTCAGCCCCAGCCCGAGCGCCGCGCCGGGGCGGAACCAGCGCTGCCAGCGCGGCCCCAGGCAGGCCGCGGCGGCCAGGCAGGCCGAGGGGTAGAGGATGGCCGGCCAATTGCCCTGCACCCGGCTGCCGGTCGCCTGCCAGAGGAACAGCGCCGCCGCCGGTAGCGTCATCACCACCAGCAGCCCCGCCCCCGCATCGCGCTCGCGCCACCACATCCGGCACGCCGCCGCCGTCCCGGCGATGCAAAGAACAAAGATGATCGGGGTGGCGAGGCCGGCCTGGCCGCCGAGCAGCTCGCCGAGATAGCGCAGCGCGGTGCCGCTGCCCTGGCTGCCGGCGCGGCCGCCCTGCTTGGCGAAGCTGGCCCAGCCATGCATGGCGTTCCAGAGGATGACCGGGCTGAACACCGCGACCGCCAGCACGCCGCCGGCCCAAAGCCGCCAATCCGCGAGCCAGCGCCGCGCCGTCGGCTCCGCCAGCAGCCAGAGCACCACGCCGAGGCCCAGCAGCGCCGCGGTGTACTTAGACAGCAGCGAAAGCCCGGCGAGGACGCCGAAGGCCAGCCACCAGCGACCGTCCTGGCTGGCCTGCAGCCGGGCCAGGGCCCAGAGCGAGGCCGACCAGAACACTAGCAGCGGCGTGTCCGGCGTCATCAGCACGGCGCCCGCCCCGAAGAGCAGCGTCGCGTTCAGCAGCGCCGCGGTCCAGATGCCGGCGCGGCGATGGGGGAAAAGCCGCTCCGCCGCGTCGGCCAGCAGCAGCGAGGCGAGGCCCACGCCGATCGGCCCCAGCAGCCGCAGCCCCAGCGCATTGTCGCCGGCGAGCGCGCTGCCCAGCGCCGTCCAGACCGCGACCATCGGCGGGTGGTCGTAATAGCTGAGCGCCAGCGCCCGGCCCCAGACCCAGTAATAGGCCTCGTCCGGCGCGGGGGGAAGGAAATGGGCGGCGGCCAGCCGCAGCAGGGTCAGGCCCAGCAGCGCCAGCAGCCAGGGGCGTGGCAGGCCCGCCAGCATCAGCGGGCGCGCCAGACCAGCGTCGCCGAGACGGCGTAGTTCCACACCACCGTCAGCAGCGCCCCGGCGGCCCCCGCGGCGCCCCAGCCGGCCAGCTCGTCGCGCAGCAGCAGGCCGGCGACGCCGACATTGGCGGCCACGCCCACGCCGCAGACCAGGTAGAACAGCGCCAGGCCCCGCCACAGCGCCGGGCCGCGCAGCCGCACGTCGCTATAGGTCAGGCGGTTGTTCAGCCAGAAATTGGCGGTCATGGCGACGAAGCTGGCCAGCCATTGCGCGGCGTGGAAGCCCAGCGGCTTCAGCACGATGGCCAGGATCGCCAGATGCACCAGCACGCCGACCGCGCCCACCAGGGCGAAGGCCATGAAGCGGAGCGGCAGCAGCCCATGCGAGGCCTTGTCGAGCAGCAGCGCCAGGAAATCCAGCAGCACCGTCGCATCCAGCTTCGACTCGCCGGCCTGGCGGGCGCGGAAGCTGTAGGGCAGCTCGACCACGCGCAGCCGCGCCTTGGCCGAGAGCAGGATGTCGAGCAGGATCTTGAAGCCGCGGCCCGCGAGCTTCGGCGCCACCTCCTCGACCAGGCTGCGCTTCAGCATGAAGAAGCCGCTCATCGGGTCGGCGACGCGGACCCGCAGGAACAGCTGGGCCAGCGCGATGCCGCCATCGCTGATGCGCTGCCGCCAGGCGGAGAAGCCGCCGGAGGAGGCGCCGCCATCGACATGCCGGCTGCCCACCGCGACATCGGCCTGGCCGTCCTGCAGCGCCCGCAGCATGCGCGGCAGCAGCGTCTCGTCATGCTGCAGATCGCCGTCGATCACCGCGACATACTCGGCGGAGGAGGCCAGCATACCCTCGACGCAGGCCGAGGACAGGCCGCGCCGGCCGACGCGGCGGATGCAGCGGATGCGCGGGTCGCGCGCCGCGATCTCGCGCGCCACGCGGGTGGTGCCGTCGGGGCTGTTGTCGTCGACGAAGATCGCCTCCCAGGCGATGCCCTGCAGTGTCGCCTCCAGCCGGGCCACCATGGGCGCGACGTTCAGCGCCTCGTTGTAGCAAGGGACGACGACGGTGAGGACGGGAGGGGTATGGGCCGGGGGCGACATCGCGCCCGTGCTTAGCGCCACTTTGCGCCGCGTGCCAGCAACGGAACGCAACCAGGGCCGCGCGGTCGGCGGAGGGGGGAGAAATGTGCCCGCAGGGACTCGAACCCTGGACCCCAAGATTAAAAGTCTCGTGCTCTACCGGCTGAGCTACGGGCACAAAGGGGTGGGCGGCAGAAACAAGGTCACGCCGCCGCTGTCAAGGGGTGCAGCACCCCCTCGACGGGCGCGGGGCCCGGCATCGCTGCCAGGCCCCGCCATCCGATCAGGCCGGGACGTCGGCCGCGATCTGCGCCTTCACCAGGCGATCCGGCTCGCGGACCACGCCGCTGCCGCCGGCGCCGCGCTTGATCTTGTCCACGAACTCCATGCCCGAGGTCACCTGACCCCAGATGGTGTACTGGCCGTCCAGGCTGGGGGCCGGCGCGAACATGATGAAGAACTGGCTGTTGGCGCTGTTCGGGTTGGCGGTGCGGGCCATGCCGCAGATGCCGCGCAGGTAGCGCGCCTTGGCCGGCGGGCTGAACTCGGCGGGAAGGTCGGGCAGCGGGCTGCCGCCGGTGCCGGTCCCCGTCGGGTCGCCACCCTGGGCCATGAAGCCCTCGATGACGCGGTGGAACGGCGTGCCGTTGTAGAAGCCCTGGCGCACCAGGGACTTGATCCGCTCGACATGCTGCGGCGCCAGGTCGGGGCGCAGCTTGATGACGACGCGGCCGTCCTTCAGGTCGAAGAACAGGGTGTTCTCGCGGTCGTCCTGCGCCGCGGCTTCGTTAATGGTGGCTTCAGTCATCATGATCCCCGTAGCGGCAATGGTGCTGGCGAGCAGGGTGCGGCGAAACATCCGGTGTATCACTCCCCTGGAATGGGCTGCCGCACCCGGGCGAGGGTGCGGTCACGCGTCAGGCGCGGCACGAAGCTGGTGATGTCACCGCCGAGCCGCGCGATCTCCTTCACAAAACGCGAAGAGATGAAGTGGTTCCCTTCGCTGGCCATCAGAAACACCAGCTCGATCTCAGGGTCGAGCCGGCGGTTGAGCCCGGCCATCTGGAACTCGTAGTCGAAATCGGTGACCGCGCGCAGGCCGCGCACGATCACGCTGGCGCCAACCTCACGGGCGAAGCCGACCAGCAGGCCCTCGAAGGGCACCACCTCGATCTGGCAGCCGGTGCGGGCGGCGATGTCCTGGGTTTCGGCCAGCACCAGCTCGACGCGCTCCTCCAGCGGGAAGAGCGGCCCCTTGCCGGTGCTGATCGCCACCCCCACCACCAGCCGGTCGAGCGTCCGGGCGGCGCGGTGGATGATGTCAATATGGCCGTTGGTCACCGGGTCGAAGGTGCCGGGATAGACCCCGCTGCGCAGCTGGCGATCGACCATTCACGCCCCTCCCTGGTGGGCAAGCCGATGACGGGCGCGGCCCGGCCGCGCGGGCCGCCGGACCACGCGCCGCGTCACTGGCCGCCGGCCTCGCCGTCGCGGTCGACATCATCCCCGGGGGCGACGACGTCGTCGATGACCGCGTCGCTGGCCAGCGCATCCTGATCGGCGCCCTGCTCCTCGACGACGGTGAAGCAGGAGGTCACCCGCTCCTTGTCGTCGAGCCGCAGCAGGGTCACGCCCATGGCGCCGCGGCCGGTGACGCGCACCTGGTCGGCCGGCAGGCGGATCAGCCGGCCGTTGTCGGTGACCAGCATGACGTCGTCGCCCTGGCGCACCGGGAAGGTGGCGACCACCTGGCGGCCGGTGCGCTTGGTCAGGGTGATGTTGACGATGCCCTGGCCGCCGCGCCCGGTGACCCGGTACTCATAGGCCGAGCTGCGCTTGCCGAAGCCGCCATCGGTGACGGTCAGCAGGATTTCCTCCTGCTCCTCCAGCGCGGTGAAGCGCTCGGGCGTCAGGACGGCGGCCGCAGCCTCCTCCTCGCCTTCCTCGGGCGCGGCCACCTCGACCTCGGCCTCGCCATTCTCCTCGCTGTTCCGGCGCTTCAGCGCGGCCTGGCGCAGATAGCCGGCCCGGTCGGCCACATCGGCATCGACATGGCGCAGGACAGAGAGCGCGATGACCTCGTCCGGCTTGGTCAGGCGGATGCCGCGCACGCCGGTCGAATCACGCCCGGCGAAGACGCGCAGCGTGTCGAGGTCGGCCACGAAGCGGATGGCGCGGCCGGCGCGGGTGGCCAGCAGCACGTCGTCGCCCTCGCGGCAGGTGGAGACGCCGATCAGGCTGTCGCCCTCGTCCAGCTTCATGGCGATCAGGCCGGAGGCGCGGACGTTCTTGAAGTCGGACAGGCGGTTGCGGCGGACATTGCCCTGGGCCGTCGCGAAGACCAGGTGCAGGTTCTCCCACATCGCCTCGTCCTGCGGCAGCGGCAGGACGGCGGTGACGCCCTCGTTCTCCTGCAGCGCCAGCAGCTGGCGGAGACTCCGGCCGCGGGCGGTCGGGCCCGCCTCCGGCAGCTTCCAGACCTTCTCGCGGAAGGCCATGCCGCGGCTGGTGAAGAACAGCACCCATTGATGCGTGTGCGCGTTGAAGCTGCGCACCACGACATCGTCCTGCCGGGTGCCGGCGGCGCTGCGCCCGCGCCCGCCGCGATTCTGCGCGCGGAACACGTCGAGCGGGGTGCGCTTGACATAGCCGTCGCGGGTCAGGGTGACGACCATCAGCCCGGGCTCGACCAAGCTCTCATCGTCCTGGTCGGCCAGGCCGTCGACGATCTCGGACAGGCGCGGATTGGCGATGGCGGCGCGGACGGCGCGCAGCTCCTCGCTCATCAGCTCCAGCCGGCGCGGGCGGGAGGAGAGGATGTCGAGCAGCTCGCGGATGCGCCCCGCCACCTCGTCCAGCTCGATATTGATCTTGTCGCGCTCGAGGCCGGTCAGGCGCTGCAGGCGCAGCTCCAGGATGCCGCGGGCCTGGGCCTCGGTCAGCTTGACCGTCTCGTTGACGACGATATTGCCGGAATCATCGACCAGCTCGAGCAGCGGCCCGACATCGGCGATCGGCCAGTCACGGTCCATCAGCTGGGCGCGGGCGGTGGCCGCATCCGGGCTTTCGCGGATCAGCCGGATGACCTCGTCGATATTGGCCACCGCGATGGCGAGGCCGACCAGCAGGTGGCCGCGGTCGCGCGCCTTGTTCAGGCGGAAGCGCGAGCGGCGGAGGATCACCTCCTCGCGGAAGTCGATGAAGGCCAGCAGCGCCTGGCGCAGCCCCATCTGCTGCGGCCGGCCCTGGTGCAGCGCCAGGAAATTGACCGCAAAGGAGGTCTGCAGATTCGTGTAGCGATAGAGGTGGTTCAGCACCACCTCCGGCGTCGCGTCCTTCTTCAGCTCGATGACGATGCGCAGGCCGGAGCGGTCGCTCTCGTCGCGCAGGTCGCTGATGCCTTCCAGCTGCTTGGTGCGCACCAGATCGGCGATGCGCTCGATCAGCGCCGACTTGTTGACCTGGTAGGGGATCTCGGAGACGGCGATCAGGCTGCGGCCGCCACGCATCTCCTCGATCTCGGCCCGCGCCCGCAGAACGACGCTGCCGCGCCCGGTCTCGAAGGCCGAGCGGATGCCGGCCCGGCCCAGGATCAGCGCCCCGGTCGGGAAGTCCGGCCCCGGGATGATCTGCATCAGCTCTTCGAGCGTCAGCTCCGGATTGACGATCAGCGCCAGCGTTGCGTCGATCACCTCGCCCGGGTTGTGCGGCGGGATATTGGTCGCCATGCCGACGGCGATGCCGTTGGCGCCGTTCACCAGCAGGTTGGGGAAGGCGGCCGGCAGCACCGCCGGCTCCTCGGCGCTCTCGTCGTAGTTCGGGTTGAAGGCGACGGTGTCCTCGTCGATGCCCTCCAGCAGCGCCACGGCGGACTTGGCCAGCCGCGCCTCGGTGTAGCGCATGGCCGCCGGCGGATCGCCGTCCATCGAGCCGAAATTGCCCTGGCCGTCGATCAGCGGCACGCGCAGCGAGAAGGTCTGCGCCATGCGGACCATGGCGTCGTAGATCGCGCTGTCGCCATGCGGGTGATACTTACCCATGACGTCGCCGACGACGCGGGCCGACTTCTTGTACGGCTTGTCGGCGGTGAAGCCGTTCTCCTGCATGGAGAAGAGAATGCGGCGATGGACCGGCTTCAGCCCGTCGCGCACGTCCGGCAGGGCGCGCGCGACAATCACGCTCATCGCATAGTCGAGGTAGGAGCGGCGCATCTCCTCCTCGAGCGCGATCGGCAGCGTGCCCTCGGGCGGAATATGGCCGGCCGGCCCGGTGCCGTTGTCGCTCTCGCTCACGCGGTCATCCCATGCAGTAGACGGCCAGCGGGGCGTCGCCCGCCGCCTGGAAAATCCGCGTCTTTATAGCGGTTTCCGGGCGTTCCGCCAAACCGGTCCGGGCGGCCCTGGCGGGCCCCCGCCCCCTGCCCCGGCGGCCCGGCCGAGCCCCTTCATTTTGCTGTCTTTTTTCTGGGCCCCGCGCCCCTCAGGCGGTGACCGCCGCCGGCGCGCTGCGCTTCAGCACGGCGACGGCCGCGGCGGTGACCAGGGTGCCGGCCAGAATCGCCAGCAGGTATCCCAGCGGATTGCCCACCGCGCCGGGGATGCCGACCACGAAGATGCCGCCATGCGGCGCCCGCAGGGTGCAGCCGAACAGCATCACCAGCCCGCCGGTGACCGCCGAGCCGGCGATCAGCGACGGGATCACCCGCAGCGGGTCCTTGGCGGCGAAGGGGATGGCGCCCTCGGTGATGAAGGCGGCGCCCAGGATGGCGGCGGCCTTGCCGGCATCGCGCTCCTCCTGGCTGAAGCGGCTGCGGGCGATGACGGTGGCCAGGGCGATGCCCAGCGGCGGCGTCATGCCGGCGGCCATGATGGCGGCCATGGGGGCGTAGGTCTCCGAGCCCAGCAGCCCGACGCCAAAGGCATAGGCCGCCTTGTTCACCGGCCCGCCCATGTCGGCGGCCATCATGGCGCCGAGCAGCACGCCCAGGATCACCGCGTTGGTGGAGCCCATGCCGCGCAGGAACTCGGTCAGCCAGGCGAGCGCCGCGGCGATCGGGGCGCCGAGCACGTAGATCATCAGCAGCCCGGTCACCAGCGAGGCCAGCAGGGGTATGACCAGGACGGGCTTCAGCCCCTCCAGGCTGTCCGGGAAGGGCAAGCGGTCGCGCAGGAACCTTGCCACGTAGCCGGCCAGGAACCCGGCGGCGATGCCGCCCAGGAAGCCGGCGCCGACCGCGCCGGCCAGGGCGCCGCCGACGAAGCCCGGCGCCAGGCCCGGCCGGTCGGCGATGGAGAAGGCGATGAAGGCCGCCAGCACCGGCACCATCAGGGCGAGCGCCGATTGCGCGCCGATCTGGAACAGCGCCGCCGGCAGGGTGCCGGGCTCCTTGAAGGCCTCGATGCCGAAGGCGAAGGACAGCGCGATGCAGAGCCCGCCGGCGGTGACCAGCGGGATCATGTAGGAGACGCCGGTCATCAGGTGCTTGTAGACACCGGGCGCCTGGGCCGCGCCGGCGGCACCCGCGGCAGCGCGGGCGCCACCCTGGACCTCGGCGGCCAGCGCCCGGGTGATCAGCCCCTTGCCGTCCTTCAGCGCGTCGTTGGTGCCGGCGAGCAGGATGCGCTTGCCGGCGAAGCGGCTGCGATCCACGCCGGTGTCGGCGGCGATCACCACGGCGTCCGCCGCGTCGATCTCCTCGGCCGTCAGGGCGTTCTTGGCGCCGACCGACCCTTGGGTCTCCACCTTGATGGCGTAGCCGAGCTGGTGCGCCGCCTTCTCCAGGGCGGCGGCGGCCATGAAGGTGTGGGCGATGCCGGTCGGGCAGGCGGTGATGGCGACGAGCGTCTTGCTGCCCCCCTCCTCCACCGCGGCCGGCGCGGCCAGGGGCGCCGGCGCCGCGGCCACCGCCGGGCGCGGCAGCAGCGCCAGCGAGGCGGCGGCGCGCAGGGCGGGCTCCGGCCGGCGGATCGCCTCGACGATGGTGGTGGCGATCAGCGGGCGGCCGGCATGGCGGGCGGCCTCGGCCGTGGCGTCGCCGACCAGCAGCACGGCATCGGCGTCGCGGCCGCGGACCGGCTGCTCGACCGTGTCCAGTGCCAGGTCCAGGCCGGCGCGCTCGGCCGCCTCGCGCAGCGCCTCGGCGGCCATGGCGGCATGCGGCGGGCTGGCGGCGTGGCGGATGACCGCCAGCAGGCGGGGGGCGGCGGCGCCGGCATCAGAAGACATGGGGGAGATCCGGCTCGGGGTGGCGGGAAGGTCAGAGCTGCTCGACATCGGCTTCCTCCGCCAGGCGGGCGATGGTGGCGGCCTCCGGCAATCCGCCGGCGGGGCGGGAGACGGCGGCGGCGGCGCAGCCGGTGGCCAGCCGCGCCATGGCCTCGGGCCCCAGGCCGCGGGCCAGGGCGGCGGTCAGCCCGGCGACCATGGCGTCGCCGGCGCCGACCGTGGTGGTCAGGCGGACCTTGGGCGGCCGCACCCATAGCGCCTGGCCCGGCAGGGCGAAAAGCGCGCCGTCGCCGCCGGCCGAGACGACGACATGCTCGATGCCCTGGGCCTGCAGCGCCCGGGCGCCGGCCAGCAAGGCGGCGCGGTCGGGCAGCGCCTGGCCGAGCAGCGCCTCCAGCTCCTGCCGGTTCGGCTTGACCAGGCTGGGGCGGGCGGTGATCGCCGCCGCCAGGGCCGGGCCGCTGCTGTCCAGCACGACGCGGGTGCCGGCGGCGGCCAGGCGCACCGCCAGCATGGCCAGCGCCTCCGGCGCCAGGCCGGGCGGCAGGCTGCCGGCGATGACGGCGATTTCCGGCGCCGGAGCCAGCCGGGTCAGCAGCGCTTCCAGCGCATTGGCCGAGGCCGGGCTGCCGGGCGGGTTGATGTCGGTGACCCGCCCCTCGCCGCTTTCCACCAGCTTGACGTTGATGCGGCAGCGCCCGGGCAGCGGCTCGAAGTCGACCAGGATGCCGAGCGGCCGCAGGAAGGCCTCGAAGGCCGGCAGGTCGGCCTCGCCGAGCAGGCCGGTGGCCAGGACGGGCTCTCCCAGCACCGCCAGCATGACGGCGACATTGACCCCCTTGCCGGCCGGCCGCAGCTCCGTGGCGCCGGCCCGGTTGACCTCGCCCAGCGCCAGCCGCTGCAGCGGGATGGTCAGGTCGAGGGCGGGGTTCAGCGTGACGGTGGCGATGCGCGGGGCGTCAGCCGGCATGGGCCAGCTCCCGCAGCGCCGGCAGGGCGCGCACCTCGGCGGCGGTGCCGCAGTCCAGCGCGGCGCGGGCGACCTTTTCGGCGGCCAGCATGGTCATGCCGCGGATCTGTGCCTTCAGCGCCGCCACATTGGGGATGGAGACCGAGAGCTCGTCGACGCCGAGGCCCACCAGGATCGGCGCCGCCATGGCATCGGCGGCCAGGTTGCCGCAGACGCCGACCCAGCGGCCGCGGCCATGCGCGGCCTTCACCGTCATGTCGATCAGCCGCAGCACCGCCGGGTCGAGCGCGTCGGAGCGCGCCCCCAGCGTCGGGTGCAGCCGGTCGACCGCCAGCGTGTATTGCGTCAGGTCGTTGGTGCCGATGGAGAAGAAGTCGGCCTCGCGGGCCAGCTGGTCGGCCATCACCGCGGCCGAGGGCACCTCGACCATGATGCCCACCTCCAGCGGCGGGGTGGCCAGCGCCAGCCGCTCGCGCTCGATGATGTCGCGGGCGGCGCGCAGGTCGGCCAGCCCATCGACCATCGGCAGCATCAGCCGGATATCGCCATGCCGCCCGGCCCGCAGCGCGGCGCGCACCTGGGCGCGGAACAAGGCGGGCTCGGCCAGCGACAGGCGCAGGCCCCGCAGCCCGAGGAAAGGATTGGCCTCGGCCGGGTGGTGGACGAAGCGCAGCGGCTTGTCGCCGCCGGCGTCCAGCGTGCGCAGCACCACCGGCAGCCCGCCGAAGCCCTCCGCGAGTTGCCGATACAGCGCGAACTGCTCGTCTTCCGACGGCGGCTGCTCGCGGCCATCGAACAGGAACTCGCTGCGGACCAGGCCGGTGCCCTCGGCGCCGGCGGCGACGGCCTCGACCGCCTCCTCCGGCTTGCGGACATTGGCGGCGACCTCGACGCGATGGCCGTCGCGGGTCACCGCGGGGCGGAAGGCGGCGCGCTTCGCCGCCGCGGCGCGGTCGCGGCCAGTGGCCATGGCGGCCTCGGCCCGGGCGATGGCGGCGTCGTCCGGCGCGGGCAGCAGCCAGCCGCGGTCGCCATCGACCACGGCGCGGGTGCCATCGGGCAGGTCCAGCACCGCGGCGCCGGCCGCGACCACGGCAGGAATGCCCAGCGCGCGGGCCAGGATGGCGGTATGCGCCGTCGGCCCGCCGGCCGAGGTCACCATGCCCACCACCTTGGCCGGGTCGAGATTGGCGGTCTCCGACGGCGTCAGGTCCTCGGCCACCACGATGGCGCCCTGCGGCAGAGTGACGGCGGCGCTCTCGCCCCCCACCAGGTGGCGCAGCACGCGGCGGGACACGTCCTTCAGGTCGGTGGCGCGGGCGGCCAGCAGCGGGTCGCCGATGCCGGCCAGCGCCGCGGCGCGGGAATCGGTCGCCCCCTGCCAGGCGGCGGGGGCCGAGGCGCCGCCATCGATCGCGGCACGCGCCTCGGCCAGCAGCTCGGGATCCTCCAGAAATTCCTCATGCGCGGCGAAGATGGCGGCGTGCTGCTCGCCGACGCGCTTGCCCATCTCCTGCGCCACGGTCTTCAGCTCGGCGCGCGATTCTTCCAGCGCGGCTTCCAGGGCGGCAGCCTCGGCCAGCGGATCGGCGGCGGTGGCCGCGAAGCCGGCGGCCTCGGAGCGGAAGCGGTAGAGCTGGCCGATGGCGACGCCGGGGCTGGCCGGCAGGCCGGCGATGGCGCCGGGTTCCAGGGCTTCGGCGGGGGTGGCCACGGCG
>NZ_CACSJM010000152.1 GCF_902706185.1 Roseomonas sp. 18066 | reverse complement strand
GGGCAGGGCGGCCTCGGCGCCGTCGAAATCGGCGGCCTGGCCGGGGTCGGGGCGCGCCGTGGCCTCGACCGGGAAGTCGAGGCGGAAGCTGCCTTCCTCGGGGATGCAGACCTTCTCGCAGACCAGCCAGCTGGCGCGGGCCTCCAGCGTGAAGACATCGCCGGGCTTCAGGCTGGCGGGCGGCGTCACCGTCAGCGGCAGCACCACCCCGCCTTCGTAGCCGTAATTGACCAGCGGGCCGAAGGGGATGCGCTGCGGCGCCGGCCAGTCGAAGCCGGTGGCCTGGGCGCCCTCGGGGAGAGAAAACTCGATCTCCGGCGGCGTGCCGGCATCGCCCGGGTTGATCCAATAGGTGTGCCAGCCCGGGGTCAGCTGCTGCTTCAGCCCGACGCGGAAGGGCTGGCCGGGGGCCACGGCCGCGGGGGCCGCGGCCAGGGTCACCGAGGCGCGCGGCGACTGCACCGCCTGGCTTTCCAGCGCGCGCGCCGCCTGGGGCAGCGCCGCGGCGGCGAGGGCCAGCAAGGCGAGGGCGGCGGGGATGCGCGACATGGACAAAATGAAACCTTATTCCCGAGCGTAACGGAAGGATTATCGGGTGACGAAGCGTGTCAGCCGGCATCACCTTTGTGCGGTGCCATATAGGCCTCCACCTCGCGGCTGGTCAGGGCCTCGGCGGCGAAGCCGAAGCTGCCCTGGTCGCGGATCTCGATCGCCGCGCGCTGCAGCGCCGCCAGCGCGGTGCGCGCCAGCGACCCGCCCAGGCTGATGCGCTTCACCCCCGCCTCGGCCAGCTCCGCCACGGTGAAGGGCTTTCCCTTCAGCCCCATCACCACGTTCACCGGCTTGTCGACGGCGGCGCAGAGGGTGCGGATCTGGCTGAGCTCGGTCAGCCCCGGGGCGTAGAGCACTTCGGCTCCTGCCTTGGAGAAGGCCTGCAGCCGGCGGATGGTGTCGTCGAGGTCCGGCTTGCCGTGCAGGTAGTTCTCGGCCCGCGCCGTCAGCACGAAGGGCAGCGCGCGCGCCGCCTCGGCCGCCGCGGCGACGCGCTCCACCGCCTGGTCGAAGCCGTAGATGGGGTGGGCCGGGTCGCCGGTGGCATCCTCGATCGAGCCGCCCGCCAGGCCCACCGCCGCGGCATCGCGGAGGGTGGCGGCGCAGCCCTCGGGATCATGGGAAAAACCGTTCTCCAGGTCGGCGGAGACCGGCAGGTCCACCGCCTCGACGATGGCCCGCGCATTGGCCAGCGTCTCCGCCCGACCCGCCGCGCCGTCGCGCCGGCCGAGGCCGAAGGCCAGCCCGGCGCTGGTGGTGGCCAGCGCCTGGAAGCCCAGGCCCGCCAGCAGCCGGGCGCTGCCGGCATCCCAGGGGTTGGGGATGACGAAGGCGCCAGGCGCCGCATGCAGGGCGCGGAAGCGGTCGATGCGGGTCATGGCGGGGGACTCCTTCCCGGGCGGGCCTTGTTGGCCGCGATGCTAGCCGTCCCGGCCCCGCCTGTCCCCCCGCCTGTCCCCTGTGGCCCCGCCATGCTAGAAGCCGGCTGGTTCGGGACCCTGGCGGCGGGAGAGTGGAGCAGGATGGCGATGGACCCCCGCCGGCGGCTGGCGATCTGCGCGATCGCCAAGAACGAGGCGCCCTATCTCGCCGAATGGGCGCTCTACCACCGGATGATCGGCGTCGACCACATCCTGGTCTACAACAACGACAGCGACGACGAGACGGCGGCCGTGCTGCAGGCGCTGCAGGCCGCCGGCATCCTGGAGACGCTGGACTGGCCCAGCCACCGCGACGGCAGCACCCAGAAGCGCGCCTATGCCGACGGGCTGGCGCGGCTGCGGCCCGAGCATGAATGGCTGGCCTATATCGACATCGACGAGTTCCTCTACGTGCCCGGCCATGGCAACGACCTGCAGGCCTTCCTCGACGCCCAGGGCGAGCGCGCCGCCATCGCGGTGAACTGGAAGCTGTTCGGCACCGGCGGGCAGGAGACGCGCGGCCCCGGCCTGGTGGTGGAGCGCTTCACCCGCTGCGCCGGCACCCAGCATTCCGGCAACCGCGCGGTGAAGACCCTGGCGCGCACCGACGCCCTGGCGGTGCCCAACCTGCACAACCACGCCTTCGCCCCCGGCATCCGCTACGCCACCGTCCATGGCGAGGAAATCGCCGCCGGCACCGGCAAGAGCGCGACGGTCAGCCACGACGTCATCTGCCTGCACCACTATTTCACCAAGTCGCGCGAGGAATGGGACGCCAAGGTCGCCCGTGGCCGCGCCACCAAGCCCGACGACCATCCGGACAAGATCCGCAAGGAAGAGCATTTCCGGATGCACAACCGCAACGACCGCGAGGACCGGTCGCTGCTGCCCTATGGCCCGGCGATCCGCGCCCGGCTGGCGGCGATCCCCGGCCTGCCCGCCGTCGCCATCCCGGCGCCGCTGCCGGAGCGCGCGCCGCCCCCCGCCGCCGCCGTGTCGCGCTTCGCCCGCGCGGCCTACGCCCCCGCCGGCGAGGACCTGCTGGCCGCCGCGCTGATGCCGCGGCTGGGCCTGGCCGCCGGCACGCCCGGCACCTTCGTCGAGATCGGCTGCGGCGCCGCGATGCGGCAGTCGCTGACCTTCGGCCTGTATGGGCTGGGCTGGCGCGGCCTCTGCATCGACCCGCGGCCGGAGCTCGCCGCCGACTACGCCGCCCACCGCCCCGGCGACATCTTTTTGTCGGTTGGCATCGCGGCGGAGGCGGGGGAGCTGCCGCTGCACCGCTTCGGCAATCCGGACCTCGACACCTTCGATGCCGCGCGCGCGGCCGTCATGGCCGGGCAGGCGCGCCGCGGCCGCCAGCCGCGCGGGCAGGAGCCGCGCCCGGTCCGCCCGCTGCAGGCCGTGCTGGACGCCACCCTGCCGGAGACGCCGCTGCACCTGCTGGCGCTGGACGTGCCGGGGGCGGAGCTGGCGGTGCTGGCCACGCTGGACTGGGACCGCGCCCGGCCCTGGCTGGTGCTGGTGACGCTGCGCAGCCGCAGCCTGCACCAGGCGCTGCGCAGCGGCCCGACCCGCGCCATGGCGGCGCGCGGCTACGAGGCGGTGGCGGCGACCGGCGGCGCCGTCTTCTACGCCGACAGCCGGCGCGGCGCGGCGGACTGAGCGGCACCCCTGCACCCGGCCGCCGGATGCGCTAGAGACCCCCGCATGACCAGCCTCCCCGTCCTGCCCGTCACCGAAGCCCTGCCGCGCCTGGCGGCAGCCCTGGCCGCCGGGTCGAACGCCGTGCTGGTCGCCCCGCCGGGCGCCGGCAAGACCACGCTGGTGCCGCTGATGCTCGCGGACCAGCCCTGGGCCGCCGGCCAGAAGATCGTGGTGCTGGAGCCGCGGCGCGTCGCCGCCCGCGCCGCCGCCCGCCGCATGGCCGAGCTGATCGGCGAGCCGCTGGGCCAGACCGTCGGCCTGTCGACGCGGCTCGACCGCGCCGTCTCGCCCGCCACCCGGATCGAGGTGATCACCGAGGGCCTGCTGGTCCGCCGCCTGCAATCCGATCCCGGGCTGGAAGGCGTCGCCGCGGTGCTGTTCGACGAGGCGCATGAGCGCAACCTCGACACCGACCTGGCGCTGGCGCTCTGCCTCGACCTGCAGCGCGGGCTGCGGCCGGAGCTGCGGCTGCTGGCCATGTCCGCCACCATCGAGGCGCGCGGATTCTCCGACCTGCTGGGCAGCGCGCCGGTGGTGGAAAGCCTCGGCCGCGCCTTCCCCGTCGAGGTCTTCCACCGGCCGCGCGACCTGAAGGAGCCGCGCGACCTGCCCGAGGCCATGGCGGCCGCCATCCGCGAGGCGCTGCGCGCGCATCCCGGCGACGTCCTGGCCTTCCTGCCCGGCTGGGGCGAGATCCGCCGCACCGCCGACCGGCTCGGCGGCATCGAGGCCGATGTGCTGCCGCTGCATGGCGAGCTGCCGCCGGCCGAGCAGGACCGCGCGTTGAACCCCGGGCCGCGGCGCAAGGTGGTGCTGGCCACCTCCATCGCCGAGACCTCGCTGACGGTGCCGGGCGTGCGCATCGTCGTCGATGGCGGCTATCGCCGGGCGCCAAGGCTGGACCCGGCGACCGGGCTGGCGCGGCTGGCGACCTTGCGCATCTCGCGCGCCGCCGCCGAGCAGCGCGCCGGCCGCGCCGGCCGCACCGAGCCGGGGGTGGCCATCCGCCTCTGGACCGAGGCGCTGCATCGTGGCTTGCCGCTGGCCGACCGGCCGGAAATCCTCGAATCGGAACTGTCGGGCCTGGCGCTGGACTGCGCCGCCTGGGGCAGCGACCCGGCCGAGATGGCCTTCCTCGACCCGCCGCCGGCGGGAATGCTGGCCGCCGGCCGCGCCCTGCTGCGCGACCTCGACGCGCTGGATGGCGAGGGGCGCATCACGGCGATGGGCCGCCGCATGGCGCGGATGGGCACGCATCCCCGCCTGGCCCGGATGATGGCCGAGGCCGGCGACGCGGAAGAGGCCGCGCTGGCCGCCGAGCTCGCCGCCCTGCTGGAGGAGCGCGACCCGATCCGCGGCCGCGAGGCGCCGTCGGACATCCAGCTGCGCCTCGACCTGCTGGCCGGCGCCGACGACCCGAATGCCGACCGCGCCGCGCTGGGCCGGATCCGCCGCGCGGTGACGCTGCACCGGCGGCGCCTGGGCGTCCCCGGCGGCACGGTGGCCGAGGGCGATGCCGGGCTGCTGCTGGCCGCCGGCTTTCCGGATCGCATCGCGGCGAAGCGCGGCAGCATGGATGGCGCCTTCCGCTTGGCCTCGGGCCAGGGCGCCCGGCTGCCGGCGACCGACCGGCTGGGAAAATCGCCGCTGCTGGCGGTGGCCGACCTGGAGCTGGCCGGCACCGAGGCCCGCATCCGCATGGCCGCGCCGCTGACCCGCGAGGCATTGGAAAAAAAGTTCCCGGACCGGCTGGTGCGGGAGGAGGGCGCCGCCTTCGACGCGCGCAGCGGCGCCGTCATCGCCCGGCGCCGGCTGCGGCTCGGCCCGCTGGTGCTGGAGGAGACCACCCTGCCGCATGCCGACCCGGCCGCGGTGGCGACCGCCCTGGCCGAGGCCGCGGCGTCCCGGAACTTCCGCGACCTCGACTGGAGCAAGGCGGCCGAGCAGACCCGCGCCCGGCTGGGCTGGATGCACAAGGCCGTCGGCGGCGACTGGCCGGATGTTTCCGACGCCGCGCTGGCGGTGGATGGCGCGCCCTGGCTGGCCGCCTGGCTGTCGGGGCTGAGCAAGCTCGGGCAGCTGAAGGAGCTTGATGCGACGAACATCCTGCGCGCCCTGCTGCCGCACCCGCTGCCGCGCCAGCTGGACGAGGCGCTGCCGCCGCGGCTCGACCTGCCCGGCGGGCGGAGTGCCGCCATCGACTATACCGGCGAGGTGCCGCGGCTCGAGGCCCGGGCGCAATGGCTCTACGGCTTGAAGGACCTGCCGAAGCTGGCGGGGGGGAAGATCCCCTTGCAGGTGGCGCTGCTGTCGCCGGCCGGGCGGCCGGTGGCGGTGACCGCGGACCTCGCCGGCTTCTGGCGCGGCGCCTGGGCGGATGTGCGCAAGGACATGCGCGGCCGCTATCCGCGGCATGACTGGCCCGAATCCCCCTGACCCCGCAGCGCCAGCGCGGCCGCGTGCCGCGGCTGCGAAAGAAACTTGAAGCCGGGGGCGGGGCCGCGCCACATATCCGCGGTGCCTGACGTTACGCCCCTGCCTCGCCGTCCCCTTTGCCGCGCCTTGAAGGAACCCGCCCTGATGCCTGCCCCCCGCCGTCACTTCGTCGCTGGCCTGGCCGCGCTGGCCGTGCTGCCCCTGGCGCCGGGCCTGCTGCGCCCGGCCCCCGCCGCGGCGCGCGCTGTGCTGCCCGACTTCGCCGACCTGGCCGAGCAGGTGCTGCCCTCGGTGGTGAACATCGCGGTGCTGTCGGAGCAGACCACGACGCAGATCCCCCCCGAGCTGCGCGGCAGCCCCTTCGAGCGCTATTTCCGCGAGCGGCGCGGCGCGCAGCAGGTGCAGGGGGCGGGGTCGGGCTTCATCATCGATCCGGCCGGCTATATCGTCACCAACAACCACGTCGTCGGCAACGCGGTGCGCGTCGTCGTCTCGCTGCAGAACGGCACCGAGCTCACCGCCCGCGTCGTCGGCACCGACGAGCTGACCGACCTGGCGCTGCTGCGGGTCGAGCCGCGCAGCCCGCTGCCGGCGGTGGCCTGGGGCGTCTCCGGGGCGCTCCGCGTCGGCAACTGGGTGCTGGCGGCGGGCAATCCCTTCAGCCTGGGCGGCACGGTGACCTCGGGCATCGTCTCGGCGCGCGGGCGCGAGATCGGCGCCGGGCCCTTCGACGACTTCATCCAGACGGATGCCGCCATCAACCCGGGCAATTCCGGCGGGCCGCTGTTCAATGTCGCCGGCGAGGTGATCGGCATCAACACGGCGATCTACTCGCCCTCCGGCGCCTCGGCCGGCATCGGCTTCGCGACGCCCTCCGACCTGGCGCGCGGCGTCATCGACCAGCTGCGCCGCGACGGCCGGGTCGAGCGCGGCTGGCTCGGCGTCGCGGTCGAGGACATGGGCGAGGAAGCCGTCCCCGGCGGCCGCAACCGCGGCGTCCAGGTGCGTAGCGTCGAGCGCGGCAGCCCGGCGGCCCGCGCCGGCCTGCGCCAGGGCGACGTGGTCACCGCGCTGAACGGCGAGCGGATCGAGACCTCCCGCGCGCTGATCCGCGGCGTCGCCGGCACGCCGCCGGGGCAGACCGTGCGCGTCACCCTGACCCGCGAGGGGCGCTCGCGCGAGCTGGCCGTGCAGGTCGGCCGCCGGCCGAGCAACCCGGGCTGAGCAGGGCGGCTGGCCCCCCCTCCGCCGCAGGGCGGCTGCCCGAACACGGGGCTTGGTCTCGCAGTTGCGAGTGATTATGGATTGCCCGCAGACCACCCCCCTGGAAGGGCCGCCCGTGACCTTTGACGTCTCCCCCCGCCCGCCGGCGGCCTTCCCGGCATGATTGCTGCCACATGAGCGCTGCCACCCTGGGCGGCGCCGCCGCCGGCTACCGCGCCCTGCTGCTGAAGCGCCTCATCGTGCTCGGGGTGCTGGCGCTGCTGCTGGTCGCCTCGCTGCTGCTCGATGTCGCGACCGGCCCCTCGCGGCTCGGCCTGTCGGACGTGGTCGGCGTGCTGCTCAATCCGGCGGCGGCGACCGGGCCGGTCTCGGTCATCGTCTGGGACGTGCGGCTGCCCTATGCCTTCATGGCGGTGCTCGTCGGCGCCGCGCTGGCGCTGGCCGGGGCCGAGATGCAGACGGTGCTGAACAACCCGCTGGCCAGCCCCTTCACCCTGGGCGTCTCCTCGGCCGCCTCGCTGGGCGCGGCGCTGGCCATCGTGCTGGGGGTGGGCATCCCCTGGGTGCCGACCGACTGGCTGCTCTCGGGCAATGCTTTTCTGTTCGCTTTCCTCTCGGTGATGCTGCTGCGGACCTTGTCCAAGCTGCGCGGAGCGGGGGTGGAGGCGCTGGTGCTCTTTGGCATCGCGCTCGTCTTCGCCTTCAACGCCGCCGTCGCCCTGCTGCAATTCGTCGCCACCGAGCAGGCGCTGCAGCAGCTGGTCTTCTGGTCGATGGGCAGCCTGGCCCGCGCCACCTGGCCGAAGATCGGCATCATGGCGCTGTGCCTGGCCATCGCCATCCCCTTCTCGGCGCGGGCCGCCTGGAAGCTGACCGCGCTGCGCCTCGGCGAGGAGCGGGCGCTGTCCTTCGGCATCGATGCCGACCGGCTGCGCGATGGGGCCCTGCTGCGCGTCTCGCTGCTGTCCGGCGTCTCGGTCGCCTTCGTCGGCACCATCGGCTTCATCGGGCTGATTGGCCCCCACGCCGCCCGCCTGCTGGTCGGCGAGGACCACCGCTTCTTCCTGCCCGCCGCGGCGCTGTGCGGGGCGCTGCTGCTGTCGCTGTCGTCGCTGGCCAGCAAGATGCTGGTGCCCGGCCTGCTGGTGCCGATCGGCATCGTCACCGCGCTGGTCGGCGTGCCTGTCTTCATCGCGCTGGTCTTCACCCGGGGGCGCCGCGCATGAAGCAGCTCGAGATCCAGGGCCTGACGCTGGGCTATGGCCGGCGCGAGATCCTGCACGGCGCCAGCCTGGAGCCGCTGCGCGGCGGCGCCATCACCGCGCTGATCGGCCCGAACGGCGCCGGCAAGTCCACCCTGCTGCGCGGCCTGGCCGGGCTGCTGCCGGCCCGCGGCTCGGTGAAGCTGGACGGGCAGGAGATGATCGGCCTGCGCCTGGAGCACCGCGCCCGCCACATCGCCTATATGCCGCAGAGCCTGCCCCAGGGCGTGGCGCTGACGGTGATGGAGGCCCTCCTCGGCGCGCTGCGCGCCAGCCCGACGGCGGAAGGCGCGGTCTCCGCCGCCGCCGCCACCGAACGGGCGCTGGACCTGCTGGACCAGCTGGGCATCCCGCATCTGGCGCTCGTCGGCCTCGACCGCCTGTCGGGCGGCCAGCGGCAGCTGGCGGGCCTGGCCCAGGCGCTGGTGCGCCGCCCGCAGGTGCTGCTGCTCGACGAGCCGACCAGCGCGCTGGACCTGCGCTACCAGCTGTCGGTGATGGAGCTGGTGCGCCACCTGACCCGCCAGCACGGGCTGGTGACGGTGGTCGTGGTCCACGACCTGGCGCTGGCCGCGCGCTACGCCGACGAAGTGGTGATGCTGGCCGACGGCACCATCCGCGCCCAGGGCAGCCCCGAGGCCACCCTGACGCCCGCCATGCTGGCGGAGGTCTACGGCGTCTCGGCGCGGGTGGAGCGCTGCTCGCATGGGCATCTGCAAGTGCTGGCGGATGCGGCGTTGCCGGCTTGAAGAGAAAAGATGGGCAGGCCAGGGGAATGAATTCCCCTTTTCTTTCGGACTGCCGTGTCCACGTGACGACAGTACGTGAAACGGCCCAGCGGCAGCGCGACCTTCGAGGTTGCGCTGTTTTTGTATGATGGCGTCCCGCCGTGATGCCCGGGCGATGGTGCCGGCGAGGCGCAGGTCCGGCAAAGGCCGGTGATCAGAAAAAAGATGGGGGTTTGGGGGAATTCATTCCCCCAACCTACCGCCTTGCCTTTCCCTGACTTCCTTCAGTCCTGGATGCTGTCATGCACCCCGGCCGCCCCGCGCTTCCAGTAGCCGGCGGCTTTGGTCCAGCGCGGCTGCGCGCCTTTCTCGGCCAGCAGCAGCGCGCGCAGCGCCTTGGCGGCGACCGATTCTGCCGCCACCCAGGCGAAGAAATCGCCCGGCGGAAACTCGGTGGCGCGCAGCGTCTCGGCCAGCGTCGTGCGGCGGCGATGCGACCACACCACGGTGACCTGCGCGGCGCTGGGCAGGGGCAGCTCGTGCTCCGGGCCTTCGACCTCGGCGACGACCAGGGCGCGGGTGCCGGCGGGCAGCTCTTCCAGGCGGCGGCCGATGGCGGGCAGGGCGGTCTCGTCGCCCACCAGCAGGTGCCAGTCGAAGGCCAGCGGGATCACCATCGAGCCGCGCGGGCCGGCGGTCAGCAGGGTCTGGCCCGGCGCGGCCTGCAGCGCCCAGGCGGTGGCGGGGCCGGCCTCGTGCAAGGCGAAGTCGATAACCAGGGTCTGCGCCACCGGGTCGAAGCGGCGCGGCGTGTAGTCGCGGGCCAGCGGGCGTTCGTCGGTCGGGAAGACCAGGCCCTCGGGGCCCTGCTGCGGCAGGATGGCGGCGTCCCGGCCGGGGGCCAGGAAGAAGAGCTTCACATGGTCGTCGAAGCCGAGGCTGGTGAAGCCCTCGAGCTCCGGCCCGCCCAGGGTGACGCGGCGCATCGACGGCGAGAGATCCTCGACCGCCAGCACCGCCAGGCGGCGCAGGCGGATCGGGTGGCGGCGGCGCTCGGTCGCGCGCGGATCGGGGGTGGCGGCGTCGTTCATGGTCAGAGGCGCTCCAGGCGCTTGGCGGTGGCGTCGAGGAGGTCGGCGATGGCCTCCGCCTCGGCCTCGGTGAGGGGGGCGCGGGCCAGGCGCAGATGCATGGCCATGCGCAGGTTCTCGATGGCGCGGATGATCTGGGGGGGGCGCCCGGCGCGCGCCTCGGGGGTCATGCGGGCGAGCATGGCCTCCAGCGCCGGGCGGTTCTCGTCGAGGAAGCCGAGGCCCGCGGGGGTGGCCTCGAAGCGGCGGCGGCTGCCGCCGGCGGCGACGGCGGTGGCGTAGCCGAGCTCTTCCAGCAGGGTCAGCGTCGGATAGACCACGCCCGGGCTTGGCGAATACTGCCCGGCCAGCCGGTCCTCGATGGCCTTGATCAGCTCGTAGCCGTGGCGTGGCTTCTCGGCGATCAGGTGCAGCAGCACCAGGCGCAGGCTGCCATGCTCGAAGATGCGCTCGCCGCGCCGGGCCGGGTCGCGGCCGCCGAAATCACCCCGCATGGCGTCTTCCGATTCGATATATCGATGTAGTTTAGATATATCGAATCAGGATGCGCGACAAGCCGGCGAGCGTCACCGTGACAATCCGGTAATGCCCCCCGGCGCCGCGCCGCGACTGGCGTGTTGCCGCGACGCGCGGCATGGTGCATGTCCCGGCCCCGCCTCCTCGCCGATCTGTTCTGGGAAGGAGGGCCGCGACAAATGGAGCATGCACCATGCGCATCCTGCTGGTGGAAGACGATGCCGAGGTCGGCCGCTTCGTGAAGAAGGGCCTCCAGGAGGCCGGGCACACGGTCGAGCACGCCGCCAATGGCCGCGACGGGCTGTTCATGGCCGCCGGCGAGAGCTTCGACCTGCTGGTGCTGGACCGGATGCTGCCGGGTGGCGTCGACGGCGTCCGCCTGGTCGAGACCCTGCGCGCCCAGGGCAACCACACCCCCGTGCTGTTCCTCTCGGCGCTGGCCGGGGTGGATGAGCGCGTGAAGGGCCTCAAGGCCGGCGGCGACGATTATCTCGTGAAGCCCTTCGCCTTCGCCGAGCTGCTGGCGCGCGTCGAGGCGCTGGGCCGCCGCCCCGCCGTCGACGCGCCGGCCACGCGCCTGAAGGTCGCCGACCTGGAGCTCGACCTGCTGTCGCGCACGGTGACGCGGGCCGGCCGCAAGATCGACATCCAGCCGCGCGAGTTCCGCCTGCTGGAGCATCTGATGCGCCATGCCGGCCAGGTGGTCACCCGCACCATGCTGCTGGAGAAGGTCTGGGACTACCACTTCGACCCACAGACCAATGTCATCGACGTGCATGTCTCGCGGCTGCGGCAGAAGCTGGACAAGGGGCAGGAGAAGCCGCTGATCCACACCGTCCGCAACGCCGGCTACATGATCCGCGCCGAGCCCTGAGACCCGTCTGACCAGCATGCCGCACCGCCGCCAGCAGCATCCGGGGCCGCTCTGGCGGCTGCTCTCCTCCGCCGGCTTCCGCTTCGCGACGCTGTTCGCGGCGCTGTTCCTGGCCGCCGGCCTGGGCTTCGCCGGCGTGCTCTGGTGGGGCACGGCGGGGACGCTGGAGCGGCAGACGGATGCCGCCATCCGCGCCGACGCCCAGGCCCTGGCCGAGCGCTGGCGCGATGCCGGCACCGATGCGGTGATCGAGGCGATCAGCGAGCGGCTGGCGCTCGATGCCGACGGGCAGGCGCTCTACCTGCTGCTCGACCCGCGCGGGCAGCGGCTGGCCGGCAACCTGGTCAGCCTGCCGCCCGGGGCGCTGGATGGCCCGGCCGAATCCTGGCACCGGCTGACGCTGGAGCATGAGGAGGAGGCGCCGGGCGAGGCGCGCCTCTACCTGATGGAGCTGCCCGGCGGCGTGACCCTGGCCGTCGGCCGCGAGGTCAGCGAGAAGCAGCGGCTGCGCGCCCTGCTGACCGAGGGGCTGGCCTGGGCCGCCGGCGCCGCCCTGGTCTTCGCCGTGCTCGGCGCCTGGCTGATGCGCCGCGCGCTGGAGCGCCGCCTGTCGCCGGCGGTCACCACCGCCGCGCTGATCGCCGGCGGCGACCTGTCGCCGCGCGTGCCGCTCTCGGCCCATGACGACGAGTTCGACCGGCTGGGCGCCAGCATGAACACCATGCTCGACCGCATCGCGCATCTGATGGACGGCGTGCGCGGCGTGTCGGACGCCATCGCGCATGACCTGCGCACGCCGATCGCCCGCGTCCGCAACGGGCTGGAGGAGGCGCTGCTCTCCGAGGACGAGGACCCGGCCTCGCTGCGCGGCGCCATCGAGCGCGGCATCGCCGACCTCGACAACGTCACCCGCGTCTTCCAGGCGGTGCTGCGCATCGCCGAGGTCGAGGCCGGCGCCCGCCGCGCCGCCTTCGCGCCCCTCGACCTGGCGATGCTGCTGGCCGATGCCGCCGAGCTCTACGGCGCCTCGGCCGAGGCGCGCGGCCAGACCCTGCACACCGGCTGGCCCTCGCCGCTGGGCCTGACCGGCGACCGCGACCTGCTGCTGCAGGTGGTGGCCAACCTGCTGGACAATGCGGTGAAGTTCACGCCGCCGGGCGGCAACATCACCCTTTCCGCCGCGCGCGACCACGACCAGCTGGTGGTTCGCGTCGCCGACGAGGGCCCCGGCCTGACGGTCGCCGACCGCGAGCGGGTGGGCGAGCGCTTCTTCCGCGCCGACCAGGCCCGCACCACCCCGGGCTCCGGCCTCGGCCTGTCGCTGGTGCGCGCGGTGGTGCAGCTGCATGGCGGCATGCTGTGGTTCGAGAATGGCGACGGCCCGCCGGATTTCCCGGGCCTGGTGGTGCTGTTCCGCCTGCCCGCGGCGGCCCCGCCCGCCGCCTGAGCGCGGCCGCGATCACGAATGACCGAGGCTTCATCCGCTGCCCATCGCGGGGCAGGGAGGCTGCCGCCAGATTGCCGCCATGCTGCTTCGCCTGCCCTGTCTCTTGGCCCTGATGGTCGGGGCCATGCCCGTTGCCGCGACCGAGCTGCGGCTGGTCGCGCCCGGCCTCGCCTATTGCGACGAGCTTTCCGCCCGCTTCGCCCGCCTGCCGCGGCCGCAGCAGGACATCTCCCGCGACCTCGCCGAGGAAGGCAGCCAGCTCTGCCATGGCGGCCATGTCCGCACCGGCGTCGCCAAGCTGCGCCGCGCGCTGCGGGCCGCCCAGCCGCGGCCGAACTGAGCCGGCGCACCGGGCTGCGGCGTGATACTGTAATTCTAAAAAACGACGGAAATGGCTGAAAAATTCCAAAATCGGCAAGGCCTGGGCTTTGCCGCGCGGCGGAGGCCTGATAGGCCAGCAGCCATGCCCCGCCCCCTCGCCATCACGGCCCGCCCATGACC
>NZ_CACSJM010000151.1 GCF_902706185.1 Roseomonas sp. 18066 | reverse complement strand
GGGCCGTCGAGATCGTGATGCCGCGCGCGCGCTCCTCGGGAGCCTTGTCGATCTGATCATAGGCGGTGAAGGTCGCACCGCCGGCCTTCGCCAGGATCTTGGTGATCGCCGCGGTCAGCGACGTCTTGCCATGATCGACGTGGCCGATCGTACCAATGTTGCAGTGCGGCTTGTTCCGCTCGAATTTAGCTTTCGCCATCTATCGGTCACCCTGTCGGTCAAAGCGCCGATACCGGCGCAGAAACGCCCATGGCCCAACGCCCGCTCCTGGAAGTTGGAGCGGGTGACGGGAATCGAACCCGCACAACCAGCTTGGAAGGCTGGGGCTCTACCATTGAGCTACACCCGCACCGCGCGGTTGCCATGCAATGGCGTCCGCGCCGTGGCGCCTCCTGCCGGGATTAAGGTTCCGGCCAATCCGCGACACCGTCGCGACAAGGGGCCGGATATGGAGGGGGTTGGATTCGAACCAACGTAGGCGTGCGCCAGCGGATTTACAGTCCGCCCCCTTTAGCCACTCGGGCACCCCTCCATGCGATCCCGGCCGGCGGGAGCGCCGCGCTCTATCCGGTTTCAGACGGTGCTGTCAACGGAGGTCCCGGCGAAGAAGGTGAAGAAACTGCATCGCGACGCTTGCTTCGGCGCGGCCGATCCGCAGGATGCGCCCATGTCCCGCCCCCCTCGCCGGCCGGAAGGCCCGCGCCACCCGTCCCGTTCCCCTGCCAGCCCGACCACCCCGGGCTTCGTCACCCCTGGTCCCCAAGGCCGCGGCCCCAGCCGGGGCGCGCCCGCCTTCCGCGGCCCGCGGCCGGCCGACCGTGGCGAGGCCGCGCCGGCCCCGCGTGGCGACGCCGCGCCGGCCTATCGCGCCGAAGCGCCCGCCCCGCGCCGCAACCCGCGCGACCTGCGCGGCACCGAGCCGCGCGAGCCCGCCGCGCCCGAGCGCCGCGAGAAGCCCGAGGGCAACACGCTGTGGCTCTACGGGCTGCATGCCGTGGCGGCGGCGCTGGCCAATCCGCGCCGGCGCTTCAAGCGGCTGCTGCTGACGACCGAGGCCGAGGCCGCGCTGGAAGCCAAGCTGCCCAAGCCCTGGAAGCTGCAGGCCGAGCGGGTGGAGCGCTCGCGCTTCCAGACCTTCCTGACCGAGGATGCGGTGCACCAGGGCGCCGCCCTGCTGGCCGACCCGCTGCCGCCGGTGCATCTGGACGATGCGCTGGCCGCCTCGCGCGGGACGGTGCTGCTGCTCGACCAGGTGACCGACCCGCGCAATGTCGGCGCCATCCTGCGCTCGGCCGCGGCCTTCGGCGCGGCGGCGGTGATCATGCAGGACCGCAACGCGCCGCCGGAGACGGGGGCCATGGCCCGCGCCGCGGTGGGCGCGCTGGACACCGTGCCGGTGGTGCGCGAGGTCAACCTGTCGCGCGCCATCGTCACGCTGCAGAAGGCGGGCTACTGGGTGATGGGGCTGGACGGCGCGGCGACGACGACGCTGGCCGCCGCCAAGCCGAAGGACCGCCCGGTGGCGCTGGTCCTGGGCGCCGAGGATAGCGGGCTGCGCCGGCTGCAGCGCGAGACCTGCGACGAGCTGGTGAAGCTGCCGATCACCGATGCGATCGAGAGCCTGAACGTGTCCGTCGCCGCCTCGGTGGCGCTCTACGAGCTCGCCCGCGACAAGTAAGCCTTGGAACGACCTGTGCCGGGGCATCGCCCCGGCATGACTTGAGGAAGCTCGGCGGGGCAGTGCCCCGCCGAGACAAAAAAATCACGGAAAAGTGGGCGGCGTTAAGGCAGCGTTCATTGCTGCGGCGCATCTTCCGCGGGCCGTCAGACAGACGGAACCCTGCCAGGAAGGCGCAGCCCCGGGACCCGCCATGTCCTCCAGCCGTGCCCTTCCCTGGAATGATTTCTCCGAGCAGCAGCAGCTCGCCTTCTCGCAGGAGGCGCTGCGCCGTGCCGCGCTGACCCTGGCGGGCCACGCGGAACTGCTGGCGCGGGAGATGGAAGGCGGCGCGCTGCTCGACCAGGGCGGACCGGAGGCCTTGCGCCTCTTCGCCCAGGTGATGCGCGCCACCACTGCCGATGCCTTCGGGACGCCCTGCCAGGCGTGACGGCCCCTTGCGGCCCCCTGGCCCCGCGCCCCTGTCGAAACCCTTTGCCGAGGCAACGTCCGATGACCGACACCGCCGCCGACCTGCTAATCCTGCCCGCCACCCGCGAAGGCGAGATCCGCGCCTGGGCCCTGCTGCATGCGCTGACGCTGCAGCTGCGCCCGCTGGAGGATTTCCTGCCCGGCGAGGGCACCGGCGCCGTGGTCGCCATCGCCCGCGACGCCAAGGCGCGGCGGATGCTGGCGGAGCTCGCCCCCGCCGCCTGAACCAGGCTTCGTCGGGACGTTCAGTCGGGGCGTTCAGTCGGGGCGCAAATTGCCCTGGCGGACCACCGCGGCCCAGCGCGCGGCATCGGCGGCGATGCGGCGGGACAGGGCGGCCGGCGGCTCGTCCAGCACCTCGACGCCGAGGCCGGCCAGGCGCTGGGCGATCTCGGGCTTCTGCAGCGCCGCGGTGCCGGCGGCGGCCAGGCGGGCGGCGATGGCGGGCTCCAGCCCGGCCGGCGCCACCAGCCCGTGCCAGCCGGTGGCGGTCAGGCCCTGGAAGCCGCCTTCCTCCAGCGTCGGCACCGCCGGCAGGGCGCCGGCCCGCGCCTCGGAGGACACGGCCAGGCCGCGCAGCCGCCCGGCCTTCACCGCATCGGCGACGGCGCCGATATTGATCCAGACCGCCTGCAGATGGCCGGCCAGCAGGTCGTTGATGGCCAGCGCCCCGCCGCGATAGGGCACATGGGTCCAGCGCAGCCCGGCGGCCTGCTGCATCAGCTCCCCCACCAGGTGCGACAGGCTGCCATTGCCGGGCGTGCCGACCGCCTGGGGGGCGTCCCGCGCCGCGGCGACGAAGCCGGCCAGGTCCTGCGCCGGGGAATCGGCCCGCACCACCAGGATCTGCGGCACGGCGACGCCGGACAGAATTGGCGTGAAGGCCGTCAGCGGATCGTAGTTCAGCTTCGGGAACAGCGCGGCATTGATCGACAGGCTGTCGGACCCGGCCAGCAGCGTGTAGCCGTCGGGCCGCGCGCGCGACGCCGCCTCGTAGCCGATATTGCTGCCGGCGCCCGGCAGGTTCTCCACCTGCAGCGTCTGGCCCAGCGTCTCGCCCATGCCGCGGGCGATCAGCCGCGCCACCACGTCCTGGCTGCCGCCGGGCGCCACCGGAACGATCAGCCGCAGCGGATGGCTGGGGAAATCGCCCGGCTGCGCCAGCGCGCGAGCGGCCGGCAGGGCGGCGGCCAGGGCCAGCAGGCCGCGCCGGGACAGCGAATTATGCGCCATGAAATCGTTGTTCCTGCGGCCGCACGCGCAGATTTTGTCCCCGCGCCGCGTGATTAGAATGGATTATTCTGGTGGAACTTCTTAAAATATCCACCAGAAAAGTGCATTAGGAAAATCCCGATGAGCGATCCTCTGGACAGCGTCGCCGGCGCCAGCTGCGTCATCCCGGCCCTGGCGCCGCAGGAAGTGGACATGCCGGTGCTGTGGTCGCTGCTGGCCTGCCTGCTGGGCGTGGTGGCGCTGCACGTCTTCGGCTGACCCCGCGCGCCGCCTCATCCCCTTGATCGCCCTGCGATATCACCGGGGATATCATCCGGTCATAAGCCGCGCCCGAGGTCGATTTCGCCGCCCGCGGCCCTTGCGCCGCCCCCTTTCGCGGGAGCATCGTGCGGCCCGAAACCGACAGCATGGAGTATGGGCGATGGGCGTGACGGCAGCCGACAGCAACGCGGCGCTGCAGGCGAGGCGCGAAGCGGCCGTGCCGCGCGGCCTCGGCATCCAGCTCCCGGTCTTCGCGGCCAAGGCCGAGAACGCCGAGATCACCGATATCGAGGGCAAGCGCTACATCGACTTCGCCGCCGGCATCGCGGTGCTCAACACCGGGCACCTGCATCCGAAGGTGAAGGCCGCGGTCACCGCGCAGCTCGAGAACTTCAGCCACACCTGCATCCAGGTCATGCCCTATGAGGGCTATATCCGCCTGGCCGAGCGGCTGAACGCCATCGTGCCGACGCGCGGGCCCCGCAAGACGGTGTTCCTGACCACCGGCGCCGAGGCGATCGAGAACGCGGTGAAGATCGCGCGCCACCACACCGGGCGCTCGGGCGTCATCGCCTTCTCCGGCGCCTTCCACGGCCGCACCCTGCTGGGCATGGCGCTGACCGGCAAGGTGATGCCGTACAAGGCCGGCTTCGGCACGCTGCCGGGCGACGTCTACCACCTGCCCTTCCCGGTCGCCTATCACGGCAAGGAAGTCTCCCAGACCCTCGAGGCGCTGGAGACCCTTTTCAAGGCCGATATCGACCCCAAGCGCATCGCCGCCATCATCATCGAGCCGGTGCAGGGCGAGGGCGGCTTCTACGTCGCCCAGGCCGAGCTGCTGGCCGGCATCCGCAAGATCTGCGACGAGTACGGCATCGTCATGATCGCCGACGAGGTGCAGACCGGCTTCGCCCGCACCGGCAAGATGTTCGGCATCGAGCATTCCGGCGTGCAGCCCGACCTGATCACCATGGCGAAGTCGCTGGCCGGCGGCTTCCCGCTCTCGGCCGTAACCGGCAAGGCCGAGATCATGGACAGCCCGCAGGCCGGCGGCCTGGGCGGCACCTATGGCGGCAACCCGCTGGCGCTGGCCGCCGGCAACGCCGTGCTCGACATCATCGAGGAAGAGGGCCTCTGCGCCCGCGCCGAGGAGATCGGCACGCTGCTGACCGACCGGCTGAAGGAGCTGCAGAACTCCAACAGCCTGAAGGGCGTCATCGGCGACATCCGCGGCCTGGGCGCGATGGTGGCGATGGAGCTGGTGGCCGATGGCGACGCCGGCAAGCCGGATCCGGAGCTGACCAAGGCGCTGATCGCCCGCGCCGCGCAGAAGGGGCTGATCCTGCTGTCCTGCGGCGTGCGGGCCAATGTGATCCGCTTCCTCTGCCCGCTGACCACCTCCACCGCCCTGATCAACGAGGGCATGGACATCCTGGGCGACGCCATGCGCGAATGCGTGGCCGAGCGCGCCGCCTGACCTGACTTCCCCATGTTCGGGGTGAGGCTGCTGCTGCGCGCCGCCTGGCGCGGCGCTTTCGTGGCAGCCTCCTTCTACCTGATCGCCAAGGTCATGGCCGGCAGGGGGGGCACCTCCCCCCTGCCGCTGGAGCAGGCCCTGGCCCAGGCGAGCTTCGGCCGCCTGGGCGAGGTCGCCGGCACCGGCGCCATCGCCGCGATCCTCCTCATCTGCCTCCTCCGCCTGATCCCCGCCGGGCCCTGCCGCGCCATCAGCGGCGGGCTGGTGATGGGCGCCGCCGCGGTGGTGGTGTTCCACCAGTCGACGCTGTTCGTGCTGCACCAGACCGCCGGGCTGGTGCCGGTCCGCGGCTTCCTCTTCGCGCCGATGCATGCCCTGGCGGAAACGCCGGTGCTGGCCGGCATGCCCAGCCTCTACGCGCTGATGCTGCTGGGCGCCGGGCTCGGCGGGCTGCTGGCGCTGCTGCTGCGCCTGGTCCTGGTCCTGCCCGACCTGTTCGTCGGCTGGCTGGCCGGCGCCCTGGGCTTCACCTGGCTGCAACGCTGGTTCATCACCGTCCCCGGCTTCGAGGCCGAGTGGTGGCACTGGGTCGTCATCAACGGCGCCTGGGGCTGGGGCGCGGTGTTCCTGATGCGGCCGCTGGCGCTGCGCGGGGGCGAGGATCTGCACCGGGAATTCGACGAGCCGCAGCATATGCTGGAGCGGGCCGAACGGCCGTGACAGGCCAGGGGGAATTCATCCCCCCCGCCCTTCCTTATCGCGCCAGCCGCGCCGAGGCGTGCCGCGTCTCCCAGCCTTCCCGCTCCAGCTCCGGGAGCGCCTCCTCCTGCTGCGGCCAGCCGAGGCAGAAATAGCCGATCAGCCGCCATTCCCCCGGCACGTCGAGCGCGGCCTTCGCCGCCTCCGGGTCGAGAATGGAAACCCAGCCCAGGCCCAGCCCCTCGGCGCGGGCGGCCAGCCACAGGCTGTGCAGCGCCATCACCGCCGAATAATCCAGCGTCAGCGGCATGGTGCGCCGGCCCAGCCCATGGCCCTGCGCCGGGTCGGGCAGGCAGAACAGCGCGAAATGGCAGGGCGCCTGGTCCAGCCCGGCCAGCTTCAGCCGGGCATAGAGCGCGGCCTTGCCCTCCGCCTGGCCGGACAGCGCCACGGCGTTGCTGGCCGCGAAATTGGCGCGGATGGCGGCGCGGCGGGCCGGGTCGTCCACCGTGACGAAGCGCCAGGGCTGGCTCAGCCCGACCGAGGGCGCCAGGTCCGCCACCGCGATCAGCCGGTCCAGCAGCGCGCCCGGCACCGGCTCGGGCCGGAAATGCCGGACATCCCGGCGCCAGCGGAACAGTTCGGCCAGCTCGGCGCGGAAGGCCGCGTCGAAGTCGCGGCCGGTCATGCTTCGGCCAGCTGGTCGCGCGGCATGGCGAAGCTGCGCGCCTCCAGCAGCGCCAGCCGCTCCGGCACGCTGTCGGCCGCGGCCAGGCCGAGCGCGGTGACGCCGATGCCGATCGCCCGGCCCTCGGCATCCACCCCCGCGGCGCGGCACAGGATCTCCACCCGCAGCATCCCGCCCCCCGCGGCGACCTGCAGCCCGACCAGCGGCGCGGCGCCGGCGGCGACCGTCACCAGCCGCGCCTCGCCGGCGGGCAGGTCGTCGCGCAGCACCAGCAGCTCGACCGGCTGGTCGGGCACCGGGCCCTCGAGCAGCGGGAGGCCACGGAGAGAAATCTCCAGCCACAACGGCCCCGGATCGGGGGCGGCGAGCGCCAGGGTGGCGGCGCCCGGGCGGGTCCAGCAGCCCCAGGGCTCCAGCGGGTGCCAGGCCTCGCCCTCGCGCAGCGTCTCGGCCACCGCCATGGCCAGGCGCGGCCGGCTGCCCTCCAGGCGCTTCAGCGGATGCACCCGGCCGGCGGCCACCGGCGGCGCCGGGCGCGGCCCGCCGGCATCGGCCAGCCGGGCGGCATCGCCCAGGAACTGCGCCGCCAGCTGGTCCCAGCCGCGCGGCGGCGGGCGGATGGCGGCCTCGGCCTGCTCGCGGAAGCCGCGGTCGTGGATCAGCCGCTGCAGCTGGGCCAGCAGGTCGGGCTCGCTGTTGGGGGCGAAGAAGACGGCGCCGCCCTCCCCCGCCTCGACCAGCGAGGAATGCCGCGGCACCAGGGCGACCTTGCCGGCGGCCAGGCTTTCGGTGACCGGCAGGCCCCAGCCCTCGTGGTGGCTGTTGTAGAGGGTGAACAGGCTGGCCCGGTACAGCGCCGCCAGCAGCGGGTCGGAGACCTCGGACAGGATGCGCACCCGGGCGCGCAGCTCCGGCGCGCCCTCCAGCAGGGCCATGGCGGGCTCGGCGCGCCAGCCGGGGCGGCCGACGCAGACCAGCATCGGCACCTGCGCCGCCGCCGGCGTCCCCGCCGCGCGGCGCAGCATCGACAGCCAGGCGTTGAACACCATCAGGTGGTTCTTCCGCCCCTCGATGGTCGAGACGAACAGCACGAAGGGCGTGTCGCCGCGCAGCAGCGGATGCGGCGGCGCGGCCCCCGCCACCGCCCGCGGGGCGGCGTCGAGCCGCAGCACCGCGGCCTCCGGCACCGGCAGTTCGGGCAGCAAAGCGCGGTGCAGCCGCTTCATGTCCTCGGCGGTGGAGCGCGACACCGCGATCACCCCGTCGGCATGCAGCGACAGATTGGCGAACCAGCGGGCATAGTCGCGCACCACGCCCTCGGCGCAGTGCTCGGGCAGCAGCAGCGGGATGCAGTCGTGCAGCAGGGGCACGTGGCGCAGCCCGTCGCGTTCCCGCGCCGCGCGCAGGCAGGCCAGGTGGTCGGGCAGGCTCCAGCTGCCGCCCAGCGTCGCCAGCACCGCGCCCGGGGCGAAGCGCAGCGGCGGCGGCGTCTCGACGATCGCCTCCAGCAGCGCGACGGCCGCCAGCCAGTCGGGGTCGGTCGTGTCCGCCCCCGTGGTCATCAGCAGGTCCAACCGAAGAAAAAGCGGCGCCGGCAGCTCGCGCCAGCCGCCGCCCGCGCGCGCCATGGCCGCCAGCCGCGGCGCCGGCTGCCGGGCCAGCGCCGCCCGCGCCAGGTCCAGCTGCACCCGCTGGATGCCCGACGGCGCCCGGTGGCCGCCGCGCACCCAGGCGGCGAGATCGGTCAGGTCCAGCACCACGCCCGCCGCCGCCGGCGCCGCCCGGCCCGGACGCGCCGCCGCCAGGGCCTGCCATTCGCGCCAGGGATTCTCGGCCAGCGGCGCCAGCAGGGCGGCCTCGGCATAGGCGTCGCGGGCGGCGTCGCGCCGGCCCAGGATCTTCTCGGCATGGCCGATCTGCAGCGGGATGTCCGCGTCGCGCGGGCGGAGCGCCGCGGCGCTGCGGTACAGCGCCAGGGCGGCGGGGACGTCGCCGGCCTCCTTCAGGCAGTGGCCGCGCTGCACCTGCATGCCGGCATCGTCCGGGCGCAGCGCCAGGAAGGCGCCATAGGCCTCGGCGGCGGCGCGCCATTCGCGCTTGTCGCGCAAGGCGTCGGCCTCCCGCCGCAAGGCCTCCGCCTCCTGCTGCCGACCGCTCATCGCCGCCCCCGTCCGTGCATGATCCCTATCGGCCCTGCGGACCCGCCCTGGTCAAGTCCCCTTGCGCCGCAGCAAATCGCCGACCGCGGAATGCAAACGCCCCCTTCGCCCCGGCCGCCGCCTCCGCTAGGGTCGGATCATGCGGTCCCGAATCTATATCGACGGCTACAACCTCGCGCTCGACAAGGGCACGGGCGTGGCAACCTACGCGCGCAACCTGAGCTTCCGGCTGGGGGCGCTGGGCGCCGAGGTCGGCGTGCTCTACGGCACCCGGGCCAGCCCCAGCCGCAACGAGCTGATCCGCGAGATCGCCTTCTTCGACAACCGCGTCGGCGACAGCTCGCCGCTGCTGCGCTGGCTGCGCAACACCCGGCGCACCCTGATGGGACCCTTGGGCGAATACGCCACCCGGGTGCCGGTGACCGGCAACGTGGTCTCGACCACCTTCGAAAGCCGGATGCCGCATTTCGACCATCTGTGGAACGTCGAGAACGGCTTCAACCTGGCCCACAACGCCTTCAAGGTCTACGGCCGGCCGATCAGCGTCACCATGCCGCGGCCGCCGCATATCATGCACTGGACCTATCCGCTGCCGATGCGGATCCCGGGCGCCAAGAACATCTACTGCCTGCATGACCTGGTGCCGCTGCGGCTGCCCTACACGACGCTCGACAACAAGCGCCGCTACTTCAAGATGAACCGGCAGATCGTCAAGAAGGCGGACCATATCGTCACCGTCTCCGAGGCGTCGCGCCAGGACATCATCAACCTCCTCGGCGCCGACCCGGAGAAGGTGACCAACACCTACCAGGCGGTCGAGCTGCCGCGGAAGTTCACCGAGAAGCCGGTCGACGAGGCGCAGGACGAGATCCGCGGCAGCTTCGGCCTGGAATGGAAGAAGTACTTCCTGTTCTTCGGCGCCATCGAGCCGAAGAAGAATGTCGGCCGCATGATCGAGGCCTATCTCTCCTCGGGCACCGACCTGCCGCTGGTGCTGGTCGGCAAGAAGGCCTGGCAGAGCGAGGAAGAGCTGAAGCTGATCTTCGACGACCATATCCGCTACCAGGTGCAGGAAGGCTCGATCCTGCGCCAGCGCAGCAAGATCATCCTGCTCGACTACGCGCCGTTCCGCCTGCTGATCTCGCTGATCCGCGGCGCCAAGGCGGCGATGTTCCCCTCGCTCTACGAAGGCTTCGGCCTGCCGGCGCTGGAGGCGATGAAGCTGGGCACGCCGGTGATGACCTCCAACACCTCGTCCCTGCCCGAGGTGGTGGGCGATTCCGCCATCACCATCGACCCCTACGATGTCCGCGCCATGACAGAGGCCATCCGCGCGCTGGACACCGATGCCGAGCTGCGCGGCTGGCTGGAAGCCGCCGGCCCGAAGCGCGCCGCCCTGTTCAGCAACGAGGCCTACGACAAGCGCCTGCGCGAGGTCTACACGCGCCTGGGGGCGACGTTCGGGGAAGACGACGGGAAGTAAGGCTGGGGGAATTCATTCCCCTGGCCTGCCCTGCCTTCAGCCGGCTGCCTTCAGGCAAAGAATCTTCGCCGCCCCGTGCTCCCGGGTGGCGACTTCCTCGAAGCCTGGCAGGCTCAGCGCCTCGTCCCGCCCGGTTTCCGCGATGACCAGCGCGCCCGGCGCGATCCAGCCTGCCGCGCCCAGGGCGGCCAGGGCCTTGGGCACCAGCTCCTTACCATAGGGCGGGTCGAGGAACACCAGGCTGCAGGCCGCCGCCGCCTTGGGCGGGCGGGTGGCGTCGCCGGCCAGGATGCGGGCGCGGCTGTCTTCCTTGCAGATCGTGATGTTGGTGCGCAGCACGCCCAGCGCCACGCGGTCCTTCTCGACGAAATAGGCCGCGGCCGCGCCGCGCGACAGCGCCTCCAGCCCCAGCGCCCCGGTGCCGGCGAAGGCGTCCAGCACGATCGCGCCTTCCACCGCCTCGCGCCCGGCCCAGGGGGCGTGCCACAGCATGTCGAACAGCGCCTGGCGGACGCGGTCGGCGGTCGGGCGGGTGGCCTCGCCGGGCGGCGCTTCCAAGCGGCGGCCGCGATGCCGCCCGGCGATGATCCGCATCAGCGCGGCTTGCGCGGGCCGCCGCGGCCGCGCTTGCCGGGGCCTTGCGGCTGGTCGGCATCCGGCCCCTGGGCGATGGCGCCCCAGGCGCGGCGCAGCGGCTCGGTCGCGTTGCGGGCGCGCGGCGCCTTGGCGGGGCGGGACCGCTGCATCGCCTCGGGCTTCGGCGCCGGGGCGTCCGCGGGCGTGGCGGTGGCGGGGCCGGCGGCCTTGGCGGCGGCCTCGGCGGCCAGCTCCTTGCCGCGGCGGATGCGCGGCGGGGCGTCGAGGCCCAGCTGCTCGCGCATCACCTTGGCGTTCACCTCCTCGACCGCGCCGCGCGGCAGGTCGCCGAGCAGGAAGGGGCCATAGGCGGTGCGGATCAGCCGGGTCACGGTCAGGCCGAGATGCTGCAGGACGCGGCGGACCTCGCGGTTCTTGCCCTCGGTCAGGCTGACGGTCAGCCAGGCATTGGTGCCCTGGCGGGAATCCAGCCCGGCCTGGATCGGGCCATAGGCCACGCCCTCGACCGTGATGCCATGCGCCAGGGCGGCCAGGGCGCGCTCGTCGACCCGGCCATGGACGCGGGCGCGGTAGCGGCGGGTCCAGGAATTGGACGGCAGCTCCAGCTTGCGCGACAGGGCGCCGTCATTGGTCAGCAGCAGCAGGCCTTCGGAATTCAGGTCCAGCCGGCCGACCGAGACCAGCCGCGGCAGGGCGGCCGGCAGCTCCTCGAACACCGTGCGGCGGCCTTCCGGGTCCTTGTGCGTGGTCACCAGCCCGGCCGGCTTGTGGTAGCGGAACAGCCGGGTGTGCTGCGCCTGGCCGACCGGCTTGCCGTCGACGGTGACGCGGTCCTCGGGGCCGATGAAGGTGGCCGGGGTCTCCACCACGCGGCCGTTGAGGGAGACCTTGCCCTCGGCCACCAGCTTCTCCGCGTCGCGGCGGCTGGCGACGCCGGCGCGGGCCAGCCACTTGGCGATGCGCTCGCCGCGGGCGGCCTCTTCGGCGTCCAGGATATCGTCGGTCATGCGGCCCTCCGGGCGCTGGCGGCGTCACGGCAGGCGGCGACGAAGGCGTCCAGGATCGCCTGGTCCTTCGGGTCCACCGCATATTCGGGGTGCCACTGCACCCCCAGCGCGAAGCGGTGCGTCGTCGATTCGATGCCCTCGATCACCCCGTCGGGGGCGACGGCATTGACCACGGCGCGCGGGCCGGCGGTGGCGACCGCCTGGTGATGCGCGGAATTCACCGCCATCCGCAGCGTCCCCGCGGCGCGCGCCAGCAGGCTGCCGGCGGTGATGGCGACCTCATGCCCCGGCTCGGTGCGCGGGTTGGGCTGCTCGTGCGGCAGGCAATCGGCCACGCTGTCCGGGATGTGCTGGATCAGCGTGCCGCCCAGCGCCACCGCCAGCAGCTGCTCGCCGCCGCAGATGCCCAGCACCGGCAGGTCGCGGGCCAGCGCGCCCTGCACCATGGCCAGCTCGAAGGCGGTGCGGCCTTCCTTCAGCGTGACGGTCTCATGCGCCGGGCCGCCGCCATAGAGCGACGGGTCGACGTCGAAGGCGCCGCCGGTGACCAGCAGCCCGTCGACCTCGTCGAGATAGGCCTCGGCCAGCGCCGCCTCATGCGGCAGCGCGATGGGCAGGCCGCCCGCCCGGACGACACTGGAAAAATAGTTCTGGCGGAGGGCGTACCAGGGAAGCTTGGAGTAGCCGCCCGGCTGCTCCGCATCCAGGGTCAGGCCGATCAGGGGAAGCTTGCGCATGCGCCGGTCCCTAGCCCCCTCGCGCCGGGATCACAACGGAAAGCTGCGCCCGGCGCCTGTGAAACCTGCACCCCCGCCTTGTCGGGGCGCAGGCTTTGCGCTGATCTGCCGGCGGGATCGTCAGGAGAGACGTCGATGGAATTCTCGGGCAAGCGCGTCGTGGTCATGGGCGGCAGCCGCGGCATCGGCCGCAGCATCGCGCTGGGCTTCGCGGAGGCCGGCGCCGCCGTCGCCATCTGCGCCCGTGGCGCTGTACCGCTGGAGGCCGCGCGGGCCGAGCTGGCGGCGCATGGCCAGACGGTCTTCGCCGCGCCCTGCGACCTGGCCAAGGCCGACGACATCGCGTCCTTCATCCCGGCCGCCGCTGCGGCGCTGGGCGGCATCGACGTGCTGGTGAACAACGCCTCCGGCTTCGGCCAGACCGATGACGAGGCCGGCTGGGCCGCCTCCTTCGACGTCGACATGATGGCCATCGTCCGCGCCAGCCACGCCGCCCTGCCCTGGCTGGAAAAGGCGGCCGAGCCCGGCAAGCCCGGCTTCGCCTCCATCGTCAATGTCTCGTCGATCTCGGCGATGCGGGCCAGCACCCGCTCGGCCCCCTACGGCGCGATCAAGGCGGCGGTGATCCACTACACCGCCAGCCAGGCCAAGATGTATGCGGCCAAGGGCATCCGGGTGAACGCCCTGGCCCCCGGCTCCATCGAGTTCCCCGGCGGCAGCTGGGAAGACCGCCGCACCAGCAACCCGGCGCTCTACAACTCGGTGCTGGGCCAGATCCCCTTCGGCCGCCTCGGCGAGCCCGAGGAGATGGCCGATGTGGTGATGTTCCTCGCCTCCCGCCGCGCCCGCTGGGTCACCGGCCACACCATCACCGCCGATGGCGGCCAGCTGATCGGGCCGTGAGTCCGATTGAGCTCGCTCTCGCCGAGGCGCGCGCCGCCGCGGCGAGGGGCGAGGTCCCGGTGGGGGCTGTGGTCACCGACCCCGCCGGCAATGTCCTCGGCCGCGCCGGCAACCGGGTGGAGGCCGATCACGACGCCTCGGCCCACGCGGAAATCCTGGCGCTCCGCCAGGCAGCCGCCGCCCGCGGCTCGCCCCGCCTGCCCGACTGCACCCTGACCGTCACCCTCGAGCCCTGCCCGATGTGCGCCCAGGCCGCCAGCTTCTTCCGGGTCAAACGCATCGTCTTCGGCGCCTATGACCCGAAGGGCGGCGGGGTGGAGCACGGGGCGCGCATCTTCAGCGCAGCCTCCTGCCACCACGCGCCGGAAGTCGTCGGCGGCATCCGGGAAACCGAATGCGCCACGCTGCTGACCGACTTCTTCAAAAGCAAAAGATCAGGGGCTCCGCCCCCGAACCCCCGCCGGGGGAACTGAGTTCCCCCCTGTCTCTT
>NZ_CACSJM010000150.1 GCF_902706185.1 Roseomonas sp. 18066 | reverse complement strand
GCGCCGGGCCCGGGGGGCCCCCCTCCTGGCGGCCCCCCGGGCCCGGCGCTGACCACCGCTTCGGGGCTGACCGCGATGGTCAGGCTGGCGAGATAGCCGCGCTCGGTTTCGGCGATGGCGCAGAAGGAGCCTTCGGCGCCCGCCATCCGCAGGATGCCGTCGCTCCGGTTGATGGTGTCGCGCCGCGCCGTCCGCGCGCTGTAGGGCGGGATGTGGCGGTAGAGGAACTCGCTCAGCGCGTCGGGGAAATAGACCTGGCCGTTCAGCACCGTGCGCCGGTCCAGGAAGACCTTGACGTGGGCATGGGTGGTGCGGCCGCGATACCAGCCGGGATAGAGCGTGTCGAAACCCACCTGCCCCGCCGCATCGGTCGTCTGCACCCCGCGCAGGAATTTTTGCCCGACCGTCGAGACCCGGCCGTCATCGCCCTGCCCGGCATAGCCGGAATAGAGGCCGGCGGCGTCGGCATGCCACAGATCGACCCGCGCCCCCGGCAGCGGCCGGCAATCGGCGCCGAGCACGGTCAGCCGCAGTTCCAGCGGAATACCCGGGCGGCCCTCGGTGATGGCGCGGCGCACCAGGTCAGGGTCGAGGTAGTAGGGCCCCTCCACCGATTGCGGGGTCAGGCGGCAGGCGCCCTCGGGCAGGGTGGCGGCCTCGGCGGCGCGGGCGCCGAGGCTGGCCGCGCCGAGCGCCAGCCCGGCCAGGGCATGCCGGCGCGGCAGGGAGGGGAAGGACACGGGGGACGAGAACTCCATCGAGGCCGCCCTGGAAGCGCAGCCGCGCCCGGCTGGCAAGCCGTGACGGCATCACGAAACTTGCGTGAAACTCGGCGCCATGCCTAGAAACACCGCATCCGGGGGGAGCCTGTTTGTCAGGCTGAGAGGCAGGGATGGGCCCTGCGACCCCTTGAACCTGATCCGGGTCATGCCGGCGAAGGGATCGGAGGTTTCGCATGCCGCCTGCGCTCGGCCTTGCCCTGCCCGGACTCCGCCTCGGCGGCCGCGCCGTGCTCGGCCAGTTCTCCCTCGATGTGCCGCCGGGCGAGGTCACCGCCCTGCTCGGCCCCTCCGGCGTCGGGAAATCCACCCTGCTGCGGCTGCTGGCCGGGCTGCTGCCGGCACCACCCGGCATGGTTCTCTCCCTGAGCGACGGCGGCACGCTGGCCGGGCGCATCGCCTGGATGGGCCAGCAGGATCTCCTGCTCCCCTGGCTGACGCTGGAAGAAAACGTCTGCCTGGGCGCGCGGCTGCGGCGGCAGCGGCCGGATCGTGACCGGGCCCGGGCGCTGATCGCGGCCGTGGGCCTCCAGGGCCGCGAAGCCGCCCGGCCCGACGCGCTGTCGGGCGGCATGCGGCAGCGCGCGGCGCTGGCGCGGACGCTGATGGAAGACCGCCCCTTCGTGCTGATGGACGAGCCCTTCTCCGCCGTCGACGCGCCGACGCGGCACCGGCTGCAGGCGCTGGCCGCCGGGCTGCTGGCCGGGCGCAGCGTGCTGCTGGTCACCCACGACCCGCTGGAGGCGCTGCGCCTGGCGCATCGCATCCTGGTGCTGCGCCCCGGCCCGGACGGCGCCATCCCGGAAGCGCTGCCGATGCCGCGCCACCCGCCGCTGCGCGCCGCCCACGACCCCGAGGTGCTGGCCGCCCAGGCCGCCCTGCTCGAGCGGCTGGCGGAGGCGGCATGAGGCCGCTGATCGCCTTCCTGGGCCTGCTGCTGGTCTGGGAAGGCTTCGTCCGCTGGACCGAGGTGCCGCCCTTCCTGCTGCCGGCGCCGCTGCGCGTGGCGCAGGTGCTGTGGACCCGCTTCGACATCCTCTATGGCCACGCCCTGACGACGCTGACGGAGATCCTGATCGGGCTGCTGCTGGGCACGCTGATCGGCTGCGCCATGGCGCTGCTGCTGTCGGCCTGGCGCGGCGGGCGGCGCTGGCTGCTGCCGCTGCTGATCGCCAGCCAGGCCATCCCGGTCTTCGCCATCGCGCCGCTGCTGACGCTGTGGCTGGGCTTCGGCCTGGCCAGCAAGATCGCCATGGCCACGATCATCATTTTTTTCCCCGTCGCCACCGCCTTCTATGACGGGCTGCGCCGCACCGAGCCGGGCTGGCTGGACCTCGCCGCCACCATGGGCGCGTCGCCGGCCGCGGTGCTGTGGCGGATCCGGGTGCCGGCGGCGCTGCCGGGCCTCGCCTCCGGCCTGCGCGTCGCCGCGGCCGTGGCGCCGATCGGCGCGGTGGTCGGCGAATGGGTCGGGGCCTCGGCAGGCCTCGGCTACGTCATGCTGCAGGCCAATGGCCGCAGCCAGACCGACATGATGTTCGCGGCGCTGACCATCCTGGCCACCATGGCCATGGCGCTGTGGTTCGTCACCGACCGGCTGCTGCGGGCGCTGCTGCCCTGGCAGCCCGACCAATTGTCCGACGACAACGGAGGAACTCCATGACCATGCTTCCCCGCCGGGCGCTGCCGGCGCTGGCCGCGCTCGCCCTGCCCGTCGCTGCGCCGGCCATGGCGCAGACGCCCGCGCCGGCGCCCGCGCCGCAGGGCATGACGAAGCTGACCCTGCTGCTGGACTGGTTCGTCAACCCGGACCATGCGCCGATCGTGGTGGCGCAGGAGGCGGGCTTCTTCACCCGCGCGGGCCTCGAGGTGCGCACCATCGCGCCGGCCGACCCGAACGACCCGCCGCGGATGGTGGCTGCCAGGCAGGCGGATCTGGGCGTCTACTACCAGAAGAACCTGCACCTGGCGGTCGACCAGGGCCTGCCGCTGGCCCGCGTCGGCACGCTGGTGGCGACACCGCTGTCGACGCTGTCGGTGCTGCGCGACGGTCCGGTGAAGTCGCTGGCCGATCTGCGCGGCAAGAAGATCGGCTTCAGCACCGCAGGCTTCGAGGAGATCGCGGTCGACACCATCCTGGGCACCGTCGGGCTGTCGTCGAAGGACGTGACCCTGGTCAATGTCAATTTCGGCCTGTCCAGCGCGCTGATGTCGGGCCAGGTCGATGCCATCCTGGGCGGCTTCCGCAATTTCGAGCTGCACCAGATGGACATCGAGAAGCGCCCCGGCCGCGCCTTCTACCCCGAGCAGCACGGCATGCCGATCTATGACGAGCTGATCTATGTCGCCCACACCGACCGTGTGCGCGACCCGGCGCTGCGCCGCTTCATGGACGCTGTCGAGGGCGCCACCACCTTCCTGGTGAACAATGCCGAGGAAAGCTGGAAGATGTTCATCGCCGGTCCCCGCCGCGAGCTGGACAACGAGCTGAACCGCCGCGCCTTCAAGGACACGCTGAACCGGTTTTCGCTCAGTCCGGCGGCGCTGGATGCCAACCGCTATCAGCGCTTCGCGAAGTTCCTGGCCGAGAAGAAGATGATCCGCAGCGTGCCGGAAGTGTCGAAATATGCGGTGGAGCTGCCGGTGGCCTGAGGTCGCTTTCGGGCCGGGGGTATTGCCGCCCCCGGCCCGGCCGCGTCAGGCGATGATCTGAATATCGCTGGCGGCGAAGCCCGCGACCGGCGTGTCGAAGCGGGCCAGCAGCACGGCGCCAATCTGGGCGGTACCGTCGGCATCCCACCACAGGCTGCGGTCGGTGGTGTCGAACAGCAACTGCGCCTGGGTGGCGGTTGCGGTGCCGCCGGCATTGGCGACGAACTGGGCGCCGCCCAGCGCCACGCCCGCCACCAGCCCGCCGCCGAAACCGGCGGCCGAGATCTCGATGACATCCTCGCCCAGGGTGAAATCGGCGATGGTGTCGCCGCCCTCGGCCGCGGCGGTGAAGCGGAAGGCGTCGCGCCCGGCGTCGCCCGCCAGCCGGTCGGCGCCCAGCCCGCCGACCAGGATATCGTCGCCGAGACTGCCGGTCAGGGTGTCGCGGCCGGCGCCGCCCAGCATGGTGTCGTGGCCCGCGCCACCCCCCACGATGTCGTTGCCGTCGCTGCCGGTGATGTGGTTGTCCAGGTCGTTGCCGTCGACGCCCCATTGCTCCTGCAGCAGCACCAGGTTCTCGACATGGGCGGCGAGGATCCAGCGGAACAGGAAGTTGGGTTCGCCTTCCGGTCGGCCTGGATAGACGAAGTCGTTGCCGCTTTGCCAGATGACGGTGTCGATGCCGCCATCCGCCCCCTCGTTGACCGAGGGGGCGGTGAAGCTGACCCAGTCTTCTTCCGCCCCGTTGTGATACTTGAAGCGAACACTGGTGACATAGGTGTCGTCGCCGTCGCCCCCGGTCAGATGGAGGCCCCTGAGGACATTGTCGCCGGCATTGCCCCGCACCCACCCGGCGGCGCCGTCGATGTCGTCCTCGCCCATCAGCACGATGGCTTCGACGTCGGACGGCGCCGCGATGCTGCGCCAGCTATGGATGGTATCGAAGGCACCATTGTATTCTTCGACAATGGTCACCGCGCCCTCGCCCGCCGGCACGATGTAGAGATCATCGCCGCTGCCGCCGATCAGCATGTCGTTGCCGCCACCGCCTTCGAGGATGTCGTTCCCGGCAAATCCGGACAGGATATTGTCCAGCGCATTGCCGATGATGTGGTTGTGGATGGCGTTGCCACGGCCCTCGCGCGCCCCCCCCACCAGGGTCAGGTTCTCCAGGCTGGCGCCCAGCGTCCAGTCGAGGCTGGCGATGACGGTGTCCGTGCCCTGGCCGATGCCCTCGACCGCCTCGTCGCCGGCGCTGTCGACGTAATAGGTATCGTTGCCGGTGCCGCCGAGCATGCTGTCGTTGCCGGCGCCGCCGTCGAGGATGTCGTGGCCGCCCTTGCCCTCCAGCCAGTCGTCGCCGTCCAGGCCATAAAGGGCATTGGCGCCGGCATTGCCGATCAATTCGTTGGCCAGGGCATTGCCGCGCCCCGCCAGGGCGCCGCTGCCGGTCAGGGTCAGCGCCTCGATATTGTCGGCCAGGGTCCAGGCGATGCCGGCCAGCACGCGGTCGAAGCCTTCGCCCGCCAGCTCGATGGTCTGGTCCTCCAGCTTGCTGACGACATAGGTGTCGTCGCCGAGCCCGCCCAGCATGACGTCGTCGCCCATGCCGCCATCGAGGGTGTCGTCGCCGGCGCCGCCCTCCAGCCGGTCGTTGCCCGAGCCGCCTTCCAGCGTGTCGTGGCCGGCCATGCCCTGCAGCAGGTCGTCGCCGCCCAGGCCGCGCAGCGTGTCGGTCAGGCTGGTGCCGGTGATCAGGTTGGCCAGGCCGTTGCCGGTGCCGGTGGCGCGGCTGGTGCCGACCAGCAGCAGCGCCTCCAGATGGGCGCCCAGCGTCCAGGAGCCGCGGCTGACCACGGTGTCGTAGCCGCCCGCGGCGGTCTCGAAAATCTGGTCGCCGAGGCCGACGACATAGCGGTCGTCGCCCAGCCCGCCGACCAGCACGTCGTTGCCGGCGCCGCCATCGAGCAGGTCGTGGCCCTCGCCGCCCTCCAGCCGGTCGTCGCCGTCCATGCCATAGAGGCTGTCATCGCCGTCGCGGCCCTGCAGCGTGTTGGCGGCGGCGCTGCCGGTGATGCTGTTGTCCAGCACATTGCCGATGCCGACCAGCGCGCTGCCGCCGACCAGGCGCAGATTCTCGACATGGCTGCCGAGGGTGTAGGAGACGCTGGCGACGACCTCGTCGATGCCCTGACCCGCGAATTCGAAGGCCCGGTCGGTCGCCTTGTTGACGGTGTAGCGGTCGTTGCCGGCGCCGCCGAGCATCAGGTCGTTGCCCATGCCGCCGTCGAGATCGTCGTCGCCGGCGCCGCCCTCCAGCCGGTCGTCGCCCGCCTCGCCCTTCAGCACATTGTCGCCCGCCGTGCCGATGATGACATTGTCCAGCGCATTGCCGGTGCCGTTCAGCGCCGCCCCGGTCAGCACCAGTTTTTCCAAATTATCGCCCAGGGTCCAGGCGACGCTGCTGCGGAGGGTGTCGTAGCCTTGGTCGCGCAGCTCGGCGACGCGGTCGGCCGTGCTGTCGACGACATAGGTGTCGTCGCCCAGCCCGCCATGCATCACATCGTCGCCGCGGCCGCCGTCCAGCCAGTCGTTGCCGTTGCCGCCCTGCAGCGCGTCGTTGCCGTCGCGCCCCTCCAGCCGGTCGTCGCCGTCGAGGCCGCGCAGCAGGTTGTCGGCCTGGCTGCCGATGATCAGGTTGGCCAGCCCGTTGCCGATGCCGGTGACCGCCAGCAAGGTCGCCATGACCAGCGCCTCCTGGCTGGCGCCCAGCGTCCAGGACACGCCGCTGCGCACCGTGTCATAGCCTTCGCCGGGCAGCTCGATGACCTGGTCGGTCTCCTTGTTGACGACATAGGTGTCGTCGCCGAGCCCGCCGAGCATGACGTCATTGCCCATGCCGCCGTCGAGCAGGTCGCGGCCCTCGCCACCCTCCAGCCGGTCGTCGCCGGCGAGGCCGAGCAGGATGTCATCCTCCGCGGTGCCGAGCAGCAGGTCGGGCCCATTGGTACCGGTGCGGGTGACGGCCATTGCTCTGCAAGTCCTGTGTATGACGGCGGCGACATTATTGCCCGCGTCACGCCAGGCGGAAAGATAGTTACTTGCACGAAATTTCCGTGATGGCCCCGCCGCGTCAGCCCAGCGCCCAGCGCAGCCCGCGATCGGCGACCAGGGCCAGCCAGGCGGTGAAGATCGCCCCCTGCAGCACCCAGGCGGCATTGCCATTGGCGAGGCCGGTGACGATCGGCGTGCCCAGGCATTGCGCGCCGGCCACCGCCCCCACCGCGGTGGTCGCGATGGCCAGGACGAGGGCCACCCGCAGCCCGGCGCCGATCACCGGCAGGGCCAGCGGCAATTCGACCTCGGCCAGGATGCGCAGGCGCCCCATGCCGGTGCCGCGCGCCGCGTCCAGCACGCCGGCCGGCACCGCCTCCAGCCCGGCGATCCCCGCGCGCAGCACCGGCAGCACGGCGTAGAGGACGAGGGCCAGCAAGGTCGGCGCCGCGCCGAAGCCGAGCAGCGGCAGGGCCAGCGCGATCACCGCGATCGGCGGCACCGCCTGGGCCAGGGCGAAGAGCGCGTCGAACAGCGGCCGCAGCCGCTGCCCCATCCCCCGCGTGGCCAGCACCGCGGCGCCGATGCCGATCGCGCCCGCCAGCAGCGCGGCGCTGAAAGAAAGCGCCAGATGCTCGCCCAGCAGCACGAACCAGGAGCGGCTTTCCCAGAGCGGCCGCTGCAGCTCGGGGAACAGCCAGTGCCAGAGCGGCCCGGTGAAAGGCGCCAGGCTGAGCGCCGCGAGGAAGCCGGCCAGGTTGCCGAAGAAGGCCAGGCCCGGCCTCACCGGCCGCGCACCAGGTCGTCCCAGCGCAGCAGCGCGTCGGGGGCGATGGCGACCGCCTGCCGCCCCTGCTCCAGCATCAGCAGCAGCGCGTCTTTCTGCGAGGCGCCGTCGGGCAGCGACGGCAGGCCGCCGGGATCGCCCGGGGTGGCGAGCTCGGCGGCCGGGCGGGTGGCCAGGCGGTGCAGCGCCAGCCCGCTCTCGCCGAACAGGCGGCGGATTTCCGGGCCGGCGCCCTCGGCCAGCAGCTCGCGCGGGGCGCCTTCGGCCAGCAGCCGGCCATGCTCCAGCACCGCCAGGCGGTCGGCCAGGACCAGCGCTTCCTCGACGTCATGGGTGACAAACAGGATGGTCTTGCCGGTCTCGGCATGGATGCGGCGCAGCTCGGCCTGCAGGTCGCGCCGCGTGCCGGGGTCGAGGGCGGAAAACGGCTCGTCCATCAGCAGCAGCGGCGGGTCGGCGGCGAGCGCGCGCGCCAGGCCGACGCGCTGCGCCTGGCCGCCGGACAGTTCTGTGGGCAGCCGGTCGCGGAATTCCTCGGGCGGCAGGTTCACCAGCCGCAGCAGGGCATCGACCCGGGCGGCGATCCGGGACGCCTCCCAGCCGAGCAGCCGCGGCACGGTCGCGATATTGCGCGCCACGCTCCAATGCGGGAACAGCCCGACCGACTGGATGACATAGCCGATGCCGCGGCGCAGCTCTTCCACCGGCTGCCCGGCGATGTCGCGGCCCGCGACCAGGACCCGGCCAGAATCGGGCTCGACCAGGCGGTTGGCCATGCGCAGCAGGGTCGACTTGCCGGAGCCGCTTTCCCCCAGCAGCACGCCGATCTGGCCGGAGGGCACTTCCAGCGTGACGCGGTCCACCGCCGGGCGCGCCGTGCCGAAGCGGCGGGAGACGGCCTCGAAGCGGATCATGCCCGCCGCCCCAGCGCCGTCTGCAGCCCGGCCAGCAGCGCATCGGCCGCCAGCGACAGGGCGACCACCGGCAGCACGCCGAGCAGGATCAGGTCGGCGGCCAATTGCCCGATGCCCTGGAAGATCAGCGCCCCCAGCCCGCCGCCGCCGATCAGCGCCGCCAGCGTCGCCAGCCCCACCGCCTGCACCGCCGCCAGCCGCAGCCCGCCCAGCATCACCCCGGCGCCCATCGGCAGCCGCACCGCGACCAGGATCTGTCGCGGGGTCATCCCCTGCCCCGCCGCGGCCTCCAGCAGGGCGGGCGGGGCCAGCCGCAGCCCGGCCAGGGAGCTGGAGGCCAGCGGCAGCAGCAGATACGCGGAAATGCCGAGCACCGCCGGCGCCGGCCCGATGCCGCCAATGCCCCATTGCCGCAGCACCGGAAAGACGGCGACCAGCGCGCCGAGCGGCGCCATCAGCAGGCCGAAGAGCGCGATGGAGGGCACCACCTGCACCGCATTGGCCGCCCCCATCAGCACCGCCTCGAGGCGCGGATGGCGCAGCGCCAGCAGCGCGGCCGGCGCCGCCACCATCAAAGCCAGCAGGAAGGCGCCGCCGGACAGCGCGAGATGCTGCGCCAGGGCCGCGCGGATCTCGGGGCCACGGGCGGCGGCCTCGCGCAGCAGCGACAGGGAATCGAGGCCGCCGCCGAGCACCAGCACGATGCCGCCGAGCAGGGCCGCGGCCCAGAACAGGCTGGGCGCCGCGCCGCGCCCGGCCGCCGCCGCGCCACCCGCCAGGCAGATGCACAGGAAGGAAAACCAGAAGCCGGCGGCGGGCATGGCGCGGGCGGCCGGCGAGGCGTCGCGCAGCAGGGCGGCGGCGCCCGTGCCGGCGGCGGCCAGCAGCGCCAGCAGCATGGCCACCGCCAGCAGCTCCGCGATCCGCAGGCCGCGCGGGCGCAGGGCGGCGACCACCAGGCCCAGCCCGGCCAGCAGGAACAGCGCGACGGACAGCAGCACTGGCAGGCCCAGTGGCAGGCCCAGCGGCAGGCTGGCGGGGCGCGGGCTCAGCAGCCGGTTCGGCGCCAGGGCCAGCAGCCCCAGCGCGAAGGGCGCCACCACCGCCACCGCCGCCAGCACCGCAGCGGCCGGGGCGCCGCGTCCGGCCTCGGCGGCGGGGGCGGCGAAGCGGCGGGCCAGCGCCAGGCTCAGCGCGGCAGGTCCTTCACATAGGCCGCCGCCACCGCGCGCGGCGCCTCGCCATCGACGACGATGCGGGCGTTCAGCTTCTGCAGCACCTCGAGCGACAGCGAGGCGAAGAGCGGGTCCAGCCAGTCGCGCAGCTTCGGCAGCTGCTCGACCACCGCGGCCCGCGCCACCGGGGCGGGCTGGTAGACCACCTGGGCGCCCTTGGGGTCGGTCAGCACCACCAGGTCGAGGGCCTGGATGGCGCCGTCGGTGCCATAGACCATGGCGGCATTGACGCCGTTCAGCTTCTCGGCGGCGGCGCGCATGGTGACCGCGGTGTCGCCGCCGGCCAGCACCAGCAGCCGGTCGGGCGGCAGGGTGAAGCCATAGGTCTTCTGGAAGGCCGGCAGGGCGGCCGGGCTTTCGACGAATTCGGCCGAGGCCGCCAGCTTGAAGGCGCCGCCCTTGGCGATATGCCCGGCAAGCCCCTCCAGCGAGGTCAGCCCGGCCTGCTTCGCCACATCCTGGCGCAGCGCGATGGCCCAGGTGTTGTTGGCAGCCGCCGGGCGCAGCCAGACCAGCTTGTTGCGCTCCAGGTCCAGGGCGCGGACCTTCTCGGCCGCGGCGGCGGGGTCATGCCAGGCCGGGTCGCTTTCCATCTGGAAGAAGAAGGCGCCATTGCCGGTGTATTCGGGATAGAGGTCGAGCTCGCCGGCCAGCAGCGCCTGGCGGACGATCCGCGTCGGGCCCAGCTGCAGCTTGCGGTTCACCGTGACGCCCTCGGCCTCCAGGCGCTGGGCGATCATTTCTCCCAGAAGCGCGCCCTCGGTGTCGAGCTTGGAGCCGACGGTGACAGCCTGGCCCGGCGTCGTCCCCTGGGCTCTTGCCCGCCCGGCCAGCGCCAGGGCTGGGACGGCCAGCAGGCCGGCACGACGGGTGAGCCTCACCCCCTCCGATGGACGCTGGCGCATCGAAACCACTCCCCTGCGGCGGATGGGCGTCAGTCTGGGCGGCCGGCGCCGCGAAATCCAGCCACCCGCCGCGGGTAACGCCGCTCAGCGCGGGCCGTAGCAGGCGATTTCCGGCGCCAGCACGGATTTCCACTGGCGGAAGGTCTCGTTCTTGGCGGCGTGGTGCTCGCGCGGCTGGGCGGGATAGAAACGCTCGATCAAGCTTCCGGCATCGTCGAGCATGGCGTGGTCGATGCGGAAGAAGCGCAGCTTCGGGTGGCGCGGCAGCCCGGCCTGCAGCGCGTCGTTGAAGGCCAGGCACCGGGCGATGCGCGCGGCATGGCCCAGGTCGTGGCGCTCGCCGGCGGCGCGCAGCTTGTCGGGGCAGGCGCCGGTCTGCGCCTTCACCACATCGGGAAACACCGCGTCGCGCAGCGGCGAGGGCTGCAGGCCGAGCACGCCGATGCTCTCCAGCAGGTCATCTTCGGCATCCTCCTCCAGCAGCGCGGTCAGGAAGCGGCCATAGACCTCGACCCGGCTGGCGGCGAAGGCGACGGCGCAATCCACCGCCCCGTCGGCCAGGCGGCGGTAGAAGCCGAAATCGGCATCGGCATTGCCCAGCATCAGGAACAGCTTCTTGCGCTGCGGCGCGCGGGCCATGTGGCGGATCACCTGGCCATGGCCGATGGTCGAGCCTTCCCGCATCAGCCCCTTGATCGAGGCGCCGGAGAAGACGTTGTAGGAAAACCTGCCCGAGTAGTCCCGCTGGAACTGCCGGACGCTGGAGGAGCCGCAGAACATGTACAAGGATGGGCCTCGGCGCGAATCGGAATGACCTTTTCGTCATTTTTTCGCCAGGCGTGATCCGGCGTCAATCCGGACCGGCAACGTCCCGCCGCGAAAGCCACCCCCCTGGGCAGCGCGCCCCCCTGCTGTAAGCTCGGCGGCATGGCCCTTGCCCTGTCGATCCTCGACCAATCCACCATCGCCAGCGGCCGCGGCGCCGATGCGGCGATCCGCGAGAGCCTGGCCCTCGCCCAATATGCCGACCGGCTGGGCTATGCCCGCTACTGGCTGGCCGAGCACCACAACAGCGACAGCCATGCCGGAAGCGCGCCCGAGATCCTGATCGCCGCCATCGCCGCCACCACCCAGCGGATCCGCATCGGCTCGGCCGGGGTGATGCTGCCGCATTACGCGGCGCTGAAGGTCGCCGAGCAGTTCCGCGTGCTGGAGGCGATCGCGCCGGGGCGGATCGACCTCGGCCTCGGCCGGGCGCCGGGCAGCGACGGGCGCACCGCCTATGCGCTGAACCCGGCCGCCGCCCAGGCCGGCGCCGACCGCTTCCCGGCCCAGGTGCAGGAAGTGCTGGGCTGGCTCGGCGAGGGGCTGCCGGTCAACCACCCCTTCGCCGCCGTGCGCGCCCAGCCCGAGGTGCCGACCCGGCCGCAGGTCTGGATGCTGGGCAGCTCGGAATATGGCGCGCAGCTCGCGGGCTATCTGGGCCTGCCCTATTGCTTCGCGCATTTCATCACCGATGGCGGCGGCGCCGAGGTGGCCCTGGCGCAGTATCGCCAAAGCTTCCGCGCCCTGCCCGACCGGCTGGACGCGCCCCATGCGGCGCTGGCCGTCTTCGCGCTCTGCGCCGAGACCGAGGCCGAGGCGCAGCGGCATTTCTCCTCCCGCGCGCTATGGCGGCTGTCGCGCGACCGCGGCATCTACCCGCCGCTGCCGACGCCGGAGGAGGCGGCGGCCCATCCCTATAGCGAGGCCGAGCGGCAGAAGATCGAGCGGATGCAGGCCCGCGCCATCCTCGGCACGCCCGAGGTGGTGCGTGCCCGCCTGGAGGCGCTGGCCGAGGAGCTCGGCGCGCAGGAGGTCGCCGTGCTGACGCCGGTGCACGACCCCGCCGCGCGGCGCGACTCGGTCCGGCTGCTGGCCGGCGCCTTCGGCCTTCCGGGCGCCGGCGATCAAGCTCCAGGCCAGCCCCTGGGCCAGCCCCCGGGCCAGCCATGACGGGGCTTTCCTTGACATCCGGGGCAGAGCCGCGCTCTACCCCCCCTCTGGGTCGCGGCGGCTGGCGCAGCAGACCGAAGCGGGGCCTCGCGAAAACCCTCCGATGACCAAGAAAACGGGCGGCTGGCTCGAAAGCATCAAGACCGTGGTTTATGCCGGGCTCATCGCCATCGGCATCCGCACCGTGGCCTTCGAGCCCTTCAACATTCCCTCGGGCAGCATGATCCCCACGCTTCTGGTGGGCGACTATCTGTTCGTGTCGAAATACGCCTATGGCTATTCGCGGCACTCCATGCCCTTCAGCCCGAACCTGTTCGAAGGCCGGGTGATGGGCTCGCTGCCGGCGCGCGGCGACGTCGCCGTCTTCAAGTATCCGCGCGATAACAGCACCGACTATATCAAGCGCATCGTGGGCCTGCCGGGCGACCGCATCCAGATGCGCGGCGGCCGGCTGTTCCTGAACGGCACCGAGGTGCCGCGCGAAAGCCTCGGCCTCTACACGGTCGAGGGCGACGGCCCGCGCATGACCGTCCGCCGCTACCGCGAGGCGCTGCCGCCGGCGGGCACCGGCGCGGTGCTGCGGCACGAGATCCTCGAGGCCTCCGACGACGGGCCCTATGACAACACGACCGAGTTCGTCGTGCCGCCCGACCATGTCTTCGCCATGGGCGACAACCGCGACAACAGCCTCGACAGCCGCGAGATGAACGCGGTGGGCTTCATCCCCGTCGAGAACCTGGTCGGCCGCGCCGAGATGATCTTCTTCAGCGTCGATGGCACCGCCGCCTGGTGGGAAGTCTGGGCCTGGCCCTTCGCCATCCGCTGGAACCGCCTGTTCTCGGCGGTGCGGTGAGGATCCGGTTCGCATGAGCAACGCTGGTCCCGCGCTGCCGGCCGGGGCCGGCTTCATGTCCCGGCTGGGTCATCGCTTCAATGACCCTGGCCTGCTGTCCCAGGCGCTGACGCATCGCTCGGCCGCCGATCCGCGCCGCGGCATGCTCGATTCCAACGAGCGCCTGGAATTCCTCGGCGACCGCGTGCTCGCCCTCGTCATGGCCGAATGGCTGTCGGAGCGCTTCCCCACCGAGCGCGAAGGCGCCATGGGCAAGCGGCTGTCGGTGCTGGTCGCGGCCGAGACCCTGGCCAAGGTGGGCGAGGCGATCGGCCTGCCCGCGGCACTGCGCATCCCGCCGGCCGAGGGCCGCACCGGCCTGCGCGGCCGCGCCACCGTCATCGCCGACGCCACCGAGGCGCTGATCGGCGCGCTCTATCTCGATGGCGGGCTCGACCCCGCCCGCCGCTTCATCCGTGCCGAATGGCCCGGCTTCCTCGAAGCCGATCCGACCCCCCCCATGTCGGCCAAAAGCCGTCTCCAGGAACACACGCTCGGCCGCGCCGAAGGGTTGCCCGCCTACCGCACGGTCTCCGCCTCCGGCCCCTCGCACCAGCCGCTCTTCGTGGTGGCGGTGCGGGCCGGCGGGCGCGAGGCCCAGGGACAGGGCGATTCCAAGCGCGCCGCCGAGCAGGCCGCCGCCGAGGCCTGGCTCTCAGCGTTGGACAATACCGCATCATGACCGACGAAACCCCTCCCCCTCCCGCCGCCC
>NZ_CACSJM010000149.1 GCF_902706185.1 Roseomonas sp. 18066 | reverse complement strand
GGCCACGATCCCCGCCACCGCCTCCAGCCCCGAGGCCGGGTAGAGCACGTGGTAGTCGAGCCGCGGCATCGGCGGCGTGGTCTCGATGATGCGCAGCTCGCCGGTCGCGACCTTCGGCAGGAACTGGCTGCGCGGCATCAGCGCGATGCCGAGGCCGGCGATGGTCATGCCCGACAGCGCGGTCAGGCTGTTGCAGGCCAGGATCAGCTCCGGCCGCTGGCCATTCTCCCGCAGCCAGTCATTGACCACCGCCTGCAGGCCGGAGCGCTGGGTCTGCGCCAGCAGCGGGAAGCGGACCAGCGCCGCGGCCGAGAGCGGCCCGGGCGGCACGCCGAGCGAGGCCCCCGCCATCCAGGCCAGCGCCAGGCTGGCCACCTTCCGCGCATGCAGCAGCCCGCCCGGCGGCGGCCCCGGCGCGATGGCCATGTCGCTGTGCCCGTCCAGCAGGTCCTGGTGCAGCGCCTCGGCCAGCTTCACCTCGGTGCGCAGGCGGATCCGCGGCAGCCGGGCGCGGATGCGGCCGATCAGCGCCGGCAGCACGGTCAGCGCCACCAGCTCGGTGATGCCGATGCGGAACTGGCCGGCATATTCGGCCGGATCGTCCAGCGTCGCCCGCATCCGCGTGCGCAGCGCCAGCATCTCGGCGCAGAGCGGCAGCAAGGCATGCCCGTGCCGCGTCAGCTGTGGCGGCCGTGCGCTGCGGTCAAAGAGCAGGAAGCCGAGATCGGCTTCGAGCTCGACGATGCGCTTGGAGATGGCCGGCTGGGTGGTGCCCAGCGCCATGGCCGCGGCGGCGAAGCTGCCGGCCTCCAGGATGGCGTGGAAGGCTTCGACCTGGCGCAACGAAACCATGCTTCATGCCAAAAAGTTATCGTCTTCCATGAATATATATGACTTTCCAGCAGGGCAAGCGCGGCTAGGATTGCCGCCAACGAGACCCAACGAGGAAACCGGAAAGAAATGATCAGTCGCAGGCGCCTCGGCGCTGCTGCCCTGGCCGGGGCGCTGGCCGCCCCCGCCATGTCCCGCGCCGACGAGGCCTGGCCGGCCGCCCGGCCGATCGAGGTGATCGTGCCCTATCCGCCGGCCGGCGGTATCGACCTGATGGCGCGGCTGGCGATCAAGTACCTGCCGAAGCACCTGCCGCAGGCGCGCTTCGTGGTGACCAACCGCGCCGGCGCCGGCGGCCAGACCGGCAACGAGGCGATCTTCGCAGCGCGCCCCGACGGCTTCACCCTCGGCGCCATCGCCAGCCTGGCGCTGAGCTCGATCCCGCTCGAGCGCCGCGTCCGCTGGACCATCGCCGACTATGCCTACATCGCCAACGCCGTCGATGACCCGGGCGCCTTCTGGGTGCGGGCGGATTCGCCGATCAAGGACCTGGCCGACCTGCGCGCCCGGGCGGCGGCGAAGCCGGAGGCGGTCTCGGTCGGCACGGCCGCCGGCATCGGCTCCGACGACCACCAGCTGCTGCTGGCCTTCGAGGAGGCGACCGGCGTCAAGACGCTGAACTCCCCCTACAACGGCACGGCGCCCTGCATCCGCGACCTGCTGGGCGGGCAGATCGATGTCGCCAGCTACAACAACAGCGAGGGCATCGCGCTGCTGCGCGAGGGCCGCACCCGCTGCCTGGGCCAGGCGGCGCCGGCGCGCTGGCAGGCCATGGCCGATGTCGCGACCTTCCGCGAGCAGGGGATGGATGTGCTGGGCGGCTCGGCCCGCGGCTTCATCGCGCCGCCCGGCCTGCCGAAGCCGATCCATGACCAGCTGGTCTCGGCTTTCGGCAAGCTGCTGGCCGATGCGGAATTCCTGTCGGAAGCGCAGACGCTCAACCTGCCGCTGCGTCCCATCGTCGGCGATGACTACAAGAAATTCGTCCTGGCCGAGGCCGAGACCGTGAAGGGGCTTTTCGCCCGCCGCCCCTGGAGCCATGGCTGATCCGATGCGCAAGGTCCTTGTCCTGAACCCGATCCACCCCGATGGCTTGGCGCGGCTCGCCGCCGATCCGGGGGTGGAGCTCGTCGGCCCCGGCGACATCACGTCAGAAAACCTGCCCGGCCACCTGGCTGGCGCCGAGGCCATCATCGTCCGCGGCACCGCCATCGACCGGCCGCTGCTGGCCCAGGCGCAGCGCCTTCGCCTCGTCGTCCGCCACGGCGTCGGCTATGATTCGGTCGACGTGCCCGCGCTGCAGGAACGCGGCATCACGCTGGCCATCACGCCCGAGGCGAACGCGCTGTCGGTCGCCGAGCACACGCTGATGCTGATGCTCTCCCTGTCGCGGCAGGTCGCCCGCTTCAATGCCAGCGTGCGGGCCGGCGCCTGGGTGGTGCCCGGCCAGTCGCCGACCCGCGACCTGTTCGGCCAGACCGTGCTGCTGCTGGGCTTCGGCCGCATCGGCACGCGGGTGGCCAAGCTCTGCGCCGCCTTCGGCATGCGCGTGCTGGTGCATGACCCGGCGATCCCGGCCAACACCATCCGGGGCCTGGGCTTCCTGCCGGCGCCCGACCGTGCGGCGGCCCTGGCGGAAGCCGAGATCGTCACGCTGCATTGCCCGTCCAACGCGGCGACCCGCAACATGGTGGACGACGCGTTTCTCGCGCAGATGCGGCCCGACGCGCTGCTGATCAACGCCGCGCGCGGCACGCTGGTCGACGAGGCGGCGCTGGAGCGGGCGCTGGCGCGCGGCCATCTCCGCGGCGTCGGCATCGACGTCATCGCCGAGGAGCCGATGCGCGCGGTCCCGGGTTTTCTCTCCTATGAGAATGTCCTGGTCACCCCGCATGTCGCGGCCAGCACGGCGGAGGGGCTGCACCGCATGGCGCTGGCCTCGGCCGACAATGTGCTGCAGTTCTTCGCCGGCACCCTGTCGCCGGAGGCCGTGGTCAGCGCCTGACCACGCCAGCTTGTGACCGCCCGCCGCGTTGACAGCGCGGCCGGGCGGCGCCGTGCTGGGGGCGGCAGGAGGGTGGCAAGCAGCGGATGGACCTGACGGGTATCCTGGTGATCCTGGGCGCGATGCTCAGCGGCGTGGCGATGCTGGCCGTGTCGGGGCTCTGCGGCCTGTCGGCCCTGGCGCTGCGGCTGCGCCACCGGTCGCGGCCGCTGGCGCTGTACCAGGCCATGGTCGGCGCGCTGGCCGCCGCGCTGCCGGCGGGGCTGGTGCTGCTGGCGGTCTTCCTCACCGAGGGCGATGCCGGGGCCAAGCCCTTCCTCGGCCGGGTGGAGGATGTCTGGCCGCTCAGCCTGGCGCTGTGGCTGGTGGCGCTGGGCCTGGCCTGGTGGGCCGGCGCGCGGCTGTGCCGCCGGGCGCTGGGCGCCTGATGCCATGCGGATCCGCGCCGCCCTCGACCGCGATGCGGCGGCGATCAGCGCGGTGGTGGTGGCGGCGCTGCGTCAGAGCAATGCGCGCGACTATCCGGCCGAGGTGATCGAGGCGGTGGCCGCCGCCTTCGCGCCCGAGGCGGTGCGCGGCCAGATCGCCCGCCGCCGCGTCTTCCTGGCCGAGATCGACGGGCAGGTGGTCGGCACCGCGGCGCTGGAAGGCGATGTGGTGCGCAGCGTCTTCGTGGCCCCCGACCGCCAGGGCCAGGGCATCGGCCGCGCGCTGATGGCGATGCTGGAGGACACCGCGCGCGCGGCCGGCGAGACCGCGCTGCGCGTCCCCGCCTCGGTCACCGCCGAAGGGTTCTATGCGCGCCTCGGCTACCAGGCGCAGCGCGAGGTGGTGCAGGGCGCCGAGCGGACGATCGTCATGGCGCGCCGGCTGGATTAGCCGAGCACGGCTTCGCGCGCGGCGGCGAAGCGGGATTGCCCGGCGGGGCGAAGCGGGACCAGAGTATCGCGCCGCCCGCGCAACGACGCGGGCCTGGACCCTCGGAGGAACCGGAACAACGATGATGACACGCAGGCAGGGTTTGATCGCGGCCGGGGCGCTGGGCGCCGCCGGGCTCTCGCGCGGGGCCGTGGCCCAGGGAGCGGCGCCCATGACCGCCCCCACGGTGCGCACCCCCGTCAATTTCCAGGTGCCGCCCGGCGCCTGCGACTGCCACACCCATGTCTTCCCCGACCCGCAGAAATTCCCCTTCTGGAGCGGCCGGGTCTACACCCCGCCGATCGCCACCGCCGACGACCTGCTGGCGCTGCAGCGCGCGCTGCATCTCGACCGCGTCGTCATCGTCCAGCCCAGCGTCTATGGCACCGACAATGCGGCGACGCTGGACGGGCTGCGCCAGCTCGGCGCCCGGCGGGCGAGGGGGGTCGCGGTGATCGGCCCGCAGACCACGGCGCAGGAGCTCGACCGCATGCAGGAGGCCGGCATCCGCGGCATCCGCGTCAATCTGGAGACCGGCGGCATCACCGATCCGGGCCGCGCCGGCCAGGTGCTGGAGGCGGCGCTGGCGCAGATCCAGGGCCGCCCCTGGCACCTGCAGGTCTATGCCCGCCTGCCGTTGATCGAGGCGCTGCAGGACCGGCTGTCCGGCCTGCCGATGCCGGTGGTCTTCGACCACTTTGCGGGTGCCCAGGCCGCCGCCGGCGTCGAGCAGCCCGGCTTCGCCGCGGTGCTGACGCTGGTGCGCTCGGGGCGGGCCTATGTGAAGATATCCGGCGCCTATCGCGCGTCCGAGGCGGCGCCGGACTATCCGCAGGTGGCGCCGCTGGCCCGCGCGCTGGTCGAGGCCAATCCGGACCGCATCATCTGGGGCACCGACTGGCCGCATCCGGACAGCGCCGTGCTGGCCGGCCGGGCGGCCACCGACATCGCGGCACCCGTGCCGGTGGATGACGGGCGGGTGCTGAACCTGCTGTCCGACTGGGCGCCGGAGGCGGCGGTGCGGCAGCGCATCCTGGTCGACAACCCGGCCCGCCTCTACGGCTTCTGAGGCGGCCAGGGCGGCGGGGCCGGGACAGCGCGGGCGGGTTGCTCCGCCCGCGCTTCGGCACCACCTTCGGGGGGATCCGTGCCCGACAGGAGCCGCCGCATGTCCCAGACGCTGACCGTCGCCGCCCTCTATGCCAACCGCAAGGCGAAGCGCGACGCCGAGCTGGCGCAGAGCCACCATGCCGAGGAGGAGGCGGTGCGGCAGCGCGACGCCGAGCACCGCGCCTTCCTCGGCCGCGCCATGACCGAGGCGGATGCCGCCGAGATCCAGCACCGCATCCTGCGCGCCTTCGGCCGGCATGAGCGGGAGGTGCAGGTGCTGGCCTTCCCCTCCGACTATTGCCCGGATGGCGGGCGGCGCATCAACCACGCGCTGCCGGGCTGGGAGGACCAGCTGCCGGGCTTCGCCCATGCGCTGCAGGCCTATTGGTCGCAGACGCTGAAGCCGGGCGGCTTCGGGCTGCAGGCGCGCATCATCAGCCTGCAGGACGGCATGCCCGGCGATGTCGGGCTGTTCGTCACCTGGCCTGACGAATTCGCCTTCGACAACGGTGGCTAGGGCGTGATGGCGTGAGGTGGCATCGCCGATGAGCCTGAATCACACGATCAAACAGAGCGCTGGAACAAGTTGTCTTCGCCTTTTCAAAGACAACTTGTTCTAGGCGACGACCTGGTCGCGCCCCAGCGCCTTGGCGCGATACAGCAGGGCATCGGCGCGGGCCATCGCGCCTTCCAGCTCGGCCTCGCCGGGGGCCACCGCGGCCAGCCCGAGGCTGATCGTATAGGGCGGCTGGCCGGCGGCGGGCTGGGCGGCGGCATCGCGCATGCGCCGCGCCAGGGCGGTCGCCGCGGTCTCGTCGGCGCCGGGCAGCACCACCAGGAACTCGTCGCCGCCCAGGCGGAACAGCTCGCCGGCCAGCTCATTGGCCAGGGCGGCCATGCGCGGCGCGAAGCCGGCCAGCACGGCGTCGCCGGCGGCATGGCCGTGATGGTCGTTCACCGCCTTGAAATGATCGATGTCGAGCAGGATCAGCGTGCCGCCGCGGGCCAGGAAGCCGCCCTGCCGCGCCGTCAGCCCGGCGCGGTTCCAGGCGCCGGTCAGCGGGTCGCGCAGCGCCGCCTCGCGCAGCTCGTGCCGGGCGCGCTCGCCGGGCATGGCCAGCAGGCCGAGATAGAGCACCGGCAGCAGCAGCTGGTCGGACAGCATCGGCACCAGGGCGGCGAAGTTGGTCGCCTCCAGCGCCCGGGCGTCCATCGCCATGGCGATCAGATAGCCGGGCACATAGCCCAGCATGGCGCAGCCGGCGATGACCCGGCCGGCGCCGGCGGGGGCGCCGCCGCGGCCGGCTTGCGGGCCGCGCATCAGCAGCAGGCCGATCACCACCACGCTGGCCATCAGCCCCAGGCTGCCGCCGATGCGCCGCGCCGAGAGCGGCGGCAGGCTGCTGCCCAGGGCCGGGGCCAGGAGCTCGGCGGCCCAGGCGGTGACGCCGAAGAGCAGCACCGGCAGCATCCAGCCGCGCCAGGGTGCCCGGCCGTCGGACAGGCGCAGCCCGCTGACCAGCAGCATGTTGCTGGCGATCATCGCGGTCAGCAGCAGGCAGACGGGGGCCAGGGCGGGCTCGGTGGCCGGCGCCGCGTTGTCGCCCAGCGCCTCGAGCCCGGCCAGCACCACGCCATAGGCCACGGCGCTGGCCGACCAGTGCAGCAGGTAGCGATCCTCGCGCCGGCCGATCCACAGCGCCAGGAAGACGGCGGAGAAGGCCACGGTCAGCAGCACGCTGCAGAGGCGGAGCGTGCTGAGGTCAGGAAGCTCGGTCAGAAGCATGGCGACGGGGCGTCGGGTCCGGGGGATGCGCGGGCGGTGGCGCGCTCCTAGCACGGATCACGGGGGCGTGTGGAAGAATGCAATGTTTTGTCGGATTGTTGTCGCCGACTGCAGGAAATGGCGAAGCTTCATGTACGGCCAAGCTTGCGCTCAGGCTTAAAATTACATAACCATTATTATAAGCCATAGGGAGCGACCCGGTCGGACGCGCCCCCCGCGACCCGCCCGACCGAAAAAGGACTACCAGCCGATCGCCCGCGCCGCCCGCCGCGGATCGGCCCCCCCCTGCAGCAGCCCGCGCTTCAGGTCGGACCGGATGGCGCAGACCCCGGCGACGTTCGTGCTGACCGGCGGGCGCCAGAAGACGTCGTGGCCGCGGGCGGCCAGGGCGTCGGCGGTGCTGGCGGGGTAGCGCTGCTCCAGGTCCAGCTTGCCGGGCTGGTAGAGATGCGGCTCGAAGGTATGCGGGAAGGAATGGGTGACGAAGCGCGGCGCGTCGATGGCGTGCTGCATCTCCATCCCGAAGACCGCGTGGTTCAGGAAGACCTGCATCATCGCCTGCGGCTGCAGGTCGCCGCCCGGGCCGCCGAAGGGCATGACATAGTCGCCCTTCCGGATCGCCATCGAGGGGTTGGGCGTCAGCCGCGGCCGCCGCATCGGCGCGATGGTCGCCGCCGCCTTGGGATCGGCCCAGGATTGCGAGCCGCGCGAGGACGGGCAGAAGCCCAAGCCCGGGATCACCGGCGTGTCGAAGCTGGTGTCGCTCGGCGTCGCCGAGACCGCATTGCCCCAGCGGTCGATGACGCAGACGTAAGACGTGTCGCCCTCCAGCTCCGGCGCGCGACCGGGTTCCGGCAGGGCGGCCTCCCCTGCCCGGCTGCCGGCGATCTCGCCCGCGGGCGGCATGCCCGGCCAGGCGCGGTCGGGGTCGATCTGGCGGCGGCGCTCGGCGGCATAGGCCTCCGACAGCAGTGTGGCCAGGGGCACATCGACGAAGCGCGGATCGCCGAAATAGCGCTGGCGGTCGGCGAAGGCGAGCTTGATGGTCTCGGCCAGCGCATGGACATAGGCCGGGCTGTTATGGCCCATCCCCGTCAGGTCCAGCCCGCGCGCCATGACCAGCATCTGCAGCAGCGACGGCCCCTGGCACCAGGCCGGGCAGCTGAAAACCTTCGTTCCGTTGAAGTCGATGGAGACCGCCGGCTCGACTTCCGAGCGATACTCCGAAAGATCCTCGGCGGAGAGCCAGCCGCCATTCTCGCGGTGGTAGCGCACCATCGCCGCCGCCAGGTCGCCCCGGTAGAAGGCGTCATGCGCGGCGGCCAGCCCCGCCTGGTGGCCGCCGCGCCGCTCGCCGGCGCGGCTCTCGTCGGCCATGTGCTGCAGCGACCCGGCCAGGTCGGTCTGCACGAACAGGTCGCCGATTTCCGGCACGCGGTCGCCCGGCAGGAAGATCGCCGCGTTCTGCGGCCAGATCCGGTACTGATGCGCGAAGGCGCCGATATATTCGGCCATCATGTGGTGGACGGTGAAGCCCTCGCGGGCGCAGCGGATGGCCGGCTGCACCACCTCGTGGAAGGGCATGGTGCCGTAGCGCTGCAGCGCGGTGATCCAGGCATCGGGGGCGGCCGGCACCACCGTGCGCAGCAGCCCGATCGGGATCTTTCCGCCATGGTCGTCGAAGAAAACCTCCGGCCGGGTGGCGCGCGGCCAGTGGCCGAGCCCGGCGATGCTGACCACCTCGTCGCGCTCGCGCAGATAGACCAGCAGCGGCGCGACGCCGGTGGTCTGCACCTGGTCGGGATGCACCACGCCGAGCGTGATGCCGGCGGCGACCGCCGCATCCACCGCATTGCCGCCGGCGGCCAGCATGGCGGCCCCCGCCTCGGCGGCCAGCCAATGCCCGGCGGAGACCATCCAGCGGCGGCCGGTGACCATGGGCTGCATCGGCATGGCGCTGCCGCTGACCGGATGGATCGGCATTTTTTTGTTCCTTGTCTCTCAGTCGACCGAGGCGCCGGAGCGCTCGGCGAGCTCGGCCCAGAACCCGACCTGCCGCTGCAAGAACGCCCCTGTCTGTTCCAGCGTCATCGCCGGCACGGCGTCGAAGCCGGCGCGGGCCAGGCGGGCGATCACCGCGGGGTCTTCCAGCGTCGCGCGCAGGGTGCTGCGCAGCCGGTCCATCCGGGCGGCCGGCACCCCCTTCGGCGCCGCCAGCCCGTACCAGCCGTCGATGTCGGTGAAGGGGGAAAAGCCTTGGGCGACCAGGGTCGGGATGCCGGGCACCAGCGGCGTCTCGCGCGGGCCGGTGATGCCCAGCGCCTTCAGCTGCCCGTCGCGCAGCATGCCGGCCACCGACGGCGCCGAGGCGAAGCCGAATTCGGCCTCGCCGGCCAGCAGCCCGGTGATGCCCTCGGCGAAGCCGCGATAGGGCACGTTCTCCAGCGCGAAGCCGGCCTCGCGCGCCAGCAGCACGCAGGCCATGTGCTGCGCCGTGCCATTGCCGGGGGCGAAGCTGCGGATCGGCTGCGCCGCCGCCTTGGCCCGGGCCAGCAGCGCGGCCAGGTCGTCGAGGCCGGATTTCGCGCTGACCACCAGCACGTTCGGCGTGGCGTTGGTCACCGCGATGATCTCGAGGTCGGCCGCCGGGTCGAAGGGCAGCTTGCGGTACAGCGCGCGGTTGATCGGGATCGAGCTGACCGAGACCAGCGCGATGGTCTCGCCATCCGGCGTCGCGCGGGCGACCTGGCCGATGCCCAGCGTGCCGCCGGCGCCGGCGCGGTTGTCGATCACCACGGGGCTGCCCAGCCGGCCGCTCCAGGCCTCGGCCAGCAGGCGGGCCAGAATGTCGTTGGTCGAGCCGGCGCCATAGGGCACCACCACGGTCAGCAGCCGCGACTGCGCCAGGGCGGGCCATGGCAGGGCGGCCGCCAGGCCGAGGCCGGGCAGCGCGCGACGCGGGAAGCAGGCGGTCATGGAATCTCTCCGGGCTGGCCCCGCGGCGGGGCAATTCTGCAACCGGTTCCTCGCGGAGCGCGCTGGAACGCCCCTTCCCGGCCAGCTTATGGCGATGCCGGGGAAAGACAACTTTTAAGTCATGCGCGAAATCCCTTTTAATTTCACGGAACGGAAACGCGCCGCAGGGAGATCTGCCCGGCAATAAAACCAACAGTTATTGGTCCCATTCCGGACAAAAAGCCGACGCCGATGTGACCGCCGCTCACCGGAAGCTCGCTTGCCGCCCGTCGCCGCCGCGGCCAGAGCGGAGCCGCAACCCTGACCGGAGGCCGCGTGTCCTACGCCCTGTCTGCCGACCCCGATGCGCAAGGCGCCCCGCTGCGCCTGCCGGCCGCCGCCATCACCGGCATGGCGCTGGTGGCGCTCTCGGCCAGCCTCGGCTCGGCGATCCTGCCGATGCTGCACAGCCAATTGGCGTTGCCCAGCAGCGCTGTCGGCTGGCTGCTCACGGCGCAGCTGGTCGGGCTGGTGCTGGGGCTGCTGCCGATGGCCTCGCTGGTGCCGCTGGCCGGGCCGCGCGGCGCCTTCCGCATCGGGCTGCTGGCGGTGCTGGGCCTGGCGCTGCTGGCCAGCCTGCCGCTGGGCTATTGGCCGATGCTGGCGCTGCGCTTCCTGCTCGGCGCGGCGACCGCCCTGCTGCTGCCGGCCAGCCTGTCGCTGCTGCGGCTGAGCGTGCCGGCGGCGCGGATCGGGCTGGCGGTCGGCGCCGCGGGGCTGGCGGTGACGCTGGCGCTCTACCTGCCCTCGCTGGCCTGGATCGCGCTGTCCTGGATCGCGCTGGGCCCGCTGCAGCCGCCCGCCATCGCCTTCGTCGCCGGCGTCCTGGCGCCGCCGCTGCTGCTGGCCTGGACCCTCTCCGCTCGTGCGCCAAGGGACAGAAAACTGCCGGGGCGGTTCGACCCGCTGGGCATGCTGCTGGCCGTCGCCACCCTGGCGCTGCTGCTGATCGGCATTCCCGGCCTGTTCGTGCTGCGCAATCTGGCGCTCGGCGTGCTGCTGGTGGTCGGGCTGGTGCTGCTGGGCCTGTGGATCTGGCAGCAGCGTGGGCGCGAGGCGCCGCTGCTGCCCGGCGACCTGCTGGCCCGGCCGCGTTTCCGCGGCGCGCTGCTGGCGCGGCTGCTGGCGGCGGCGGCGCTGTCGCTGGCCGAGCTGGTGCTGATCATCCACGTCATGCAGGGCTGGCGTCTCGGCCCCGGCGCCCTGGGCGTGCCGGTCAGCCTCGCCGGGCTGCTGGTCGGGCTGGCGGCGCTGGCGGCCGGCTGGCTGCTGGACCGCCGCCCGGGCGCGCCGCTGGTGTCGCTGGGGGCGCTGCTGCTGGCGGCGGGCTACACGCTGTTCGCCGCGCTGCCGCCGGGCCAGGCGGCCGGGCTGCTGCTGCTGGGGCTGCTGGCGCTGTCCGTGGGCCGCGGCCTGGTCGAGGCCGGGCTGACCACGCGGTTGCTGCGCAGCGCTCCGGTCGGGCGCTCGCCGGCCGCCGGCGCCCTGCAGGCGCTGGTCGAGGGCGTGGCGCGCATGGCCGCGCCCATCCTGCTGGCGCTGGCCGCGATGCTGCCGCGGCTGGGCGGCGGCGGGGCGGTGCAGGCGCTGGTCCTGGCCACGATCCTCGCCTTGCTGGCTGCGGCCGCCGGCTTCCTGGGCCGGGTCGAGGAAGAAGGCGAGCAGGGTCCGGAAGGCCCCGACGCCCGCATCTTCTCCGACTGAAGCCTGAATCGCGCGATCAAACAAAGTCTTGGAACATGCTGTCTTCGTCTGTCCGAAGACAGCATGTTCTAGGCCTGCCCCCCTCCGCGCCGCGCCTGCCGGGCGCGTGCCTTCAGCACCCGCCGCGCCAGGGCCGGATCGGCGGGCAGCGGCGGCGGCGGCGCGAAGCGGCGCAGCGCGGCGGCCAGCTCCTCGAAGCGGCGGTCGGTGCCGGCGGCGCTCAACGCGATGTCGCCGAAGCCGAGCCAGCGGTTGGCCGGGCGCAGCAGGCCCTGGAGCATGCCGGGCGGGTGGTCCGCGGGGCGGGCCAGCCAGAAGCACAGCATTGGGCCGAAGCCGATCCCCCTCTCCTGCCAAGGGCCGAAGGCGGACCAGGGGATGCGCTGCCCCGACCAGCGGCGCCACAGCAGCCCCTCGGCATCCAGCGCGATCAGCGGGCGCTGGTCGAGCAGGGCGCGCAGGCATTGCACCGCCCAGGCCGCCAGCGGCAGCAGGATCAGCAGGCCGATGCCGCGCATCACGGCGGGGGCCTCGGGATGCAGCGGCAGGCCGATGGCGCCGAAGACCAGGATCGGCATCAGGATCGCCAGCACCACCAGCGCCTGGCGCCGCGCCGGGCGGGCGACGAAGCCGGGCTCAGCCATGGGTCATCTGCCAGAAGCGCGCGCCGAGCAGCGCCGTGCCGGCCAGGGAACCGAGCAGCAGCGCCAGCACCGCGGTGGTCTTCGCCGGCTCCTGCCACGACGCCGGCAGGCCATCGGGCGCGACCTGCCGCCACAGCCAGCGCGTCAGCCACCACAGCGCCCAGGCCACCACCAGCACGGCGAAGCCCAGCAGGCTGTTCTCGCTGGCATGCGACGGCCGCGGCGGCAGGGCGATGCCGGCCACGGCGCCGAGGAAGACGCAGCCGCAGACCAGGTATCCGACGCCGATCTGCTTCCAGGCGATGCTGCTGTGCTGCACGGCTTTCTCCCCGTCTCGGGGGCCAGCGCAGCGGGCAACTGCGGCGAAAAGGCGGCGGCCCCAGGCAAGCCCGCGTGGGAACCGGTTCAGCGGTGGGCGTCGCTCACCGCGCGCAGCAGCGTCAGCAGCATGCGGTTCTGCGGCGCCGCGATGCCGTGCCGCTCGGCGGCGGCGACCACGGTGCCGTTCAGCGCCTCGATCTCCAGCGGCCTTCCGGCCAGGGTGTCGTGGTACATCGAGGTGCCGGCCTCGGCCGGATAGGTCATCAGCAGGTCCCAGATCGCCGCCGCCTCGCCGTCGGGGAAGACCGCGCCCTCGGCGCGGCCGACGGCCACCGCCTCCTCCAGCAGGCCGAGGCCGAGGGCGCGGATGTCGTCGCGCCGCAGCACATGCTGGCGCTGCCGGGTGATGGCGGTCAGCGGATTGGCGACGATGTTGATCAGCAGCTTGCGCCAGGCGCGGGTGACGAAATCGGGCGCCGGATGCGCGCCGACCAGGCTGCCGGACAACAGGCCAGCAAAGTCGCGGCCCGCGGCGTCGTCGGGCACGGCGATGTCGCATTCGGTGACGCGGCGCAGGCGGAGATGCCCCTCCGCCAGCCGCTCGCCGTTAAAATAGACGACGCCAGGGACGACGCGCGCCGCCGCCACCAGACCGTCCAGCCGCGCCGCATGGCCGATGCCGTTCTGCAGCACCGCGACCCGCGTGTCGGGGCCGCAGAGCGCGCGCAGCCAGGGGGCGGCCGCCGCGCAATCCTGCGCCTTGGTGCAGAGCAGGACCCAGTCGACCGGCGCCAGCCCCTCGGGCCCGGTCGCGGCGCGCACGGCGACATCGACCTGCCCCTCCGGGTGGTCCAGCACCAGCCGCTGCAGCGGCCGCCGGGCGCAGCACAGCACATCGTGCCGCCCCGCCGCCTGCAGCGCCGCGGCGAGGCTGCCGCCGATGCCGCCCAGGCCGATCACCGCCACGCTCTGTCGCTTCATGCCGCCGATCCTGCCAGACGCGGCGCGCGCAGCGCCATGAAGAAGCCAAGCTGGCTCAGCACGCCGGCGCTGACCAGGATGATGCCGACGGTCAGCGCATGCTCGTGGCTGGCGCCCGACAGCGCGGTGCAGATGGCGCCGATGCCCATCTGCGCGAAGCCGTAGAGGCCGCTGGCCGAGCCCGCCACCTTCGGATTGACGCTGAGCGCCTCGGCCAGCGCCGGCGGCCCCGCCATGCCGGCGCCGAAGGTGAACAGCGCCATGCTGACCACGGTGATCGCCACCCCGAGATTTCCGCTGAGCACCGCGCCAAGGAACAGAGAAGCGCCGAACAGGCTGACCAGGTTGCCGCGCACCATCAGCGACGCCAGCCGCACCCGCCGCGCCAGCCGGCTGGCGCAGGCGCTGCCCAGCCAGATGCCGAAGACGACGATGGCCAGATAAACGCCGACCTCGCCCGACGACCGGCCGAGCTCCCCGGTGATGATGAAGGGCGCCGCGGCGATGAAGGCGTACATCGAGGTCGTGGCGCACCCCCCGCCCAGCGCATATCCCAAAAAAGCCGGCGAGCGCAGCAGCCGCAGATAGCTGCGCAGCACCTGGCCGCTATCCTGCTGGCTGGAGGGCGCCACACCCGCCGGGATCCAGCGCCAGGCCAGCAGGGCGTTCAGCACGCCGAGGCCGCAGAGCGACCACAGCACCGCCCGCCACCCC